>NZ_CP045392.1:2245425-2564907 GCF_009363635.1 Erythrobacter sp. THAF29 | reverse complement strand
TCATAATCGATGCCCAGTTCCTCAAGCAGCCAGACGATGCGTTCGGATTGCGAAATGCGCAGGTGATGTACGGTCAACATGGCTGGCTCCTCTAGTCGTTTCGCGCCCAGCTCTTATCGGCGGGAGTCAGCGAGTCGAGGAATTTCTGCGCGGTTTCGAGATAGTCGCGCTTCTTTGAATCATCCATACGGTCCCAGTTCGAATAGATGCGACCAATCCGGTGATTGGTCTCCAGCCTGTCGCGATGGCGATTCATGAAGTGCCAGTAGAGCGGGTTGAATGGGCAGGCATCCTCGCCGGTCTTCTTGCTCACCGAATAGCGGCAATCCTTGCAGTAATCACTCATCTTGTTGATGTAGTTCCCACTCGCCGCATAGGGCTTGGTCGCGAGCTTGCCGCCATCGGCGTAGAGGATCATGCCCGAGACATTTGGCAGTTCGACCCACTGGTATGCGTCTGCGTAGACGATAAGGTACCAGTCCTGCACCTCTCGCGGATTGATGCCCGCCAACAGGCAGAAATTGCCGAGAACCATGAGCCGCTGGATGTGGTGCGCGTGCGCGTTCTCGCGGGTCGAGCGGATGCAGTCGGCAAGGCAGCGCATGTCGGTTTCGCCGGTCCAGAAAAACTCGGGCAGGGCGCGCTGGGCGTTCAGCTTGTTGTCGCTTTCGAGCTCCGGCATGTGCAGCCAATAAAAGCCGCGAATGTATTCGCGCCAGCCGATGATCTGGCGAATGAAGCCCTCGACCGAATTGATCGGTGCATCGCCGTCTTCGTAGGCCTTCTCGGCACGTTTGCAGAGCTCGATCGGATCGAGCAGACCTAGGTTGATGCTGGTCGAGAGCATCGAATGGTACATGTCATCCGACCCGTGGACCATCGCGTCCTGGTACGGGCCGAACTTCTCGATCCGCTCCTGGAAGAAGGCGTCGGCGGCCGCCTCGGCCTCGTCGGACGTCACCGGCCAACCAAATGGTTCGAGATCGCCGAAATGGTCGGAGAACTTGTCGCCGACGAGTTCAATAACCTCACGTGTGATGTCGTCAGGCTCGAACTTGGGGACGTCGGGCGGGTCCATCTCGTCTTTCGGCGGTTCGCGATTGTCCTTGTCGTAATTCCAGTCGCCGCCCTTGGGCTTCCCGTCTTCGCGCATAAGGATGCCGGTCCGCTTGCGCATCTCGCGGTAGAAGTGCTCCATGGTGAGGTGCTTGCGCCCCTCGGCCCAGTCCTTGAACTCATCGTGCGAGCACAGGAACCGGTCGTCGGGCAGGATTTCGACCTCGCAGACGAACTTGTCCGGCCATTCCTCGATTTGCTGCTGCACGCGCCACTCCCCCGCTTCGACAACGTGAATCGCGCGCGGATCATGGCGCTCGATCGCGCGGGCGACTTCGCCGGTGAAGCTGCCCGAGTTGTCCTCGTCGGTGAGCTTTACGTAATCGACCGTCCAACCGGCATCGCGCAGTTCCTTGGCAAAGTGGCGCATGGCCGAGAAGATCAGGACGATCTTCTGCTTGTGATGCTTGACGTAGGTCGCTTCGTCCCAGACCTCCATAAACAGGATGACGGTGTCGTCCTTTGCGCGGCCCCGCAGCGAGGCAAGAGTTCGGGTCAGCTGATCGCCGAGAACGGGGACGAGGATGGGTTGTTGTGACATGGTCCACCAATGCCTGGAGCGGCGATAAGTGCCTCAGACGAAGCTGTAGGGATCGATATCGACGCCAACACGCACGCCCGGCGGGAAGTCGTGCGCGTCGAGCCATTCGCGCAGAGTGGCCTGAAGATTGGCGCTGCGCCGTGCGTTGACGAGGAAGCGATAGCGGTAACGTCCGCGGAGCAATGCGAGCGGTGCGGGAGCGGGGCCGAGGATGTAGAGATCGTCGCGCTGCGGGCGTGTGTCGCCGAGCCGCATCGCAGCCTCTCGCGCCTCCTTCTCATCCTCCGATGAGAGGATGATCGCAGCCCATCTTCCGAACGGCGGAGCCCCTGCATCGCGGCGTGCTTCGGTTTCGGCGGCGTAGAATGCGTCGCGGTCGCCATTGGCCAGAGCCGCGATGACGGGAGCTTCGGGGTGACGCGTCTGGATCAGCACTTCGCCCGGTTTCTCGCCGCGTCCGGCGCGCCCCGCAACCTGCGCGACCTGTTGATAGGTGCGTTCGGCCGCGCGCAGGTCGCCGCCTTCTAGGCCGAGATCCGCATCGATCACGCCCACCAGCGTCAGCTCGGGAAAGTGAAATCCCTTGGTCACGAGCTGCGTGCCGACGATGACATCGATCGCCTTGGCCTCCGCCTGCGCGATGAATTCGGCCGCGCGTTCCGGATTGCCGAGCGTGTCCGAGGTCGCGACCGCTACGCGCGCCTCGGGAAAAAGATCCGTCACCTCGTCCGCAATGCGCTCGACGCCAGGGCCGCAGGCGACGAGGCAATCGCCTTCGCCGCATTCGGGGCAGGTGTCGGGAGGCGCCGTCTCAAGTCCACAATGGTGGCAGGCAAGCCGTGCCGAGAGTCTGTGTTCGACTAGCCACGCGCTGCAATTGGGGCACTGGAAACGGTGGCCGCAATTACGGCATAGCGTTAGCGGGGCATAGCCACGGCGGTTGAGGAAAAGCAGCGACTGCTCGCCCTTTGTCAGCCGGTCCTCGAGCGCATGGATGATGGGCGCGGAGAGCCAGCGACCGTTCGCGGGCTTCTCCTCGGTAAGGTTCACGAGCTTGATGTCGGGCAATTCCGCTCCGCCGAAACGGCTTGGAAGTTCCATCAGTTCGTATGTGCCGACCTGCGCCATGTGCAGGCTTTCGAGCGCGGGCGTGGCGCTGGCGAGCACGACGGGAATATCCTCGAACCGCGCGCGCATTACAGAGACGTCGCGGGCATTGTAGCGGACCCCATCGTCCTGCTTGAAGCTGACCTCGTGCGCCTCGTCGACGACGATGAGGCCGAGATTGGCATAGGGCAGGAAAAGGGCAGAGCGCGCGCCGACGATAACCTGCGCGGTGCCTTCGCTAATCGCCCGCCACGCGCGCCTGCGCTCGGTCGATTTGAGCGAGGAGTGCCATAGCACCGGAGGCGTCCCGAAGCGCTGCTCGAAGCGCACTAGGAAATTCTCGGTCAGCGCGATTTCGGGCAAGAGGACGAGCACCTGCCGTCCCATCCGTACGGCCTCGGCGATGGGTTCGAAATAGACCTCGGTCTTGCCCGAGCCGGTCACCCCGTCGAGCAGGACGGGTGCATACTCTTGCGCCTCGACCGCTTTCACCAACCGTTTCGCGACCTCCATCTGGTCGGGGGACAGCGCGGGCTGATGATAGTCGGGATCGGCTGGCTCATACGGGCGATCGATCGCCACCGTGACTGGTTCGATCACGCCCTGGTTGACAAGACCTCGGAGCACCCCTTCGGAAACTCCTGAAATCCCCGCCAATTCGCGGATCGTGCCCTGTTCGCCATCGAGCGCTTCGATCGCCGCTGCGCGCTGGGGGGTCATGCGCTCCGGCGTCCCGCCCGAAAGCCGGTATTCGGTGGTGGTAGTGGGACCGCCGAGCGCGCCTCCGCTCGAAAGCACCATGCGCGCAACACTGGCGGGTGCGGCGCAGTAATAATCGGCAGTCCACTCGATCAGGCGACGCAGCGGCTCCGAAAGCGGCGGGACAGGAACCACTTCCCGGATCGGGCGAAGCTTGCTCGCATCGACCTCCGCTCCGGGCAAGTGCCCCTCATCCCACACGATTCCCGTCACTGTGCGGGGACCGAGCGGTGCTATTACGACGCTGCCGGTTTCCACGTGCATGCCTTCTGGCACGCTGTAATCGAGCGCGCCCAGAGCGGCATTCAGGACGAGGAGTCGGACGCGGTTCATCGGAACCCGTCCATATGGCGATGGATTGCCAGAACATACAAGGAGGAGGCCTATGGATATGAACGAAACTCTGGAGCGCAGAGCATTGCTTAAAGGCGGAGCGGGGATCGCTGTCGTGCTCGCCTTGCCGGCTTGCGCGACCTATCCCCGTTTCAGCCTTACCGAAGCGATCAGGCGCTTGCTCCTCCTGTCGAGCGAACGCGCCTTCGCCCGCCTTACCGCACCTGACGGTTACTGGGATCAGCAGGTCGCGCGGATCGGCCTCGGCAATTTGCTCGGCACGCGCGGCGATGTTCTCTCGCGCATCCTGACGTCGACCTTGTTCAAGGACCGGCTTGAAGACGCATTCGCAGATATCGCGATCGACGCCTCGTATCGCGCTGCCCCGATTGTGGCCGATGCGGTGCGGGTCATCGGCCTGCGCAATGCCGTCGATCTTGTGCGTGGCGGACCACAGGCGGCGACCACAGCGTTGCGCGGAGAGCTCGGCGGGCGGCTGATCGAAGAAATGGTGCCCGAGATTGGCGAGGCCATCCGCATCGCATCCGACCCGCTCGTTGCCGAACTCATCAACGAGGCGACCGGCACCGACGTAGGGCGTATCGCACAGGAGCTTGCAGGCAAAGTCGACGATGCGATCTGGAACGAGATGGGAATCGAGGAAGCCGCTATCCGGCGCAATCCAGAAGAGACCGGTGATCCTGTATTGATCGGCGTTTTCGGCGCGGGCGCGGTTATCTGACGCACCGGGTTGTGACCTAATCGGCAAGCCATCTGGCTTCGCGCGCGGGGCTGTGCCAAGCATCCCCGCGACGATTCGACACGACTGCAGGAGACCAGCCGCCATGAAATTCTTCGTCGACACCGCAGAGATTGACGAGATCAGGGACCTCGCCGCGACGGGCCTCCTCGACGGCGTCACCACCAATCCTTCGCTGATCCACAAGTCGGGCCGAGACTTCATGGAAGTGACGAAGGAGATTTGCGGGATCGTCGATGGCCCTGTGAGTGCAGAGGTCGTCGCGCTCGATCACGAAACAATGATGAAAGAAGCCGAAGTGCTGCGCAAAATTGCAGACAATGTCTGCATCAAGGTGCCGCTTACGGTCGACGGGCTCAAGACCTGCAAGGCACTGGCCGAAGACGGCACGATGGTGAACGTCACCTTGTGCTTTTCGGCAAACCAGGCGCTGCTTGCTGCAAAGGCGGGGGCGACCTTCATATCGCCCTTCGTCGGCCGCCACGACGACAATGGCTTCGACGGGATGGACCTCATCCGCGACATCCGCCTGATTTACGACAATTACCTGTTCGACACCGAGATTCTCGTCGCAAGCGTGCGCCACACCACCCACGTGCTCGAATCCGCAAAGATCGGTGCTGACGTGATGACCGCGCCGCCCAAGGTCATCCATGGCCTGTTCAAACATGTGCTCACCGACAAAGGGATCGAGGGCTTCCTCAAGGACTGGGAAAAGACTGGTCAAACTATCGGGTAGCCGCCTGAAGGATAAGTCCCTATCTGCCACTGGAATGGCCGAAGAATCTCCACTCGATAAGTTCAAGCAGGCATTGACCGGTGCGAGCCGTGCGATTTCGCGCGACCCCGAGGTCGAGGTCGCGTGGAGTGCGGACGTGCCGGGTGCGGCGGGCAACCGGTTCCGGGTTCCACTACCGGGCCGCGACCTCCCGCCTGATCAGGTGACAGAGGCACGCGGGTTCGCCGACAGTTTTGCACTCAAGTTGCGCCACCACGATGCGGGGCTGCATGCCGGTAAGGCTCCTCCGGAGCCGATCGCGCGTGCGTGTTATGATGCGATCGAGCAGGTCCGCTACGAGGCGCTTGGCGCAAATCGTTTTGGCGGGATCAAGTCGAACCTCGATGCGGCGACTGAGATGCGTCTGGCGAGTGACGATATCGTTCGCGCGCAGAACTCGTCCGAAGTGCCGATCCAGACAGCGCTTTCGCTTTTGCTGCGCGAGCAGCTCACAGGCGAGCCGATCCCCGAGCGCGCAAAGGCGGGTATCGGCCTTGTGCGCGAGTTCATCGAGAACAAGGTGGGGGACGATTTTGCCGCGTTCGCCGACCAGCTCAGCGACCAGGAGGCGTTCCAGCAGCTCGCGCTCGACATGCTTCGCGAGCTCGATCTCACCCGTCCGACCGACGCGCCCGAAGATACGGAGGATCAGGACGGCGAAGACGAAGACGGCGCCGAAGACGACCAGTCGGGCGACGACGAGAATGAAGGCGAGGGCGATCCGCAGAGCGCCGAAATGGCCGGTGAGACCGCCGAGGGCGAGAGCGATGGCGAAGCCGATAGCGAGATGTCGGCCGAAGAGGAAATGCAGGAAGGCGAGCCGGGCGAGGAGGGTGACGCGACCAACGCGCCCGTCCGTCCGAACCGCCCCCAGACCGACATTCCCGACGGGCTCGATTACAAATACTACACCGACCGCTTCGACGAAGAGATCGCCGCGCCCGAGCTGTGCGATCCCGAAGAACTCGACCGCCTGCGCGCCTATCTCGACAGCCAGCTGACCGGCCTGCAGGGGGTCGTCACCCGGCTCGCCAACCGTCTCCAGCGGCGATTGATGGCGCAGCAGAACCGCAGCTGGGATTTCGACCAGGAAGAAGGCGTGCTCGATGCCGCACGGCTGGCCCGCGTGGTCGTGTCGCCGGGCACCGCGCTTTCCTACAAGGTCGAACGCGATATCGATTTCAAGGACACTGTCGTCACCCTGCTGATCGACAATTCGGGGTCGATGCGTGGCCGTCCGATCTCCATCGCCGCAATCAGCGCCGATATCCTTGCGCGCACGTTGGAACGCTGCGGGGTCAAGACGGAGATCCTTGGCTTCACCACCCGGGCGTGGAAGGGCGGGCAGTCGCGCGAGGCATGGCTCGCCGACGGCAAGCCGCCCAATCCAGGCCGCCTCAACGATTTGCGCCACATCATCTACAAGCAGGCCGACGAGCCCTGGCGCCGCGCGCGCCGCAATCTCGGCCTGATGATGCGCGAAGGGCTGCTCAAGGAGAACATCGATGGCGAGGCGCTGATGTGGGCGCACTCCCGCCTTATCGCGCGGCCCGAGGAACGCCGCATCCTGATGGTGATTTCAGACGGCGCACCGGTCGATGACTCGACGTTGAGCGTCAACAGCGCGGGCTATCTCGAAGCCCACCTGCGCGGTGTGATCGAGTGGATAGAAAACCGCTCGCCGGTGCAACTGGTCGCCATCGGCATCGGGCACGACGTGACCCGCTATTACCGCCGCGCGGTGACGATCATGGATGTCGAGCAACTGGGCGGCACGATCATGGAGCAGCTCGCGGAGCTCTTCGAGGATGAGAAGGGGCCGGGAAGGCGATGAATAAGTCCACGACTGTAACCGAAGCCGTCAAATCGCGCCGTTCGATCCGGCAGTTTCTCGACAAGCCGGTCGATCTGGAGACCTTGCGCCAGGTAATGGACACCGCGCGCTGGGCGGCATCGGGGTGCAATTATCAGCCGTGGCAGGCGACGATCCTCACCGGCCAGCCGCTCAAAGCCTTACAGGCAAAGATCACCACGACGCCACCTCAGCAGCTCGAATATGACTGGGACGCGCCCAAGCAGGAAGACGCCTACAAGGATCGTCTCTTCGGCGTTTCGAAAGGGATGTTCGATGCGCTTGGCATTGCCCGCGACGATGGCGCGGCACGGATGGCGGCCATGGGGCGCAATGCTACCAGCTTCGATGCGCCCGCCGTGATGTTCGTTTATTTCCCGCGGCTGATGAAGGAGCCGCAATGGTCCGACACCGGAATGTGGCTGCAAACCGTCGCGCTGCTCCTGCGCGAGGAGGGGCTCGACAGCTGTTTTCAGGAATTCATGGCCTACTACGCCAATGTGATCCGCGATCACCTCGGGCTCGACCACGATCGCTACATGTTCTTTTGCGGCATGGCGATTGGATATCGCGACCCGGATGCGGCGGTGAACAACTTCGAGCGAGAACGCGTGCCGCTCGACGAGCAGGTGAAGTTCGTCGGCTGGGATTGACCGGGAGCGCATCGGCTATCAAAGCGCTCGCATGACCGAAAAGACGCCTCTCAGACTGTTCAACTCGCTGACCCGCGAGCTCGAGACATTCCAGCCGATCCACGAGGGTGAGGCGCGCGTCTATACCTGCGGGCCGACGGTCTATAATTACCAGCATATCGGCAATATGCGTGCCTATATCTTTGCCGATACGCTGGGCCGGACGCTGACTCACAAAGGCTACAAGCTCACCCATGTCATCAACATCACCGATGTCGGCCACCTGACCTCCGATGCCGATGCGGGCGACGACAAGATGGAAAAGGCCGCCGCGCGCGAAGGCAAGAGCGCGTGGGACATTGCGCGCCATTACCAGGAGGTGTTTGAGGCCGATCTTGAGCGGCTCAATGTGCGCAAGCCCGCCCATCCGCGTGCGACCGACTATGTCGAGAGCATGATCGAATGGGCGAAGCAGATCGAGGACAAGCACTGCTATCTGCTCGAAAGCGGCCTCTATTTCGATGTGAGCACAGTCCCCGATTACGGTCGCCTCGCACGCGCCGTCACCGACGAGGGAGAGCGCCGGATCGACGAGGTCGAGGGAAAGCGCAACGCGGCCGATTTCGCGATCTGGCGCAAGACCCCGCCGGGCGAGACGCGGCAGATGGAATGGGACAGTCCGTGGGGCATGGGCGCGCCCGGATGGCATCTCGAATGCTCGGTGATGAGCGCCGAGCTCCTTGGGCACCCGTTCGACATCCACACCGGTGGCATCGACCACCGCGAAATCCACCACCCCAACGAGATCGCGCAGAACCAGGCGCACAATTGCTCCGCCGACAGCGGCGCGCGGATCTGGATGCACAACAATTTCCTCGTCGACCGGCGCGGGAAAATGTCGAAGTCTTCGGGCGAATTCCTGACGCTACAGGCGCTGGTCGATAAAGGCTTCCATCCGCTGGCCTACCGCATGATGTGCCTGCAGGCGCATTATCGCAGCGAGCTGGAGTTTACATGGGAAGGGCTCGAAGCCGCGCTGACGCGGCTGAAGCGGATGGTCATGTCGGTGGAGCGGTTGGCGGATGCTCCCGCCAGCGGTTCGACCGATCATCCCAAGCTCCAGCCGGCCCTTGCGAAATTCGGCGCCGCAATCTCGGACGATCTCAACACTCCGATCGCGCTCACCGCCCTTGAGGAGGTGCTCGCGACCAAGAAAATCGATCCGGCGGCCAAGCGCGCCGCGATCGAGGAGATGGACGCGGTGCTTGGCCTCGACCTGTTCGGCCTCACGCGCAAGGACCTGCGTATCCGCCCCAAGGGTGCGCAGATCACCGAAGAGGATATCGAGGACGCGCTCGCCCGACGCAAGGCCGCGCGCGCCGAGAAAGACTTCGCGACCTCCGATGCCATCCGCGAAGAACTCGCCGCCAAGGGCGTCGAGGTGATGGACGGCGACCCGCTCGGCTGGGAGTGGAAATTGTCATGAGCTCGAAGAAAATCCTCGCCATATCCGGCCTCATCCGGCCGCTGCTCGAACCGCGCCTGCCCGAAGGGCTCGACGTGCGCTGGTTCATGACCAAGGAGGAGGCGCTCGAGGCGGTGCCGGAGGCGGAAATCGGCTGGTTCGACATGTACGACCAAGAGGCGATGGCCGAGACGCTGCGGGCGGCGAAGAACCTCAAATGGCTCAATTCGATTTATGCGGGCCTCGATTTTCTGCCCATGGACGTGCTCATCGAGCGCGACATCACCGTCACCAACGGGGCAGGGATCAATGCGATCACCATCGCCGAATACGTCGTGATGGGGATGCTTAACATCGCCAAGGGATATCGCGACGTCGTGCGCGCGCAGGAGAAGCGCGAGTGGTTGCAGGATTCGCCGGGCAAGCGCGAGCTCGCCGGATCGAAGGCGCTGTTGCTTGGCTATGGGGCCATCGGCAAGCTCATCAAGCCGCGCCTCGAAGCCTTCGATGTCGAGGTGACGGTGGTGCGCCGCTCGGGCGGAGCCACAGGAGAGGACGCTGTGCTTACTCCCGATGAATGGCGCGATAGACTGGGCGAGTTCGACTGGGTGATCCTCGCCGTCCCCGCAACGCCGGAGACCGACGGGATGATCGGGGCAGACGAACTCGCGGCGATGAAATCCGACGCGGTTATCGTCAACATCGCGCGCGGGGCGGTGATCGACCAGCCGGCGCTGGTCGAAGCGCTGGAGACAAAGCAGATCGGCGGGGCGTTCCTCGACGTAACGACGCCCGAGCCGCTTCCCCCCGATCACAAGCTCTGGTCGCTTGATAACGCGCACATCACCATGCACTTGTCCGGCCGCGCGCAGGACAAGATGTTCATACGCAGCGCGGACCGCTTTCTCGACAATCTGGACAAATACCTGCGCGGCGAGCCAGTCGCCCCCGTATTCGACCCGCGAAAGGGTTACTGACGCGCAACGAGCGTTTGGTTGGTTTGGCAATTCGTGCAAGGGTCCGCCCGCGCGCGGGTTTGTCAGCCATACCAACCAGTGGCACGCGTAACCTATCGCGTCGGGGGATCGAACAGCAGGGGGAAGGCACCCGCGCACCCGCCGGTTTTGGCGGCTTAAACAATTGGGGGAAGTGAATGAGCGAGACTAAGAAAGCATCGGACCTATTTGTCGAATGCCTCGAAGCCGAGGGCGTCGAGTATATTTTCGGCGTGCCAGGCGAGGAGAATCTCGACTTCCTCGAAAGCCTGTCCGACAGCTCGATCAAGCTCATCCTCACGCGCCACGAACAAGGCGCGGGCTTCATGGCCGCCACCTATGGCCGCCATACAGGTAAAACCGGCGTTTTCCTCGCAACACTTGGGCCGGGGGCGACTAACATGGTGACGGCGGTCGCCTATTCGCAGCTCGGCGGCATGCCGACGCTCGCGATCACCGGCCAGAAACCGATCAAGAAATCGAAACAGGGCCGGTTCCAGATCCTCGACGTCGTCGCGATGATGGAGCCGATTACGAAGTACACCCACCAGCTTCACGCCGGAGACAACATTCCCAGCCGGGTGCGTGAGGCATTCAGACTTGCGGAAGAAGAAAAGCCGGGCGCGACCCACCTCGAATTTCCCGAGGACATTGCCGAGGAGAAGACAGACAGCCGGCCCATCGCGGCAAGCCTCGCGCGTCGCCCATCGGCTGAAGCCAAAGCCGTTCGTAAAGCGGTCGAGACGATCGAGAATGCCGACAAGCCTGTGCTCGTGATTGGCGCGGGCGCAAACCGCACCATGACCGGGCGGATGCTGCGCCAGTTTATCGAGAAAACCGGCATTCCCTTCGTCACGACCCAGATGGGCAAGGGCGTGATCGACGAGCGCCACCCGCTGTTTCTCGGCTGCGCGGCGCTTTCATCGGGTGATTTCTGCCACCGCGCGATCGAAGATGCCGACTGCGTCATCAATATCGGTCACGACGTAATCGAGAAGCCGCCATTCTTCATGAGCGATGCATTTGACGACCCACGCGCATGCTCCTGCGTCGTCCACATCTCCACAAGAACGGCGGAGGTCGATCCGGTGTACTTCCCGCAGATCGAGGTGATTGGCGACATCGCCAACGCCGTCTGGCAGATCAAGGAAGACATCGTCCCGCAGGGTAAGTGGGATTTTGCAAGAATGCTCGAATACCGGCAGGCGGAGCACGAACACTCCAAGCCGCTTGCCGAGGATACGCGCTTTCCCATCTTCCCCCCGCACCTCGTCCAACAGGTCCGCGATTGCATGCCGGAGGACGGGATCATCTGCCTTGACAACGGGGTCTACAAAATCTGGTTCGCGCGCGGATACACCGCCTACCTTCCCAACACCGTGCTGCTCGACAATGCGCTGGCGACGATGGGAGCAGGTCTGCCGAGCGCCATGATGAGCGCGATGCTCTATCCCGATCGCAAGGTCATGGCCATCTGCGGCGATGGCGGCTTCATGATGAACAGTCAGGAGATGGAAACCGCAGTGCGGCTCGGGCTGAACCTCACCGTGTTGATCCTGCGCGACGACGCCTATGGAATGATCCGCTGGAAACAGGCCAATATGGGCTTCGAGGATTTCGGGCTTACTTTCGGCAATCCCGATTTTGTCGCCTATGCTGAAAGCTATGGTGCGCAAGGCCACCGCGTTACCAGCAGCGAACACCTGACCGACGTGCTTGACCATTGCCGCGACACGCCCGGTGTGCACCTCATCGATTGCCCGGTCGACTATTCGGAGAACGACCAGATCCTGAACCACGATATCAAGGAACTAAGCGCAAAGCTTTGAGATTGATCGGGAAAGGAGAATACAAATGCCGACGCTGAAGGACACCTACCCGCTCTACCTCAACAACAAGGCGCAGCAGCCGAACACCGATCTTGAGGTGACCGACAAATATACCGGCGAGGTGGCTTTTCGTGTAGCGCTGGCCGATCCGGAGACGATAGACAAGGCGATCGTGGGCGCGGTCGATGCGGCGGAGCCGATGGCGAGGCTCGCCAGCTACGAGAAACAGGACGTGCTGATGCACTGCGTCAACCGCTTCAAGGAGCGGTTCGACGAACTCGCCTATGCGCTGTGCGTTGAAGCGGGAAAGCCGATCAACGATTCCGAAGGCGAGGTCACACGACTGATCGATACCTTCCGCATCGCCGCCGAGGAATCGGTGCGCAATTACGGTGAGGTCATGCCGCTCGACATTTCCGAGCGAGCCAAGGGCTACCAGTCGATCTGGAAGCGCTACCCCATCGGGCCGTGCAGCTTCATCTCTCCGTTCAACTTTCCGCTCAACCTCGCTGCGCACAAGATCGCGCCAGCGCTCGCGGTTGGCTGTCCGTTCGTAATGAAGCCTGCCTCCAAGACGCCGCTCGGCGCAATCATCATGGGCGAGGTGCTGGCCGAATGCGACATCCTTCCTGAAGGTGCGTTCTCGATCCTGCCAGCACGACGCGATGGCGCGGACCTGTTCACGGTCGATGAGCGGCTCAAGTTGCTGAGCTTTACCGGCTCGCCTGCCGTCGGCTGGGACCTCAAGGCGCGTTGCGGGAAAAAGAAATGCGTGCTCGAACTCGGCGGCAATGCGGCGGTGGTGGTGGACCACGATGCCGATCTTGATGACGCGCTTGAGCGGATTGTGTTCGGCGCGTTCTACCAGTCCGGACAATCCTGCATCGGTGTGCAACGCATCATTATCCATGAGGACGTCTATGACCGCTTCAAGGAGATGCTGGTCGAAAAGACCAAGACGCTGGTTGCGGGCGATCCCAAGGACCGTGACACCTTCATCGGCCCGATGATCTCCGAAGGCGAGGCCACGCGCCTCAAGAGCTGGATCGACGAGGCGGTCGAAGCTGGCGCGACACTGCTCACAGGCGGTGGCCTGTCGAACGGCAACATGCTCGAGGCGACTTTGCTCGAGAACGTCGACAAACATGCTCGCGCGTTGAACGACGAAGCCTTCGGCCCGCTCGCGATCCTGCAGAAGTTCTCCGACTTCGATGAGGCGCTTGCAGAGGTGAACCGCTCCGAATTCGGACTGCAGGCGGGCATCTTCACCCGCGACCTGTTCAAGATGTTCGACGCCTGGGACCGGCTCGAAGTTGGCGGTATCGTCATCAACGATGTGCCGAGCTACCGCGTCGACAATATGCCCTATGGCGGAGTGAAGGATTCAGGCCTGGGGCGCGAGGGGATCCGGTTCGCCATGGAGGACATGAGCGAAATCCGGAACCTCGTGATCCGTAGGAATTAGAACTCCTCAAGCAACAACAGCACCGCCGTCACCACCATGCGCTCGTCCTCGCCGCCGAAGCGGTGATCGACCTCGCGCACGGTTGCCTCGGCCACCAACTGGCCCGGGATGCGAAACTCATGTTCGGACAGGTTGGCGATGAATTTCTCGCCTGCCTCACATGCCTCGCGCCCGTCGAAATCGAGCATCACCTCGTGCCGCGTGCCCGAGAAGGTGATCGAAGCCCATGCTTTCTCCTCGTGTGTGAGCAGGCTCGCCCGGCCATCGGCTAGTATGAGCAAAGCTTCGCGCACCCTGTCGGCAGTGGTGCGTCGGGAGCGATAGCGACGGGCGCGCAAAGGCTGCGCGGGAGCCGTGTCAGTGGATTTCGTTTCAATATCGGCAGTCGGAATGAGTGTATCGGTCAGCATGGGGCAAGTTCCTTGGTCTCGGTGGCGCGGGCGGCGGCCTCATAGTTTTCCATCCACCTCAAGGTGCGAGCCTCGGTGGCAGGGCGGGGGATGCGGCCCATCCTCAAGTCGAGGACGAAGCGCGGATCGTGAGCGGCGAGGCGGCCGAATTTGGTGGCGGGCATGTCATGGGTGCGCAGGAATTTTTCGACTTTTCGGATCAGCATGTGGCTCCCCTTATTGGCTGTGATCGACCGGACGAATCGCTCGATGTTCCGCAAATGTTCCAAGCGAAATCCTACTTGTATAGGAAAAATCCTATGCTATAGGAAAAATGAAGGGGTCGCACCCGTACTGCCACCAGGAAAGGTACCGGAATGTCGTCAGTTGCCATGACGCCCGATCGCGAAAGACTGCTTGAACTCGCGCGCGAAAAGGGGGCGAGCTTGTCGCGTCTTTCGGAGATGATCGGTAGAAACGCAGCATATTTACAGCAGTTTATTAAACGCGGTACGCCGAAGAAGCTGGAGGAAGGCGATCGGCGCAGGCTCGCCCAGTTTTTCGGTATCGACGAGGGCGAGATTGGCGGAAGCACGGGCAAGGAAAATTCCTATGCGAGCACTTCGGCCGGTTCCGAATCGTCCTATGTCGAAGTGCCGAGGCTGGATATCGGCGCGTCTGCCGGTCCCGGAGCGCTGCCGTCCGGCGAAGCGCCTTTCGATGCTTTCCGCTTCTCGCGTCGCTGGCTTTCGGAGCAGGGGCTGGCGAACGCTCAACTCTCGGCAATCACCGTTGAAGGGGATTCGATGGAGCCGCTGCTCAACGATGGCGACGAAATCCTCGTCGACCGCGCGCCGCGACCTTTTCGCGATGGCATTCATGTAGTTCGAGTGGGCGATACGCTTATGGTCAAGCGCGTGGCGAGCGCTGGGGCGGGACAAGTCTCGCTGCTGAGCCAGAACCTTGCCTATCCCCCCGTGAATGTCGCGGCGGAGGATGTCGAAATTATCGGGCGCGTGGTCTGGAAAGGCGGGCGGATTTAGCCCAAATAGCGCGTATGACCGACAAACCCGTTCCCCCCATGAAAGCCGCGATCATCCCGGTTACGCCGCTGCAGCAGAACTGCTCGCTGATCTGGTGCACCAAGACCAATAGGGCCGCGCTGGTCGATCCCGGCGGCGATCTCGACCGGTTGAAGGAAGGCGTCGCCAAGGCGGGCGTCGAGCTCGAAAAAATCCTCATCACCCACGGCCATCTCGACCATTGCGGCCAGGCGGGTATGCTTGCCGAAGAACTTGGTCTGCCGATCGAAGGCCCGCACGAGGACGACCGGTTCTGGATCGCGCGGCTCGACGAAGACGGCGCGCGCTATGGCATGACGGCCAAATCCTTCGAGCCTGACCGCTGGCTGAAGCACGGCGACACCGTGACGGTTGGCGACCTGACGCTCGATGTGATCCACTGCCCCGGACATACGCCGGGCCATGTCGTCTTTTTCCACGAGCCGAGCCGGTTCGCGATTGTCGGCGACGTGCTGTTCCAAGGCTCAATCGGCCGGACCGATTTTCCCATGGGCAATCACCAGGATCTGATCGACAGCATTACCAAGCGGCTCTGGCCTTTGGGCGAGGACGTGATGTTCATCCCTGGCCACGGCCCGACGAGCACTTTTGGTCAAGAGCGCAAGACCAACGCATTCGTCAGCGATTACGCGCTTTCTTAATTGCGCAGCCCATCCAGGCTGCGATTTCCTCGCTCTTGCGGCCTGAAGGCCGCGTCGCTGCGGGCGGGCGGTCGCCCTTGCGGTCGTTGTGCGACCGTGTCGGTCGCCCCAATTAACTGGTCTAGAGCACCCTTCCGGCGATCAGCGCCGCGACAATCGCCAGCCCGAGCTGGATCACCAGCGTCATCACAGTCCCGACCATGCGGCCCCAAGCATAGTTGCCGCCGTCCATCCCGAAGGCGTGCATGATCCGGCCGAGGAAATAGAGTGCGGCCACATAGGCGAGCCATGCCTCGGCTTTGCCCGTCAGTTCGATCGCTGCAAGCAGCACCAGCACGAAGACTGTGTTTTCGACGAAATTCAACTGCGCCCGCATACGGCGCTGCAATGATTCCTTGCCGCCATCGCCCACGCTGACGCCGAGTGCGCGGCGGACGGCTCCGACGCGCAGCGCCAGCCAGATGTTGAGAATGGCGGCCGCGGCGGCGGCTGCGAGCGTTACCGGAAGCAATACCATGATTTACGATCCCCTCGAACTCGTGTGACCGCAGTGCTAGTCGGCGGTGACGCGGGTTGCAACGCGCGAATTTTCCGCTATATCGCGCGCCTCCCCGCCAGCTTTCGGCCAGGACGCATAGCCAGCCATTGCGCTTGTGCGAAACGCGGCCTTGCCTTAAGGGCGGCAGCAAGACGTAACGTCATCTGACACGAACACACGTATTTATTTGAGGAAATGGTGCCGCCATGGCTGTTCCAAAGAGAAAAGTATCGCCCCACCGCCGTGGCAATCGCCGCGCGCACGATTCGCTTAAGGTCGAAGCGCACCACGAATGCTCGAACTGCGGTGAGTTGAAGCGCCCGCATAATCTGTGCCCGCATTGCGGTTACTACAACGGTCGTGAGGTCGTCGCAGTCGGGCTCTAAGACCCCTGTACGATGAAGACGGAGAGAGAGGTATGAGTCTGCCGCGTATCGCTGTTGATGCGATGGGCGGCGATGAAGGCGTGCGCACCATGATCGAAGGTGCTGCGCTCGCTCGCCGTGATCACGACAAGTTCGAATTCCTGCTGGTCGGCGACCAGAAGAGGATCGAAGCCGCTCTCGAAGATCACCCCAATATGCGCGGTGCATCGGAAATCCTCCATTGCGAGGATGTCATCAGCGGCGACGAGCAGCCGAGCCGCGCAATCCGACGCGCGAAGACCACCAGCATGGGCCTCGCCGTCAACGCGGTTAAGGAAGGTGCGGCTGGCGCGGCGGTCAGCGCAGGCAACACCGGCGCGCTGATGGCGATGAGCAAGCTTTCGCTGCGCACCATGCCCGGCATCGATCGCCCGGCGCTCGCGGCCCTGCTCCCGACCCTTGAGCAGCACGATGTCGTGATGCTCGACCTCGGAGCGAATACCGAGGCGGATGCGCGCAACCTCGTGCAATTTGCGGTGATGGGCGCTGCCTATTCGCGGATCGTCAATGATTTCGAAAAGCCTGTAGTGCGTTTGCTCAATATCGGTACCGAACAGATCAAGGGCACGGAAGCGCTGCGCGATGCCGCTGCGCGCCTGACCGAGGCGAACGAAGAGGGCGGACTTGACCTCACATTCGACGGCTTCGTCGAATCCGACAAGATCAATCGCGGCGAGACTCATGTTGTTGTGACCGATGGCTTCTCGGGAAACATCGCACTCAAGGCGATCGAGGGCTCGGCGCGCTTCGTGACCGACCTGCTCAGGCAAGCCTTCACCAGCTCGCTACGCTCGAAGATCGGGTTCCTCGTATCGCGTCCGGCCACAGAGCTGTTGCGTCACCATCTCGATCCGAACAACCACAATGGCGCGGTATTCCTCGGCCTTAACGGTGTGGTGGTGAAGAGCCACGGTAGCGCTACCGCCAAGGGCGTGGCCCACGCGGTCAATGTCGCCGCGCGACTGCTGGAGGAAAACCTCACCCAGCGGATCGCCGACAACCTCGCCGAACTCGGCGAAGCGGCGCTGAGCAGCAATGGCAATGGCGCCGCGAGTGCAGCCGGCAGCGAGGCGGCGGAGTGATACGCGCCCGGCTGATGGGATCGGGTTCGGCACTGCCGGATCGCGTCGTCACCAATGCCGAGCTTGCACAGACAATCGACACCAGCGACGAGTGGATCGTCGAACGCACCGGCATCCGACAGCGTCACATAGCGGGCGAGGACGAGACGACCTCGACGCTAGCCATCGCCGCCGCGCGCGCTGCCATCGCCGATGCGGGGATCGAAGCCGAGAGCATCGGTCTGATAATCCTTGCGACTGCAACTCCGGACAACACCTTCCCCGCGACAGCGACCAAGGTTCAGGACGCGCTGGGCTGCAATGGCTGCGTCGCATTCGACGTTCATGCAGTGTGCTCGGGCTTTCTCTATGCTTTGGCCACCGCCGATTCGCTCTTGCGCACCGGCATGGCAAAGCGCGCGCTCGTGATCGGCGCGGAAACTTTCAGCCGCATCCTCGATTGGGAAGACCGGACGACTTGCGTGCTGTTCGGCGACGGTGCCGGTGCGGTCGTGCTCGAGGCTGCCAATGGCGGTAACGATGGGGCGGGTATTCTCGCGAGCCGGCTTCATGCCGACGGTGCGCAACACGATTTGCTCTATGTCGATGGCGGACCTTCGACCACGCAGACTGTCGGTCACCTGCGCATGAAAGGGCGCGAAGTGTTCCGCCATGCAGTCGTAAATCTTGCGAGCGTTCTTAACGAAGTGCTCGAAGATGCAGGTGTTTCCGCGGGCGATATCGACTGGGTCGTGCCGCATCAGGCGAATCAACGTATCCTCGATGCAACCGCGAAGAAGCTTGGTATTCCAGCGGAAAAAGTCATCGTTACGGTAGATCGGCACGCCAACACCTCGGCCGCTTCTGTGCCGCTTGCTTTCGACACTGCACGGCGGGACGGACGGATCAAGCCGGGCGATCTCGTCATGTTCGAGGCGATGGGCGGCGGCTTTACCTGGGGCGCAAGCCTCGTCCGCGTCTGACCGCACATAGGGCACCGACTGTGCAAAAAGCGGACACTGCCAGCAAAGCACGTTGCGGGAATCGCGAAAAATCTTTATCCTTCATGGTCTTCGTAACGGGTCGCACCGACGAAGGAGAGGCGCAATGATGCGTTCTGTTGGCACGTTGACCCGCGCTGACCTGGCTGAGACAATAAATAGGAAGCTGGGTTTTAGCCGTGCGGAATCGCTGGATCTGGTGGAGTCTATTCTCGACAAGATGAGCGATGCCCTGGCTAGTGGGGAAAACGTGAAGATATCAGGGTTCGGCAGCTTCGTGCTGCGGGACAAGAATGAAAGGATCGGTCGCAATCCCAAAACCGGGATCGAGGTTCCGATCACGCCGCGCAGGGTGATGACATTCCGGGCGAGTCAATTGCTTAAGGAACGTATCGCCAAGGGCGATTAAACTTCGGATACGAGCGCATGGCTGATTTCGACGATGGCAAGGATGACGGCGCTCTGCGCACCATCGGGGAAGTCAGCGATGCGCTCGATATCAAGCCGCACGTGCTAAGGTATTGGGAGCAGCAATTCTCACTGCTCAAACCTCTGAAGCGCAGCGGTGGGCGGCGCTACTACCGGCCGAGTGATGTTGAACTGGTCGAGACGATCGACCGGCTGGTCAATCAGGAAGGCTATACCCTCAAAGGTGCCGAGGCGGTTCTACGCTCATCGGGCGGATCCGATCTCGACCGTCGCAAAAGCGACCGGCGCAGTGGAGACCGGCGCGCAAGTTCGGAACAGTTTTCCGGCGAAATCGCGAATACCGTGCCGGATCTTCGGCCGAAGATGAAAGAAGCGGTGTCGAAGCTGAAAGCGATCCGTTCGCGGCTCGCCAACGCGATTGAAGCCTAGACCACCTTCAACAATATGAAAATCCGGCGGGGCGCCAAAGCTCAAAGCCGTCTATTCGGCTGCCATCAATTCAGCCTCGCCAAGGTCCACGCTGACGAGGCGCGATACCCCCTTTTCCGCCATTGTAACGCCGAACAGCCGATGCATCCGACTCATCGTGACCGCATTGTGGGTGACGATCAGGTAGCGGGTCTTGGTGGTTCGGACCATCGAATCGAGCAGGTCGCAGAACCGTTCGACGTTGGCATCGTCGAGCGGAGCATCGACCTCGTCGAGCACGCAGATCGGCGCGGGGTTGGTCAGGAACAACGCGAATATCAGCGCGGTCGCCGTCAATGCCTGCTCGCCGCCTGAAAGAAGCGAGAGCGATTGCAGGCGTTTGCCAGGCGGCTGTGCGAAAATCTCGAGACCCGCTTCCAATGGATCGTCGCTGTCGATGAGAGCAAGATGCGCCTGGCCACCCTGGAAGAGGCGCGGATAAAGCTCTTGGAAGTGCTGGTTCACTTCGTCGAAGGCGGTGCGCAGGCGCTCGCGGCCTTCGCGATTGAGGTTGCCGATCGAACCGCGCAGTCGCGCGACAGCTTCCGTCAGTTCGGCCTGTTCGCTCGCATTGGTGCCGTGTTCCTCTTCGAGCCGCTCCAGCTCCTCGGCGGCGACAAGGTTTACCGGACCAATGCGCTCGCGGCTGGCCACCAGCCGGTCCATTTCTTCGCTCTCGGCCGAGGAGTGTTTCACATCATCTTCGGCGAATCCGAATTTCTCAGCGAGCAGCGGGGGCGGGCATTGAAAGCGCTCGCCCGACACGCGGGCCATTTCTCCGCGACGTGCTTCCTCGCTTTCGGCGCGGGCGACGAGCGTCGCTCGACCTTCGCGCGCCTGCGCGAGGTTTTCGGTGGTTTCGGCGAGCTTGCGCTCGGCTGCAGTAACGATTTCCTGAGCGGCGCTCATCGCCTCTTGCGCCTCGGCGAGCTCGCGCGTCAGCCGCTCGCGCATCACGTCGCCCTGTTCGATCTCCGCCATCAGGGCAGCGGGCTTGGCCGCGATGACTGCGCGCTCTTCTTCGATTTCCTCCAGCCGGCGTCCGGCCTCGGCGGTACGCTGCGTGGCTTCGGACGAGCGCGCTTTCCAGTTGTTCTCGTCGGCTTGCTGAGCGGCGAGGCGCTCACGCGAAACGGCAAGACCCTGATCGTGAGCGGCGAGCTCGGCGAGGGCTGCCTGCACTGCCGATTTGGCGGCTTCGTGTTTCGCCTGCGCCGCTTCGAGCGAAGCGCGGCCGGCATCGGGGGAGGGCAGGGCTTCGCGCTGTTCCTTCGCGGTTTCGAGTTCTGCCCTGGCTGCGGTCATTTGCTCGTCGAGATCGGACTTGGCGGCGGCAAGTTCCTCGATCCGCGTGGCAACTCGCTCCTTGGCGGCCTCCGCCTGGTCGAGCGTGCGCAGCGACTGCCTTTCGGTCTCGATCGCGCCTGCGAGTTCCCGTTCAAGTGCGACCAGTCCAGCCTGAAGCGCGGAGAGCTCCTCGCGAGCGGTGAGCTCATTGCTCTCGGCCAGTTCCGCAGCGCCGCGCAAGTCGGGCAATACCTTTCCAAGTTCTGACAGGCGGTTCGCAGCCTCGAGCCGGGCGGCTTCTGCCGAACCTTCACCGCGCGCCACGAAGCCATCCCAGCGGCGTAAACGCCCGTTCTTGGTGACGAGCCACTCGCCCGGCGCGAGCGTGCGGCCATCGTCGCTATCGGCAACATGGACCAGCGACAGTCGCGCCCGAAGTTCATCGGGGCAATCGGTTATATGGTCGAGGAGGCTGTCGGCGACCCGCGATGGCGCGCTGCTGCCAGTCCAGTACCGCCCGTCGTCGTCATCCGAGGGTGAGCCCAGCGGCGATTTCGCATCGCGGCCCAGAACGGCGGCGATGGCGCGTTCGTAGCCCGGCTCGACACCGACCTTGTCGAGCGCGGCGGGCATCCCTTCGCGTCCCGCGGCGCGCTTCGACCGTGCATCACGGTCGCGGGCGAGGGCGGTATGCTCGCGCTCTACCCCTGCGAGTTCTGCCTTGGCGGTGGCGAGAGCGGCGGCGGCTTCGTCGCGTGCGTTCTGGAGTTCGACCTTGCGTGCCTGTGCCTCATCAAGCTTGGCACGCAGGTTCGCAACTTCGCTCGCCGCGTTTTCGGCGGCTTTGCGCGCAGCGATCACCGCCTGTTCGGGATCCTGACCTCCGGAAAGCTCTGAATGCGCGGCAGCGATACGTTCATTTTCGCGCTCAAGCCTGGCGAGGCGGGCTTCGGCCTGTTCGATCGCGGCTTCGGCAACGCGCCATTCTGCCTCTACGCCAGCATGGTCGGCCGTCGCCTTGGCCAGATCGAGTTCGGCGGTGCGGCTGGCGCGTTCGGCATTTTCGCTGCGGTCGACAAGCTTTGGGCGCGCGGCTTCGGCTTCCTCGACCGAGGCGGTGCTGGCTTCGATTTCGCGTGAAAGGCGCTTCAGTGCCTCGACGGCATCTGCGGTCAGGCGATCGGCATTCTGGCGGTCTTCCTCGAGTCGCTCTTTCTGGCGATCGAGTGCGACGAGCCGTGCCTCTGCATCTTCCAGCTTTTCGGACAGAGCAGCCATGCGGTGACCGTGGGCCGAGGCATCATCGCGGCGGTCGGCTAATTCATCGCGTGCTTCTGCGAGCTTGGCTGCTGCTTCGGCCTGCTCTTTCTGGGCGAGCTCGCTCGCAGAACGGGCCTCTGCAACCCGCGCCTCTGCGCTTTCGGCGGCTGCGCGCGCTTCCTTCGCTGCATGCGCCGCATCGCGCCAGCGCGCGAACAGCAGCCGCGCTTCAGCGACATTGATCTGGTCTGAAAGCTTCTTGTAGCGTTCGGCCTGCTTGGCCTGACGGCGCAATGACGCCATCTGCGAATCCAGCCCGGCCATCAGATCTTCGAGCCGCGCGAGGTTTGCTTCGGTCGAGCGAAGTTTGCTCTCGGCATCCTTGCGCCGGACGTGAAGCCCGGAAATCCCGGCCGCCTCTTCAAGCATTTTGCGCCGGTCAGCGGGCTTGGCGGCAATCACTTGCGCGATTTTGCCTTGGCTGACGAGCGCCGGAGAATGCGCACCGGTGGCGGCGTCGGCAAAGGTGAGCGCGACGTCTTTCGCGCGCACGTCGCGCCCGTTTACGCGATACGCGCTGCCTGCGCCGCGCTCGATCCGCCGGGTGACGACGAGTTCCTCGCCATCGTCATCGGCGGCGTGCAACACAACCTCGGCAAAGGCGCGTTCGGGGCGCGCGGAAGTGCCTGCGAAGATCACATCTTCCATGCCGCCCGAGCGCATCGACTTGGCCGAGGTTTCCCCCATGACCCAGCGGATTGCTTCGAGAAGGTTGGATTTGCCGCAGCCATTCGGCCCGACAACGCCGGTCAGCCCCGGTTCGATGCGCAGTTCAGCCGGCTCGACAAAGCTCTTGAAACCACTGAGCTTAAGCCGGCTGATCTGCATGAGTTGGCGCTACCCTTCGCTTATTCCGTCCGAGCGCCGGCGCGCTGGAGGATAGGTTCGAGCTCGGGCCACTGGTTCGCTTCGACCTTGCGACCATTGAGAAGCCAAGTGGGTGTGCCGGTAATGTTCAAATCCTGCCCCTGCTTCTGCGAGCGGTCGGCGATGGCTTGAATGGTTTCGACATCGGAGAGGCATTCGCGCGCCTTGTCTGCCGAGACACCGCGGGCAGCGAAAAAGTCGATCAGTCCGGATACCTCGCCAATGCGTACGAAACGCTCCTCGAGCGGCAGGTCTCCGGTGGCCCTGATCGCTTCCGCATTGGCCGAAACGCCGCCCATTACATCTTCGAAGGCGACCCACGCCTGATCGGCCAGCACCTGCATGCTTTCCGGCTGGCTGCAGCGCACGAGCGTCGCGATGGTAAGGTCGACAGGATTGGCGATAAGATTCCGCAGCTCGTAGCTGACAACGCCGGTGCTGACATAGTTTTCTTTGAGCGGGGTCGAGCCCGTTTGTGCGAAGTAGGCGCATGCCCCGCAGGTGTGCGAGGCGTATTCCACCAGCTTCAGCGGCGCATCGGGGTTGCCGAGGACGTAGCCGCCCTCCGGCGTCACATTCACCACTTCGGTCCAGCTGCTGCCTTCGGGAGCGGGAATGGCTTCGATAGGCTCGCCGGCAGGGGCGCCGGTTTCGCTGGCATCGTCGGCACATGCGGCAAGCGCGATGGCAAGGGGTGCCACGACGCCAAATGCCAGGGCGCGCTTGGGCGAGATTGAACGGATCGAAATCATGTCGATGTCACCTTCAGTCGATAGAGGAAGTTAAACGGCGGCTCTCGGGCCCGCCAATAGCCGGTGGGCATGCGATTGTGCAAAAAACTTGCATAACTTGAATAGCGGCTCGTTTTGGCACGTTTATCGAGGGAAATCGGTCCCTAATCGGAATTGCTGGAGGGCCGGAAGCGCTGCTCGATGATCGGATAGAGCGCGTCCCAATCGTGTACGCCTTCGAGTTTGACGCCGTCGAGTACGAAATGCGGTCGGGAAAATCCGGTTGGATCCGTGGGCAGATCGAATTCTTCGTCATCGGCTGCGGCATTGGCCCGAAGCCTCGCAATCGCCCGGCGATTGGCAAGGCAGGTCGTTAGGTCCATGCGCGAATAGCCGCGCCGCCGCGCCATCATGTCGTCGAAGTCAAGCGCTCTGACTAGCCGCGTGCGCGCAGAATGGTCGCCGCGCACCCAATTGCTGCGGTTGAATTGTGAGGCCATATTCCAGCGATTTCGCCACCGTTTCTGGTCGCGCATGAGCATGGCATGATTGACCTTGAATTTCCTGGTTTCGCCGCACGTGGCGAGCAGGGTTAGCGGCAGGTCGACCGGGTGACCGAAGCGAGGACGAATCTCCAGGCTGAGATGGCCGGGCGCGAGCAGGGCGATATCGAGCTCGGGATCGCCCTTGAAAGCAAAGTCATAACAGCCTTCGCAGCTATAGCTTGTGAACATGATCAGGTGCGCTTCGGCATCGGGATTGCCGATAAGGTATCCACGCGGGGTTTTCTCGACCGTCGCGTGCCACGCCTTGCGGCTGGTCGTGTCCTTGAACGCGCTCCCCATGTCCTCGAGGTCCTGGGCAACGAGAGGCGCAGTGAGCGCCAGTGCGCCCAACGCCATGACAGCAACGATTGCTCTGATCACTCGCCTGTGTCCCCGTCCTTATCCTCGAAACTGCGGGCAAGGCTTTCGAGCACCTGCCTGAGCTCCGGATCGCCGATATCGCGCAAGCTATCGCCGAGTTCCATCGGGATCGGCTTGAGCGAAGGCGGCGCCTTGGCAGGCTCTTCAACACGGGGCGGCTTAACCTGACCTTGCCGAATCTTGGCGCGCGCGACGGCGCTGTATCCGAAAAATCGGTTCACCCGTTCGATAATCTCAGGGATGACCTGCTGGATTAGCGGTGCGTGAGCGGGGGCTACTACAAGCTGAAGGATGCCCTCAGACTTTTCGCCGGGCGGAAAGCGGATCGCTTCGGGGCTGCAGACCCTGGCGTGATGCGGGCCGACGATCTCCGGCCAGCGGGTGACGACCGAGCTTTGCACGAAGCCGAAGCGGCGAAACGCGGTGCGCCCGACTTCGGGCATGAGATCGCCAATGGCCCTGGCCCCTCCGCCTCGCGGGCGCTGATAGGGTTTGGGAGACTTTTTCCCCTTTTTCCCAGCTGGTTTTTCGGTGTCGCTTCCCATTGCACGGAAAGCCATGCCATAGGCCGGGTGTGACTTCCACCGCTGCCGACATCTCGTCCACGCTGCTCGACTGGTACGATGAGCATGCGCGAGACCTGCCGTGGCGCAATCCGCCGGGAGCGCCGTCGCCGCAGGATTCGGATTGGCCTTATCGTGTGTGGCTGTCGGAAGTGATGCTGCAACAGACGACCGTTGCCGCTGTTAAACCCTATTTCGAAAGGTTCACGGACAGATGGCCGAGTTTCGAAGCGCTAGCGGCGGCGGGCGATGATGAGATCATGGCGGCATGGGCGGGCCTCGGATACTATTCGCGTGCCCGAAATCTCGCCAAATGCGCGCGGGAAGTGGCTGCGCGCGGCGGCTTCCCCGAGAAGGAAGCAGAATTGCGCGAACTGCCGGGCCTCGGGGCATATACCGCCGCAGCAATAGCAGCGATTGCTTTTGGCGAGCGCGCGGTCGTGGTCGATGCCAATGTAGAGCGGGTCATATCGCGCCTGTTCAACATTACCGAACCGCTTCCCGCTTCACGCAAGGCGATCCGCGAGCGCGCCGGTGAAATCACTCCCGAGCACCGCGCTGGCGATTTTGCTCAGGCGATGATGGATCTGGGCTCGAGCATCTGCACTAGCAAGTCGCCGCGCTGCCTGCTCTGCCCCCTGCAAGAGCATTGCGAGGGCAGCAAGGCTGGCGAACCCGAGCGCCTTCCAATGAAGCCTCCGAAGAAAGCAAAGCCGGAACGTCGCGGCACTGCTTTCTGGATCGAGCAAGAGGGGCACGTCTGGCTCGTCACGCGCGAAAACAAAGGCATGCTGGGCGGAATGCGCGCTCTTCCCGATGACGGCTGGACAGCGGGGCAGGACGGCTCCGGGGAAAGGCCGCTGTCAGTCGATTGGGAGGATCTCGGCGCAGTGCGCCACACCTTCACCCACGCTCACCTGACCCTTTCAGTCGCGCGCACCAGAGAGGCGCAAAAACCCGAAGGGCACGGTGAATGGTGGCCCGTCAGCGACCTTGATGAAGCCGGCCTCCCGACTTTGTTCGCGAAAGCGGCGCGCCTCGCACTCGCGAGGGATTAGAATATCCCGCCACCCAGCGACAATCGGATCGCCGCGATGATCAGTACGATCAGGCAGAAATTCCGTCCACTGTCCTTCGAAGATACGGCGCCGAACAGGATGCCGACCACGATGATGGGCAGGGCAATCCAGTTGGCCCAGCCCAAAAGCGGGATCTGTGCCGGGATGACGATGACGAGCGAGAGAAGGCCGATCAGCCACGAGATGAGATTGAGCATGTGTGTTATATGGACACTACACCTCGTTCATTCAAGGTTCGATAACAAGTCCCGATTGACCACCTATCCCATCTGCCCCACACAGGGCGCACAAACAGACCCATCGGAGATTTTGCCCCATGGCCTTTCGTGAATTTGAGCCTGCAGACCTTACGCGCCGTTCGCTGTTTCGCGGTGGAGGGTACCTCGCCGCCGGTGCAGCCTTCGCTTCGCTCCCGATGGGGCGCGGCCTGCTCGCTCACGATGTCAGCCAATCCTGGCCGACTGTCGCAGCCTTGGCGGACAAGTATGTCTCCCAGCGCAAGGTCGCGAACCTTTTCCTCACCTTCGGCTGGGGAGAGGAAGACCACGCCCACACCGTAGGCGGGGGCACACTCTCGCTCGACGGTTCGACGCGGGTGGACGAAAACTCTCTCTACCGCATCTATTCCATGACCAAGCCTGTCACCGGCATGGCGACGATGATGCTGATCGATGACGGCCTCCTGACCCTCGACCAGCCGCTTCATGACGTGATGCCTGCATTCCGCGACATGCAAGTGCTGGTTGATCCCGCAGGTCCGCTTGAGAACACCGTGGCGGCCGAAACGCCGATCACGATCCGCCATCTGCTTACTCACACAGCGGGCCTCGGCTATCTGATCACCAGCAAGGGACCGCTGCTCAAGGCTTATCAGGATGCGGGGCTGGTCGGTGGCCGCGTCAGCCGTATCCCGATCCCTGGGATCCCGGTGGTCACGCCCGCGCCGAGCCTTGAGGTATGGGCTGACCGCCTGGCCGAGCTGCCGCTCATGTACCAACCCGCGACCAAGTGGAGCTATTCGTGCAGTATCGACTTGCTCGGTCGCGTAATCGAAGTGGTGTCGGGCAAGGATTTCGAGACTTTCCTCAATGAACGCATCTTCGAACCGTGCGGCATGGACAGCACGTGGATGACAGTTCCGGAAAGCGAAGTCTCCCGGATGACCGACAATTACGGCATTCTCGCAGGGTTGCCCCTGCCGCTCGATCCGGCGGCAGCGACAATCTACACCGATGCGCCCAAGGTGCCTTCGGGTGGCGGCGGGCTCGTGTCGACGCCCAAGGATTATGACCGCTTCCTCCGTATGTTGCTGAACTACGGAATGTTCGATGGTGAACGCGTGATGAGCGAAGAAGCGGTGCGCGTCGGCACTTCCAACCTTCTTCCCGATACCGTCGATGTGAGCGACACCTGGATCGCGGGGCAGGGGCACGGCGCAGGCGGTCGCTCCACGAATGGCCAGTTCGGATGGGGCGGAGCAGCCGGGACGATCGCAGCGGTCGACTACAACCTCGGTCTGCGCTCGGCGCTCTGGACGCAATACATGCCGACCGAAGCTTATCCGATGCGAGACGAGTTCATCGCAGCATTGAAAAAGGATCTAGAGGCAATGCGCGCGGCCAAGGCAGCCGGATGAATCACCCGGCGCATCCAGAGCTCGCGCGCACGGGTCCGATCGCCTTTGCGGGTTCTCCCATAGACCGCGCCGACCTGATCCGCGTAAATCCCGAAAAGCTCGCCGAACACATGAACTGGCGGGCGAAAGTCCTGATGCTCGACGGGCTTCTGCCCGTGATCGACGATGCGGGCGGGCTCGTCTGGGGGACGCTCGCCGATGTCGATCCGGATGCGGAACTCGTATTTCTGGGGTTGCTCGATGAAAGGGCGTGTTTTGCCGTGGTGCCCAATGATGGAGCGACCGGTCCGGCCTATGCGATGCCGCGCGCGTGGCAGGCGATCCAGCAACTCTCGCCTGCCGACCTCGCGATCTATGGCGGAGCGCGCAGCCTTGTCGATTGGCATGCCCGGCACAAATTCTGCGCCCGCTGCGGTTCTCCGACCAAGATTGCCAAAGGCGGTTGGCAGCGCAATTGCGATAGCTGTCAGGCGCAGCATTTCCCGCGCACCGATCCTGTCACGATCATGCTGGTCGAAAACGACGGCAGGCTGCTTCTGGGCCGACAGCCGCGCTTTCCCCCGCGCGCATTTTCCGCGCTTGCGGGCTTTGTCGAACCAGGCGAGACGATCGAGGAAGCCGTCGCGCGCGAGGTGTGGGAAGAGGCGGGCCTGCGTGTGCGCGATGTCGAATATGTTGCGACCCAGCCCTGGCCCTTTCCGAGCCAGCTGATGATCGGCTGCTATTCCCAGACTGACGAAACCGAGATCACCCTCGATGTCGAGGAGCTGGAGGAAGCGCGCTGGTTCACGCGCGATGAGGTGGCGCTGGCTATGGATAACATCCCGACCGAGCGCGGCGCCGACGGACCCGGCCCCTTCAACGCGCCGCCCCCTGCCGCAATCGCGCACAGCCTGCTAAGATGGTGGCTGGAGAAATCGAAATGAGCGCAGCCGAAAAAGTCACGATCGATATCTATTCCGACGTCATGTGCCCGTGGTGCGCGATCGGATACGGACAATTGACCAGGGCGCTGGACGCGCTCGAAGGCGAGATCGAGGCCGAGATCCGCTGGCGTCCGTTCGAACTCAACCCCGACATGCCGTCAGAGGGCGAAGAGCAGGAAGCGCACTTGCAACGCAAGTATCGCCGCACGGTCGAAGAGGGCGCAGCGGTGCGCGGACAGATGAAGGCGATTGCCGAGGAGGCGGGCGTGTCGCTCTCCTACGAGGGCAACGAAACGCAAGCGCCGCCTGCGATGATGTGGAACACGCGCGATGCCCACAAGCTGCTCGCCTTCGCGCTCGAACAGGCGGGGCCGGAGGTGCAAACGCAGCTAAAGCTTGCCTTGTTCAAAGCCCATTTCAACGAACGCAAACGTATCGGCGATCGCGACGTCCTGCTCGACATTGCCGCCGGCGTCGGTCTCCACCGCGAGGCGGCGAAAGCGGCGCTCGAGGACGAGGAACTGGAAGCGCGCGTCATCGGCGAAGAACGGCAGGCGTGGGATCTCAACATATCCGGTGTTCCCGCAATGATCGTGAACGGCAAATTCATGGTCCCCGGTGCGCAGCCGCCAGAGACTTACGTGAACGTGCTGAGGCGCGTGGTTGAGAAGTCGAGAGCAGCGGCGCTATGAACGGTTTCTCCCCTCGCTCGGCCGTCATCACCGGAGGAGCGAGCGGGATCGGGCTTGCGATCGCCAAGCGGCTTTCACATGAGGGCGTAGAGGTGTTGGTCGCGGACCTTCCAACGCCTGCACTCGAGCGTGCAAGGGTCGTGGACGGACTCGCAACCCAGGCCTGCGATGTTTCCGATCTCGCGCAGGTCGAGGCGCTAGCCGATGTCGCATTCGAGCGGTTCGACAGCGTCGATCTTGTGCTCAACAATGCCGGACAAAGCGGAGTCCACGGGCCGCTATGGGAGGTCGATGTCGAAGCGGCGCGCGCGCATTTCGATGTCAATTTCTGGGGCGTATGGCACGGTTGTCGCGCCTTCGCTCCGCGCCTCATCGAGCAGAAGAGCGAAAGCGCGATCTACAATACCGGCAGCGAGAACAGCTTCTTCTGCGCGGTCCAACAGACGGCGGCCTATATCGCGGCGAAGCACGCGGTACTCGGTTTGACCGAGAGTTTCCGCGAAGATTTGCCGCCGCACGTTCATGCAGGCCTGATCGTGCCCGGCTGGGTATTCACCCCGCTGGGCCCGGAGCGGTTCATGAAGTTCGGGATGGATGTCGAAGCCTATGTCGACATCATCCTGCCACAGATCCTGTCGCGCCGGCGTTTCGTCGTCAGCCACGGTTACAACCAAATCCGCATCGCCGAGCGGATGGGTGAACTCTATGCGAGCTACGATGAATTCGCGCTACCTGCCGAAGAAGACTCCCAGCACGATGTCAGGTCGGTGATGGAGCAGCTCAGAGACGCGAAACCTAGTTAGCTTCGCCCTTTTTGATCGCCTGCATCGTCTTAGGGCCCTTGCGGGCATCCTCGACCGGATTGTCCGAGCCGACTACCGGCTCACGATTGTCGGGATCGGTAGCGGCATTCATCTCGGCGCGCTTTCCTACCCTGACATTGACGAGACCATCCGCGCTGCCCTGGTGCGAGGGCGTCGCTTGCTCGGTCAGTTCTGCGATTAGTTCGTTGTCGGGATGAAGGCTCTGACGTTCTGGCATGTAAATTCTCCTTTCCCGATCAATGGGGAAGGATGCTGCAAGGTTCCGAGAATTCAGACCAGGCCGAGCTTCTCCAGTTTCACCATCAGCTTGCCGGGCAACGCGTCGCCAATGTCTTCGCCCGGAGCGAGATCGCGCGGGGGTTCGCCCTTGAGATAGCGCCAGCCTTGATGTGCGCGCTTGGGGCGCGGGTGAACGCGGATAAGTTCGGGCTTGAGCTCGATCCGCCAACGTCCGTCATCCCCCTGGGTGAAGCCGGTGATTTCGGACCGGGCGACAATGCTGTGCTGGTGGATCCAGTAAAGCGAGCCGCCGATACATTGCTCCCATTTGGTCGGACGATACTTGGTTGTCAGATAGGGGCTGCGGCGACCGGCATACCAGCTTTCGATATCGGAATAGCTCTGCGCGCCGAACGCGATCTTGGTCAGGTGAAGGGGCATGAGGCCAAGATGGAGGCGAGCGCTTTACGGCTCAACCCCCGATTCCTCACATTGTCACAAGTCCGCTCGCTACCGCGAGGCCGAGGAAAGCGAAAAAGCCCATCGAGTCGGTGATCATGGTAACGAACACCGACGATGCGACTGCCGGGTCCTGATCGAGCCTTTCGAAAACCACCGGCACGAGAACGCCTGCAAGGCCTGCGACCGCGATGTTGATGATCATGGCGAGCGCAATCACCCCGCCCATCATCGGAGTAAAAAGGACTGCCGCAGCAAGCCCGATCAGCACTGCGACGGTTCCACCGTTCAGCAGCGAAACGCGCAATTCCTTCCACAAGATGCGGCGGGTGTTGGCGCGGGTCAGCTGGTTGGTCGCGATGGCTCGAACCGCGACCGCCATCGTCTGCGTCCCCGCATTGCCACCGATGCTCGCGACGATGGGCATGAGTACGGCAAGTGCGACAAGCTTCTCGATCGCCGCGCCGAAAAAGGCGATGATCGCGGAAGCGACGACAGCCGTGCCGAGGTTCGCGATAAGCCAGCGCACGCGGCTGGAATAAGCCTCGCGGATCGGCTCATTGATGTCACCGTCGCCCGCACCCGAAAGCAGCAGCGCATCCTCGCCAGCTTCTTCGGAGATGATGTGGACGATGTCATCGACGGTTAGCTGGCCGACGAGCCGTCCGTTCTCGTCCACCACGGCGGCCGAAATCAGCGCGTATTTCTGGAACATCAAGGCGACCTCTTCCTGATCCATCGTCACCGGGATCAGGGTCTGGTCGCGTTTCATCACGTCGGTGAGCTTGACCCACCGCGGGGCGGTGAGGATCCAACTGAGGGCGCAGGTTCCCACCGGGTGGTGCTGCTCGTCGACGACGAAAACTTCGAAGAAGTCGTGTTCGAGATTACCTTCCTCGCGCAGGTAATCGATGAGATCGCCGACCGTGAGGTGTTCGGGCACAGCCACCACGTGGCGGTTCATCAGGCGCCCGGCGGTCTCTTCGGGATAGGCGAGCGCGGAATTGACCGCCTCTGCGGTTTCCGGCTCGAGTTCGGCGATGATCGCCTTCTGGTCGTCCTCGTCGAGGTCTTCGAGCAGCTGCACCGCATCGTCGGTTTCGAGCTGTTCGGCGATGGTCGCGACGTCCTCGGGCTCGAGCGCTTCCATCATCAGCTCGCGGACGTGATCGTTCAACTCGGCGACCACGTCGCTGGTCATCAGGTCGGTGATCGATGCGGCGAGCTGCGCGCGCTCGTCGGTGCTCAGAAGCTCGATGAGGTCGGCGATATCGGCTGGATGGAGCGGTTCGACGAGATCGTAGACCGCGCCCTTGTCGTCCGCCTCCAGCGCTTCGCGCACGCCTTTCACAAATTCGGGCTTGAGCCGGTTTTCCTCGTCGTGGCGCTCGTCGTCGATCCGGTCGTCGGGGCGCACCTCTTCCTCCGCCGTGTCGGCAACGAGGGTTTCGTCGTGAAGATGCGTCGGATCGACCATGCGGGAGGGTTTAGGGGCGCGCACTCGAAAAGCAAGCAGGTGACTCTGACGTTCAACCCTTTATACCGCCCGGCAAATCAAAGGAGATTCACACCATGGCCGAAAAACTGACCTTCACCCTCGATACCGGCGATGGCGAGCACAAGGACGTTGTCATCAAGCTGCGCCCCGATCTCGCCCCGGGGCATGTCGAGCGCATCACCGAGCTGGCGAAAGAGGGCTTCTACGATGGCGTCGTGTTCCACCGGGTGATCCCCGGCTTCATGGCGCAGGGTGGCGACCCGACCGGCACCGGCATGGGCGGCAGCGACAAGCCCGACCTCAAGGCCGAGTTCAACAGCGAGCCGCACACTCGCGGCACGTGCTCGATGGCGCGCACGCAGGTGCCCGACAGCGCGAACAGCCAGTTCTTCATCTGCTTCGACGACGCCGAATTCCTCGACGGTCAGTATACCGTCTGGGGCCAGGTCGAAGAGGGGATGGAGCACGTCGACGCGCTGCCCAAGGGAGAGCCGCCCGCACAGCCTGGTAAGATCGTGAAGGCGACGATCGCCTGAACTGAAAGGGCCTTTCGGTGATGCTGCGCGCTATCCCGATGGCGCTCGCGCTACTCCTGCTCAGCGGCTGCGTCACCTATCCCGATATTTCGCAATCGCGCTCCCCGTGCCGGGTTGAGCCGGGCGGGTGGTGCGGTTTCGTTCGTTCGGCGGCTGTCGAGGCGTATCCGTATGCGATCGCGGCGACCAACGCCTATGTCGGCGACGATGATCTGTTTCAGGATCCGGGACCGAACCTGAAGCGTCTCGAACGGCTGGAGATTGCCGAGGAGGACTTGAGGAAGGGCTTCGGTTACGAGGTATTCGAACAGTTCGCGCCCGGCAGTGCAGGCGACCCTGAGCGCCAGCCAATCGCACGCATCGTGTCGTTTCGCGGGACCGATTTCGACGGCTTCACCGATATCTTCTACGGTACTTTGCGCGACGACCAGATCGACATCGCACTGCGCTACTTCGAGGCCGAAATGGCGCGCTTTGACGACGATGTTCCGTGGATCGCAACCGGACATTCGCTGGGCGGAGCGCTCGCGACCGAGATATCGATCAAGTACCCGAACGTGCGTGCTTACATGTTCAACACCTCACCCTTTTATCGCGGCGAGGCGATGACCAACGATATGAGGCGGCTGGTCTTCAACGAGCGCGGGGAGGTGCTGCGACGCTTCGCGCGATACGGTCCTGCTCCTGCTTCCGACGTCTTCACGATCAACTGCGGTCCCGCAAACGGCTCCTTCACCAAGCACAAGATAAGGCCGCTCGCCGACTGCATCACGTGGATCGCCGCTTACGACAGCGAGGATGCGCTGGCGGTTGTGCGCGCCAACGACATTCGCAAACCGATGGTCGAATGCGGGGCGCCCGACAAGGAACACCCCGGCGCAGGCTTTCGCCAGTTCGTGCCGTGCGTGCATATAGCGCGGCGCCATGACGATGATTGAACCCGCGCGCGCTTCCCGCTAAACGCCCGCGCATCATGAAACCGCAGAATCCCCCCAAGACCTACAGGGTCAAGAGCTTCGGCTGCCAGATGAACGTCTATGACGGCGAGCGCATGGCCGAGCTGCTGGGCGCAAAGGGCATCGCCCCTGCGCCTGAGGGCGAGGAGGCGGACCTTGTCGTGCTCAACACCTGCCACATCCGCGAGAAGGCGGCCGAGAAGGTTTATTCGGATATCGGCCGGTTGAAAAAGCCGGACGGATCGAAGCCGATCATCGCGGTCGCGGGCTGCGTGGCGCAGGCCGAGGGCGAGGAGATCATGGCGCGCGCGCCGGCGGTTTCCATGGTGGTCGGCCCGCAGGCCTATCACCGCCTTCCGGAAATGCTCGATAAGGCGGTGGCGGGCGAGCGCGCGACCGATACCGACATGCCGGCGATCGCCAAGTTCGACTCGCTTCCGCAGCGGCGCAAGCGTTCGCCGACCGCTTTTCTCACCGTACAGGAGGGCTGCGACAAGTTCTGCACCTATTGCGTGGTGCCATACACGCGCGGTGCGGAAATCTCGCGCCCTTACAGTGACCTGATCGATGAGGCTCGCAAGCTGATCGAGGCGGGCGCGCGCGAGATCACCTTGCTCGGGCAGAACGTCAACGCGTGGGGCGGCGAGGACGATGCGGGCCGCGCTATCGGCCTCGCGGGCCTGATCCGCGCGCTGGCGCGGCTCGATGGGCTGGAGCGCATTCGCTACACCACGTCGCATCCCAACGACATGGAAGACGATCTTATCGCCGCGCATGGCGAAGTCGACAAACTGATGCCCTATCTCCACCTGCCGGTGCAGTCGGGCAATGACCGGGTGCTCAAGGCGATGAACCGCGCGCACACGGCGGAAAGCTATCTCCGACTGCTCGAAAGGTTCCGCGATGCCCGGCCCGATATCGCGCTTTCGGGCGATTTCATCGTCGGCTTCCCCGGCGAGACCGAGGCGGAATTCAAGGATACGCTGCAACTGGTCGACGAAGTCCGCTACGCGCAGGCTTTTAGCTTCAAATATTCACCGCGCCCCGGCACGCCGGCAGCGATGATGGACGACCAGATCGACAGGCAAGTGATGGATGACCGCCTCCAGCGGCTTCAGGCACGCCTCAATCGCGACCAGTTCGCGTTCAACCGGGCGAGCGAGGGCAGGACGTGCACCGTGCTCGTCGAGCGCAAGGGCAAGCGCCCCGGCCAGTGGCTCGGCAAGTCGCCGTGGCTGCAATCGGTGTGGTTCGAGGCGGATTGCCAGATTGGCGACATGGTAGAGGTGGAGCTTGTCGAAGCCGGCCCCAACTCGATCCGCGGTGCACTCAACCAGCCCGTGACCGTTTGACTTACACGTTACGGCTCTGAGACTTTCCACCGTTACGAGCGGACCACCTGCTTGCTTTGCGGCGGATCGGGCTTACCTTTTCGACTCGAAGGCGGGTTGTTGTCCGCCTTGAGCAAAAGGATTTTATGGGCCGTAGACCGACACGCGCAGACGATTCCGCCAAAGAGCCGAGAATCTCACCTGATCCCACTCCCATACGCGAGGCCCGCCGCGCACGCGCCGAACTGACATTCGACAACCAGTCCCTGCTCGGCGCCCTGTTCGGCGAATTCGACGCAAACCTCGTACAGGTCGAAAACCGCCTCTCGGTGATGATCCATGCCCGCGGCGACCAGATCGTGATCGAGGGCCGGGAGGACAATGTCGCCCGGGCCCGCGAGACGATCAACACCATGTACGACCGGCTGGCGCAGGGGCAGGACCTCGATAGCGGCGCGATCGAATCGCTCATCGCCATGTCGAACGAGCCGACGCTCGAGGGGATCATCAGCGGCGAGAAGGAAAAGCCGCCGATCATGATCCGGACGCGGCGCAAGACGATCGTGCCGCGTTCGGCAACGCAGGTCGCCTATATGCGCAGCCTGGCGCGCGACGACATCATCTTTGCTCTGGGACCGGCGGGGACCGGCAAGACCTATCTCGCGGTCGCGCAGGCGGTCAGCCAGCTCATCACCGGCAGCGTCCAGCGCCTGATCCTCTCCCGCCCCGCGGTCGAGGCGGGCGAGAAGCTCGGCTTCCTGCCCGGCGACATGAAGGACAAGGTCGATCCCTATCTGCGCCCCTTGTACGATGCACTCTACGATTGCATGCCGCCGGAACAGGTGGAGCGCCGGATCGAAAGCGGCGAGATCGAGATCGCGCCGATCGCCTTCATGCGCGGGCGCACGCTCGCCGATGCCTTCGTGATCCTCGACGAGGCGCAGAACACCACGCGCGAGCAGATGAAGATGTTCCTCACTCGCTTTGGCCAGAACAGCCGCATGGTGATCTGCGGCGATCCGCGACAGGTCGATATTCCGGGCGGCGATTCCATGTCGGGTCTCGCCGATGCGGTTGGCAAGCTGGAGGACGTCGAAGGCTTCGGCACGATCCGCTTCACCGCCGCCGACGTCGTGCGCCACCCGATCGTAGGCCGCATCGTCGAGGCTTATGAGGGTAAGGACGGCTGATCCAGTTCGATGCGCCACCCTGACAGCGACACCCGAATCTGGCCTCTGATCTGGTTCGCAAAATATTCGCTCTACTTCGGGTTTCCCCTAATCATCCTGTTTCTGATCTTCCACGACCGGGAGTGGTGGATGCTCGGTCTATCTGCCTATCTTATGCTGATGGTCGCGTATTTCGCTTGGCGGGCGGCAAATGGGAGTGTCAGGGTACGCTGGCGGATCGGTCTTGGTGGAGTGATCCTGTCCAGCTGGTCATTCATTATGTTCGCCACCTTCATCCCGGAAGGCGGCACCAAGATCTGTTATGATCGCTTCGTGAGAGCGCATTTATGGGGACCACTCGTGAACCTCGGACCCGATCCCTATTGTGACGGAATTCCGTTCGATCAGGTAAGGACGCACTGAGGCGTGGAGCTAGACATCGACATCGAACACTGGCCGTCGGGTGACTGGACGGCCTTGGCTGCGCGCGCCGCATCGGCACTGGCTGAGGTCGAACCGGCCATCGCCAATAGTCGTCTTTCGGCCAGCATCCTGTTCACCTCCGATGAAGAGGTTCACCTGCTCAACCGTGATTGGCGCCAGCGCGACAAGCCGACCAACGTCCTGAGCTTTCCGATGACAGAGCGTTCGGAACTGCTGGAACTGGCTGCCAACGGCCCGCCGGTCATGCTCGGCGATATTGCGCTCGCGCACGACACTTGCGCGCGAGAGGCGGCGGAGAAGGGCATCAGTCTCGAACACCATGCCGCGCACCTGATCGTGCACGGCCTGCTTCATCTCGCAGGGCACGATCATGTCCATTCAGACGAGGAAGCAGAGGCGATGGAAAAACTCGAAATCGCGGCACTTGCAAAAATGGACATACTGGACCCATATGGGGACCGTGATCACTAGCGAGTAATCACTCAATGGGCCCTGAGGAGACCAATGCCCGATTCCCAATCCCCCTCCGGAGAAGCGGAGAGTAGCAAGCGCGGGCTGTGGCTCGCGCTCCGCAAGTTTTTCGACAGTGACACCGATCGCTCGCTGCGCGCGCAGCTTGAGGAAGCGATCGACGAGCACGAAGACGAAAACGAAGACGCTGGCAGCGATGAGCAATCGAGCCCGAACGGCGACCTGACGCCGGTCGAGCGGCAGATGTTGCGCAACCTCCTCCATTTCAGCGAGCACGATGCGGATGATGTCGCGGTGCCGCGCGGAGAGATCGTCGGCGTCGAAGCGTCGATTGCGTGGGAAGAACTGGTCGCCGCTTTCAGCGAGAACGGCCATTCGCGCATGCCGGTCTATCGCGAGAAACTGGACGATGTGATCGGCATGATCCACATCAAGGACGTGTTTCCTTACCTTGCAAACGGCAGGAAACCGCCGCGCGACTGGACGGTGCTGATGCGCCAGCCGCTTTACGTACCGCAAGCTCGCGGCGCGCTCGATGTGCTCGCGGACATGCGTGCACGCCGGGTCCACCTTGCCATCGTGCTCGACGAGTTTTCCGGCACCGACGGGCTCATCACCATCGAAGATCTGGTCGAAGAGATCGTCGGCGAGATCGAGGATGAGCACGACGAAACGCCCGAAGAACTGATCGTCCCCATCGGGGAGGGCATGTGGGATTGCGATGCACGTGCCGAACTGGATGACGTGGCTGAGACAGTAGATCCGCGCCTTGCCGAAGTGGAGGAAGCGGTCGATACGCTGGGAGGGCTGGCGTTTGTTCTGGCCGAGCAGGTGCCGCCTGTCGGTACGATCCTCGAACATCCGAGCGGGTGGCGGATCGAAGTAACTGCCGGCGATGCAACGCACGTCAAACGTTTACGACTGCATGCCCCTGAAACGCCGCAAAATGCGAACGAGTTGCAATAATCGCATTTTTTGCGATTGAAGCTGCAATTTTCTTCGATTTTTTGCATCCGATAGATGTAATTCCGAGTATCTCCCCGTAAACGAGGAGAACTCCGGATGCCCTCACGTCGCTTGCCCCCTTTGCGCGCCCTCGAAGCGTTTATGCGAACCGTCCGTCTTGGATCGGCGCGTGCTGCTGCCGAGGAGATTGGCCTCAGCCCCTCCGCGCTCTCGCGCCGCATCACCAATCTCGAAGAATTCGTCGGCAAGAAGCTGTTCACGCGTGCTCGCCAGTCGATGCAACTGACCGATGAGGGGCAAGCCTTCTACGAGGCCGTGAACCCGCACCTTGAATCGCTTGCACGCGCGGTCGAAAGCCAATCCGATAATATCTCGCTCTTGCGCCTCAGGCTTGGCGTTTTGCCCCTCTTCGGGAGCCAGCGCCTGTTTCCGCGCCTGGGCGAGCTTCGGAAACGTCATCCGTTGCTCCACATCGATATCGACACAGGCCCGCATCTCGAGGACCGGGTGGGCGACACGCTCGATGCAGCGATCATTCTCTCGCGAGGTCCCGCGTCGGGCCTCCATGCGGTGAGGCTCGACCACAACCTCGTTCACGCGATTTGCTCGAAAGAGATCGCGCGCGCGGTTGGCGGAGAGGTGACGAAAGAGAGCCTCGCCAAGCAGACATTCCTGATCCACAACGAATTGCCTGAGAGCTTTGCCGCCTGGAAGAAGGCACATAATCTCGACGACATGGAGCCTGCTGCGATCGATCATTACGATTCAGGCCAGCTCATGCTCGAGGCGGCTGCGCAGGGGCTCGGCATCGCGATCATGCACGATGATCACATGCGCCGCGCTGCCGATAACCGGCTGACCGATCTCTCTGGCGAAACGGTCGAAAGTCCTTACAGCTACTGGTTCGTGTGCAAGCCGACCGCTCTGGAATCGCGGCCTGTGCGCCTGTTCCACGATTGGCTGGTCCGCGCAGGGCTCTAGTCGGGTTCTTCCAGGCTTGTCGCTTTCTTGACCACCCCCACGCCTTCTGCACCTTCGGGCGCGTCGTAGCGTATCGGCGGCACGTCGTGCGCGAACTGACGCACGGGTTTACCGAGCGCCTTCTGCAAGGCTTCCTCGATACGCTTGCGCGCCTCGGCGGCGATCGCTTTTCGCCCACGGATTTCCTCTGGGCTGAACGGTTCGAGAAAGTGCATGTGCAGAGTGAAAGTTCCGCGCCTCGCAAGCACGCGCTTGGCATTGTTGAGGCCGCTTTCCTGCCCGACCCACCCGATCCATTCGGCAACAGAATTGTAATCGAGCATGACCGGCTGGACGAATACCTCATCCGGCGGGGGCTCCAGAACCGAAAGCATGCTGCTTTTGAAGGGGAGTAGCGAATGACCGTCAGTCGTCGTCCCTTCAGGAAAAACCGTTACCGCCCAGTTGTCCGCAAGCGCCTCTTTCAGCGCGTTGATCTGCTCAGCCACGCCGAGGCGGTTTTCGCGCTTTACGTAAACGGTGCGATTGAGAGAGGCGAGCCAGCCTACCACCGGCGTTTCCGCCAGCTCGGCCTTGGCAACAAACGCCGTGCCGCATGCACCTGCCAGGGCAAGGATATCCATCCACGAAACGTGATTTGCGACATAGAACACGTCGCGTCGCAGGTGGGTGCCGTGTGTTTTGACCTTGCAGCCGCAAACCCGCGCCGCATAGCGCAGGAAAAGCATGGGGAAGGGCGAGCCGTACTTGAAGATGCGATAGATGTAATGCAACGGCACGAAAATCAGCAGCAGCAGGATCAGGCCGAGCGATCGGGTGATAATGCGCAGCCAGCCCATGAATGAGATCGGCGTCGGTTCCCCGCGCGCAGCGGCGACACGCAGTTCCCAAATTTTGCTTTCCGGTGCGTCTATGCCGTGTTCGGCAGGATCGTCAGTCATCCCGTGAGAGCCTGACCCCATAGAGTTCCATGCGGTGATCGACCAGGCGGTAGCCAAGCTTTTCGGCGATCTGGCGCTGGAGCGATTCAACTTCGGGGTCGACGAATTCGACCACCTTGCCCGTCTCGACATCGATCAGGTGATCGTGATGCGCTTCGGGCACAGGCTCGTAGCGCGAGCGTCCATCGCCGAAATCGTGGCGGTCGAGAATGCCCGCCTCTTCGAACAGGCGCACGGTGCGATAGACGGTCGCGATCGAGATCTTGGGATCGATGGCCGAGGCACGTTCGTGCAGCATTTCGACATCGGGATGGTCTTCGCTTTCGGACAACACTTTCGCGATCACGCGGCGCTGCTCGGTGATCCGCAGGCCTTTCTCGGCGCACAATTGTTCAAGATCGATCTTCTGGTTCAAGCAAAGCTCCGTCACGTCTTGGGTACAGGCGCATGTCCTGCGACCACCCGAAAGTAAAGCACCCCGCCTCTTATACGAGACGGGGTGCCTTGCTCAAGTTGGCCGAAAGCCGTCACCCCCAGCGAGGGAAGCGGCTAACTGCAACGCTTACTTCTTCTTGCGTCCGCGGCGAGCGCCCGGTTTGCGACCGAGGCCGATCTTTTTCGCGAGATCGCGACGCGTTTCCGCATAGTTTGGTGCCACCAGCGGGTAGTCTGCCGGCAGTTCCCAACGCGCCTTGTATTCTTCAGGCGACATATCGTGTTCGGTCGAAAGGTGACGCTTGAGCATCTTCATCTTCTTGCCGCAATCGAGGCAGACGATGTGATCCTTCTTGATCGAAGTGCGGATTGAAACGGCCGGTTCTGGCCGCGGTTCTTCCTTACCGTCGTCTTCGCCGAGCGACGAAAGAGCTGAAAACACGTTGGTAATCAACGCCGGTACGTCGTCGACTTTAACTTCATTATTGCTGACATGCGCGGCGACGATATCGCTGGTGAGCGTAATCAGCGTCTCCTTCATTTCGATTTCTAGGTCTTGCATGAGTTCCTCACTCGCAATTATTGTTATTCGGACTCTCCGGCCCGATTACTTGTCCATGAACCAGCTTTCGCAGCTTTGCAATAAGCCGCTACGATTTTGCCTCAAAATGAGATGGTTACTGCGAATTTAGATGGTGCGACCAAAAGTAATGGCATCGATGCGACTGCCATCGCTCGTGCGATAATAGTTGGGGCGCTCGCCGATAGGTTCGAAGCCCGATCTGCGGTAGAGATGTTCCGCCGGATTGCCGCGCCGCATTTCGAGGAAGATACGCGAAGTCGAACGCGAGCGCGCCTCCGAGAACAGTAACTCGATCAAGATCCTGCCGAGGCCGCTTCCCCGATACTCGGGAGCGACAGCGATCAACAGCAATTCCTCCTCGTCGGCTCCTTTGCGGGTGAGGACGAAGCCTGCGGGAACGCGCCCATTGGCGCTTTCGATCGGGACGCCGTTCTTGTCGATGAGCAGCGCGTTTGTATTTGGAAGTGCCAACGCTTCGGCAACCTGCCGTCTGTTCCACGCCTCGCCATAGGTAGGGTCGAAGGCGGTTTCCATCACCTGCATGATCGCGTCGACGAGATGGGCCGGGTCGCTCATGTGGCCTGTCTCGCCTTCTGCGGTGTCGCATCGGGTGCCCGGCCGTAAATAGGAACCAAGTTGCCAGTCAGGATCGCGCCGGGGAGAGTAGCTGTGTGCCGCGCATCAGGCAGGAGATCGCGCGCTTCGTGCCCTGAGCCGAGAAGTTCGGCGAATTCGCTTGCCTTGCTTCCTGCAATGACTTGCTGCGCCCCTCGCTCGACCGCTGCGGATGGAGCAAGAGAAGACATTTCGTTTTGGGCCAAGAGGTCGGGACCGAAATCGGCGATGAACCACTCACCGTGGCCGCCATTCATGCACACGGTCACGGGTCGATCGCAGCCTGTCATTGCGGCCACCAAAGCGAGTGTTGGATAGCCGAAGACTTCTGCCTGCCAGGCGAAACCGAGCGCGCGAGCGGTCGCGATGCCGATGCGCACGCCGGTAAAGCTGCCGGGGCCGAGCGAAACGAGAATGCGGTCAGCGCGCCCCTTGTCCGGCAGCTCGGCGATCATCGGTACCAGTTGCTCGGCATGGCCGCGCCCGAGAACGCGGTGGTCGTGCGCCATGAGTTCGCCGCCCGCGAACAGGGCGACAGAACAAGCCTCGGTGGCCGTCTCGATAGCGAGCGTGCGCATGCCGCAGGCCCTGCCTCAGCAAACGCGCTCTCGCAAGTCAGACAATGCGATTGAACTTGTCGAAATCGGGCCGCGGCGAACGGTCGAAAATGCTTTTGGGGTCGCCATATCCAACCGAGCAGATGAAATTCACGCGGTGGCGCGGCTCATCGCCGAAGAACGCCTCGTTGACCTTGTCCTGATCGAAGCCCGACATAGGCCCGCAATCGAGTCCAACCGCGCGAGCGGCGAGGATGAGGTACGCGCCCTGGAGCGAGGAATTGCGGAACGCGCCTTCCTTGCGGCCTTCTTCGTCGCCTTCGAACCAGCTTTTCGCATCGGTGTGCGGGAAGAGCCACGGCAGCTCTTCGTGAAAGTCGATGTCATAGCCGATCACGGCAGTGACGGGTGCGGCCTTGATCTTGTCCCGATTGCCCTCTGACGCGCATTTGGCGAGCTTCGCCTTCTGATCGTCCGATTTTACCCACACGATCCGCACCGGCTGCATGTTCGCCGAAGTCGGGGCCATTTTCAGCAGATCCCAGATTGCGTGAAGCTGCTCGTCCGAAACGTCCTTGTCGAGCCAGTCATTGTAGCTGCGCGCTTCGTTGAAGAGCTGCGCAAGAGCCTCGTCCGAAAGGACGTGATCGTGGAATTGCTGGGTCATGGAAATCCTTGGGGTAGAGTCTTGAGTTTCAGGCTGCTCTGACTTCAACGACTTCGGGGACGTAATGTTTCAGGAGACTTTCGATGCCTTGCTTGAGAGTCATCGTGCTGGAAGGGCAACCCGCGCATGCGCCTTGTAGCGAGAGGTAGACTACTCCTTCTGAAAACCCGCGATAGGCAATGTCGCCGCCATCGCCTGCGACTGCCGGGCGAACGCGGGTTTCGAGCAGCTCATGGATCGCGGCGATAGTCTCTGCGTCCTCTTCCTTATCCTCGACGATCATTTCCTCGTCTTCGGCGGGGACGCTGATACCGTCAGCACTGCCACCTGCGAACAGCGGCGCTTCCGAGACGAAATGGTCGAGCAGGATAGAGACGACCTGCGGTTTCAGCGCCGACCAGTCAGAGCCCGGCGCGGCAGTGACGGTGACGAAATCCGAGCCGAAAAAGACATTAACGACTTCGCCAGTATCGAAGATGGCCTGTGCAAGCGGACTTGCCTCGGCGGCTTCGGGCGATGCGAATTCGCGCGTGCCCGAGGGCATTACGGTGCGCCCGGGAAGGAATTTGAGGCTCGAAGGGTTCGGCGTGGTTTCGGTTTCGATGAACATGCCACCCAGATAGGGGCGGGCAGGGCGTGCGGCAAGAAAGCTGTGCTCAATGGCCGGCAAGCATCATTCACTATCCCTTCAGCACTTCGCCCTCTATATACGCGCTATGCATGCACTTTACCGCGCGTTTGGCGCGCTCGTCATCGTCGCCGCACCTGTGGCGCTGTCATTTCCTGCGATCGCACAGGAGGCTCCTGCCGAGCCGCACATTCCTGCGCCAACGGCCGTTACGCCCGAAGGCGAGGTTCCTTGGCTCTATCGCGGCAGTGACGTGCCGGTCGATGAGCAATGGGTGTTCGGCGAAATGGAGAACGGGCTGCGCTATGCCGTGCGCAAGAACGGTGTGCCGCCGAACCAGGTTTCGATCCGGGTCCGTATCGACGCCGGCTCTTTGCACGAGCGCGATTGGGAGCAGGGCTATGCTCACCTCCTTGAGCACATGCTGTTTCGCGAGAGCAAGTATCTGGGACAGGGCGAGGCAATTGCCGCGTGGCAGCGTTTGGGCGCGACCTTCGGCAGCGACGCCAATGCCGAAACCAGTCCAACCCACACCGTCTATAAACTCGACATCCCGGACATAAACCGCGCCAAACTTTTCGAAAGCTTCAAACTGCTTTCGGGCATGGTCCGCGAGCCGGTGCTGAGCGAGGAAAACGTCGCGGCTGAGCGCCCGATCGTGCTCGCCGAAAAGCGGGAGCGCGGCGGCGCTGCTCAGCGTGTCGCCGATCTGACCCGGCAAACATTCTTTGCCGGTCAGCGCTTATCGACACGCAGCCCGATCGGTACGGTCGAAACGCTCCAGGCAGCGACAGCACCTCGCATCCAGGAGTTCTACGACCGCTGGTATCGCCCCGAAAACACCGTGATAGTCGTCGCTGGTGATGCCGAGCCCGAAGTGCTGGCCGGCCTCGTCGAGCAGAGGTTCGGCGATTGGGAAGGGACCGGCGAGGCGGCGCAAGCACCCGAATTTGGCGATCCGGTCGCGCCGGAAGGCACTGAGCGAGCGGCCGGGAGCGGGTGGCCGATTGGCGAGCTTGCTGTCGGTGTCGAACCCGACCTCCCGCGAAATCTCACCTATGCAATTATGCGCCCGTGGCGACAGGTGCAGGACACCATCGTCTACAATGAAGGCCTGCTGCTCGATGCCATCGCGCAGTCGATCATCAACCGCCGGTTGGAAGAGCGAGCTCGTGGCGGTGGCTCATACCTCTATGCGCAAGTCCAGCAGGATGATCTTTCCCGCTCGACCGACGCAACCTTCGTTACCTTCGCGCCGCTCTCCGAGGATTGGAGGGCAGCGCTTGCCGATGTGCGCGCAGTAATCCAGGACGCGATCCAGAACCCGCCGACGCAGGAAGAGATCGACCGCGAAGTCGCTGAATTCGATGTGGTTTTCCTTAATCAGGTCGAACAGGCGAGTGTCGAGGCCGGATCGCGGCTTGCCGACAACCTCGTCAACGCTGTCGATATTCGCGAAACCGTGGCATCCTCGCAGGTCGTGCTCGACGTGTTTCGCGGGATGAAGGACCGTTTCAATCCCGAAGAAGTCCTCGCTCGAACCAAGGCCTTGTTCGAAGGCGACGTGGTGCGTTCCGTTTACGTGACCCCTGCTATCGGCGAGGCGGACAGCGAAGCGCTCAAACTTGCGCTCGCCAGCGAAGTTGAAGTCGATTCGAGCGCGCGGCTGGCCGCAAAGTCGATCTCGTTTGAAGATCTTCCTCCTATCGGCGAGCCGGGCACGATCACCGAAGAACGCCAGATCGGCGTACTCGAAATCGAACAGGTGAATTTCGATAACGGTGTGCGCGCGTTGCTGTGGGCAAACGATGCCGAGCCAGGTCGCGTGACCGTGAAGGTGCGCTTCGGTTCCGGCTACCGCGCGTTCGACGCGAGCAATGCTGTGTATGCCGAAATCGGCAACGCAGCTCTCGTCGGGTCGGGCCTAGGGGAACTTGGTCAATCCGAGATCGACCGGCTTGCAACCGGACGCAAGCTTGGTTTCGATTTCGGGATCGAGGATGCGGTTTTCACTTTTACCGCGCAAACGCGCTCTTCCGACGTGGCCGATCAGCTTTACCTGTTTGCAGCCAAGCTAGGCATGCCGCGCTGGGATCCCGAACCGGTGATCCGCGCCAAGGCGGCATCGAAGCTCGCCTACAACACCTATTCGACCAGCCCGGGCGGGATCGTGAACCGCGACCTCGAATACCTTGTCACCGACAAGGATCCGCGTTTCGCAACACCTGACCCCGAAGCTCTCGAAAGCGTCACACCCGAAGGATTCCGCGAGGTGTGGGAACCGCTTCTGAAGCAGGGGCCGATCGAGGTGCTGGTTTTCGGCGAGTTCGATCGCGACGCGATTGTCGAAAAACTGCGCCGGACTTTCGGCGCGCTTCCAGAGCGTGAACCGATCCCGGAAGAGGTTGCCGCGCGCGTCCCTTCATTCCCGGAGACGGATGGCCAGCCTACCGTTCTCAATCACCGTGGCGATGCCAACCAGGCTGCGGCCGTGCTCGCGTGGCGCAGCGGCGGCGGTATGGCGAGCATTCGCGAATCTCGTCAGCTTGAAATACTGACTCAGGTATTCAACAACCGATTGCTCGAGGCGCTGCGTGAAGAGGCGGGTGCGAGCTATTCGCCGCAGGTCTTCTCCGATTGGCCGATCGACCTTTCGGCTGGCGGAACGATCACCGCCTACGCCCAGCTTGAGCCAGATTTCGTGCCGATCTTCTTCGCGGAAGCCGACCGGATCGCTCACGACCTCGCGACAACCCCGCCGAGCCAGGACGAGATTGAGCGCGTAACCGGGCCGCTGCGCCAGGTGATCCAGCGCGCCTCGACCGGGAACCAGTTTTGGCTCCGAAATCTAGAAGGTGCGACCACCGATCCGGTGCGGATCGAGATGCTGAAATACCTGCTGGTCGATTATTCGCGTACCAGCCCGGTGAACATGCAATTCCTTGCCGAACGATATTTCGGACAGCGCAAGCCTTTGAAGCTGGCGGTGATACCCGAAGGTCAGGAGCTTGCAGAAGCACCCGAGAGTATCGCGCCTCCGGCTGGTGTCGCCAGCATGCCCGCCGCTTCTCGGCCCGAGATTGTAGGTCGCTAGGTTGCGCCCAACTCGTTAACCGGTGCGTGAAATAATATTGTCCCGAAGGGCTTTCACGCTTTACATATAGTGTGCGCCCGCGATAGGTGCGCGCCCCGTTGTTGATTTGAAGAATTCTACCATGGCTCAGAACTGGAAACCGGAAAGCTGGAAGTCCCACGAAGCGCGGCACCTGCCGCACTATGAGGACGCCGCCGAACTCGCCGAAGCAGAGGCGACCCTTTCGGCCTATCCGCCTCTGGTGTTCGCAGGAGAGGCGCGCCGCCTCAAATCCGATCTTGCGGAAGTCGCCAATGGCAAGGCGTTCCTGCTGCAGGGCGGTGACTGTGCCGAGAGCTTTGCCGAATTCCACCCGAACAACATTCGCGATACGTTCCGCGTGCTGCTGCAAATGGCGGTTGTTATGACTTTTGCGAGCAAGCGCCCTGTCGTGAAGGTCGGGCGAATGGCGGGCCAGTTTGCCAAGCCGCGCTCTTCACCAACCGAGACAAAGGGCGATGTGACGCTGCCCAGCTATTTCGGCGACAACATTAACGGGATCGAATTCGATCCTGTCCAGCGGCGCAACGATCCGAACCGGATGGTCCGCGCCTACAGCCAGGCGGCAGCGACGCTCAACCTGCTGCGTGCCTTTGCCGGCGGCGGCTACGCGAACCTTCAGCAGGTCCACCAATGGACCCTCGATTTCATGGGGCGCACCCCGTGGACCGAGAGGTTCGCAAAGACTGCCGACCGGATTGGCGAAGCGCTCGATTTCATGGAAGCATGCGGGATCGATCCGGCGACCGTGCCGCAGTTGAAGGGCACGAGCTTTTACACCAGTCACGAAGGGCTGCTTCTGCCTTACGAACAGGCGCTGACGCGGCAGGATTCGCTCACCGGCGACTGGTATGCAACCTCTGCGCACATGCTGTGGATCGGCGATCGCACCCGTTTTCCGGGAAGCGCGCATATCGAGTTTGCGCGTGGCATCGGCAATCCGCTCGGGATGAAATGCGGGCCTTCGCTTGAACCCGATGCGTTGCTCGAACTGCTCGACGTGCTCAACCCGTCGCGCGAACCGGGGCGTATTACGCTCATCACACGATATGGCCATGACAAGGTGGAAGACGGCCTGCCCAAACTCGTCCGCGCCGTGAAGCGCGAAGGGCATCCGGTTGTGTGGAGCTGCGATCCGATGCATGGCAATGTCATCAAGTCGGAAAGCGGCTACAAGACGCGGCCTTTCGACCGCATCCTCAGCGAGGTGAAGGGCTTCTTTGCGGTGCACCGCGCCGAGGGCACGCATCCGGGCGGTATCCATATCGAGATGACCGGCCAGGACGTGACCGAATGCGTGGGCGGTGCCGTTGCCATAACCGACGATGCCTTGGGCGATCGCTATCACACGCATTGCGATCCGCGCCTCAATGCCGAACAGTCGCTGGAACTCGCGTTCCTGCTTGCCGAGATGCTCAATGACGAAATCAGTGGGCGCCAGGGCGACAAGGAAGCCGACGCCGCCTGATTGCCCGGCGACACGTTTCGAGGTGTCCTAGGTAGTTTGACGTGGTGGCCGCGCTCGGCGGCCTTAGGGGCTTGTGCGCTAAGCCCGCCCGCATGTCGAACTTGCTTTCCTCCATACATGCATTTCCGGTGGGTACCGCTGGCATCGGTCTGCCGGTTATGCTGTCGAACGAGACGATCCTTGCCAGTGTTTGTCTCGCCCTAGCACTCGTGTCGCTGGTCCTGCTCGCAGCGCTCGTCGCCGCACGCCGCGATACCCGGTTTGTTGCCGAACTCGCCCGCAAACGGGCCGCGCGTATCAACGAGTTTGTCCGCACCGCCTGCCTCGCGGAGGAGATCGCCGGCATCGGTATCTGGGAGTGCGATCCGGCAACGGGACGCCAGCAATGGTCCGATGGGCTTCGCAAGATCTTCGGCGTCGAGGGTGACGAGCCTCTTGTCGACGGCGATGCCGAAACGATGCTGTTCGCCAACAATATCGATCTTGTCCACGCGGTGCGCGAGCGGCTCGATAAAGACGGGCCGTATCAGCTGCACTACGAACTGTACGGCTTCGATGGAGAACTGCGTTCAATCGAAGTTAAGGCTTGCAACCTGAAGTCCCAGAGCGGGGGAACCGACCGTGTGGTCGCCGTGGTGCGCGACGATACGGACCGGATCGAACGCGTGCGCGAACTCGAATTCTCCCGCGCTGCCGCTGTGCGCGAAGCAAGCCGTGCGCGCGAGCTGGCCGCGACCGACCCGCTGACCGGCCTCGCCAATCGCCGCAGTGCCATGGAGCGACTCGACAGCCTGATCGTCGACGCGCGCCGATCGACGATGCCGCTCGTATTGGTCGTCTTCGATATCGATCACTTCAAGTCAGTCAACGACACCTATGGTCACGTGGAAGGCGACAAGGTGCTGAAGAAGGTTGCGCAGATCGCGCAGGATCAGGCCCGCGAAGACGATGTGATCGGCAGAGTTGGGGGGGAAGAGTTCATCTGGGTCGTACCGGGCGCCACCGAAACCATTGCGCGGGTCATGTCCGAGCGATTGCGCCTTGCCATTGCTGAAGGCAGCTCGACCGACAAGGTGCCAGCTGTCACGATCAGTGCCGGGATCGCAGAACTCGATCCGCAAGACACTTCGCTCACCCTTTTCGCGCGCGCAGATAGCGCGCTCTATGCTGCGAAATCCAAAGGCAGGAACAGGGTGCAACTCGCCGCCTGAGCACGGCGTCTCAGCTTCAGCTCACCCAGCCATGCGACAACTTGTCGCGGATTCAATAGCTTGCGCGCCTTTCAATTGTCATGCGCTTGCTTCATGATGCTTGTGCGCTCGACCGTTTGAGCCGATGCTGCAGGAGAGGTCTGTGCCACGGAACATTCACCGCGATTCCAGTGACATGGTAACGGGTCAGGGCCTTGCCGAGAGTTTTCATGCGACCCGATCGTTGACCGAAGCGCTGGTCGAACCGCTCACCGATGCCGATGCGACCCTGCAATCGATGGAGGACGCATCACCGGCGAAATGGCACCTCGCTCACACGACATGGTTCTGGGAGACCTTCCTGCTCCGCGACCGCGTGAAGAGTTACGCGTTGTTCGACGAGGGATACTCGTTTCTTTTCAATTCTTATTACGAGGCTGAAGGGAAGCGGATCGCACGGTTTTCACGCGGAATGCTTTCGCGGCCTTCGCTGGAAGAGGTGCTCGATTGGCGCAGCGCGGTCGATGATGCGGTGGAGCCGTTGCTGCGCGATCCGGCACTTGCCGATCTGGTCGCGCTCGGCATCGCGCACGAGCAGCAGCACATCGAATTGCTGCTGACCGACATCAAGCATGCCCTGTTTCAGAATCCTGCAGGTCCGGCGATGTTCGGCGGCGGTCCCGAACCGGCAATGTCCACCGGGGCAGGCGAGGCAGGATGGCATGAACATCCGGGCGGCATCGCGTTGGTCGGCCATCAGGGACGAGGTTTCGCGTTCGACAACGAAGGCCCGGCGCACCGCGTATTGTTGGAGCCGTTTGCACTTTCGCGCCGGCTCGTGACCAATGCGCTCTGGGCCGAATTTATCGCCGACGGCGGATATGACACGGCGGCGCTGTGGCTTTCCGACGGTTGGGCCTGGGTGAAAGAGCATGCGATTGCCGCGCCGCTCTACTGGCGAGGGGACGAGGTCTTCACGCATCAGGGATGGCAAGTGCGCGATCCCGAAGCGCCGGTGACGCACATTTCCTATTACGAGGCCGATGCGTTTGCGACATGGGCAGGTGCGCGTCTCCCGACCGAATTCGAGTGGGAGGCTGTCGCGCGCGGGCAGGAGGGTGTCGAACCGGCGCACGACCCTGGAAACGGCAACCAGCTCGACCGCGCCGAGGCCCCGCATCCCCAAGGGGGAGAGGCGCTATTCGGTGATTGCTGGCAGTTCACCCGCTCGGCCTACCTGCCTTACCCGCGCTACCGGCCTGCCGAGGGCGCAGTCGGCGAATACAACGGGAAGTTTATGAGCGGCCAGTTCGTGCTGAAGGGTGCGAGTTGCGCGACGGTGCGCGGGCATTCACGCGCGTCCTACCGCAACTTCTTCTACCCCCACCAGCGCTGGCAATTCACCGGCCTGCGGCTAGCAAAGGACCTTTGAGGCTATGATGACGAAGAAGGGGCTGCGGCTCGTCGACCACGACGAGGAGGGCGTGAACAACGCCTTTCGTGCCGATGTGCTCGAGGGTCTTTCGCAAGAGCAGAAGGCAATACCGGCACGCTGGCTTTACGACGATGCCGGATCGCAGCTGTTCGAGGACATCACGCAGCTTCCCGAATACTATCCTACACGGGCCGAGACCGAGATTCTGACGGACCGCGCAGGCGAGTTTGCGGACCTGATCGGCAGGGGGCGTGCCGTGGTCGAATTCGGTTCGGGTTCTTCGGTGAAGACACCGCTGCTGCTGAAGGCTATCAAACCGGCGGCCTACGTCCCGCTCGACATCTCGGGCGATTTCCTGCGCGCGGCAGCCGCCGATCTGGCGACAAAATTCCCGGGTCTGCCAGTCTATCCGGTCGAGGCGGATTTCATGCGCACCGTCGAGCTGCCAAAAGAAATCGCCGACTTGCCCAAGCTCGGCTTCTTTCCCGGTTCGACCATTGGCAACATGGTCGCGCGCACCGCGGTCGACCTCCTGCGCAACATGCGCGAGACGCTGGGAACCGGCGCGCAGCTTCTTATCGGTATGGACCTTATCAAGGATGAAGAGGTTCTGGTCGCTGCCTATGACGATGCGGCAGGCGTTACAGCGGAATTCAACTACAACCTTGTACGCCGGATCAATCGTGAGCTTGATGGCGACATTCCGCTGGACGCGTTGAACCACGAGGCGCGCTGGGTCGACGATTTTGCGCGCATCGAGATGCACCTGGTCGCTTCGCGCGACATCGGGTTCACCGTATGTGGCGAAGACTTTTCGATGCGTGCGGGAGACACGATCCACACAGAGAACAGCCACAAATTCGATCGCCGCACCGCGAACACGTTGCTGCTTGCGGGGGGATGGGAACCGCAAACCCGCTGGCTCGATGGCAAGGCCCGCTTTTCGCTGATCCTCGCCGAAGCAAGGCCTCCCCGCAGCGCGCCCTGACCAAATTCGAACCAGGACGCTGCTGAATTGAAACCCATTCCCCCTGCGGGCGTTGGTGCGAAATGGGATACTTCGACATCGATATATGCGTAATTGGCGCCGGGATGGCCGGGCTGGCCTGCGCGACCCGCCTGTCCGGGGCCGGCTTGACAATGAAGGTCATCGACAAGGGGCGGGGCCCCGGAGGTCGCATGTCTACGAGACGGGCCGAAATTGCGGGAGAGATGGTTTCGTTCGATCACGGTGCGCAGTACTTCACCGCGCGCAATCCCGACTTCGCCACCGCAGTAAAGGCATGGCAATCGCAAGGCGTGGTCGCGCCATGGCCGGAGGCTGGGGAGGATGCTTATGTCGGGACTCCCGGCATGAACAGCCCGATCAAGGCAATGGCGCAGAATGTCGGTGTGCAATGGAATTGCCGGGCAAGTGCAATCGTGCGCGAACGTAACGGCTGGAGGGTTGAAACCGAAGGCGACGATTTTCTGGCGAAAAGCGTGTTGGTCGCCATTCCCGCCGAACAGGCCCACGAGCTGCTTGAACCCGTCGCGCCGGACCTTGCGAAAGTCGCTGCGGGCGCCAGATCCGAACCGTGTTGGGCAGTGATGGCAGGCTTTTCGCAGCCGCTCGACATAGAAAGCGACGCTTTTCGAGATGCAGATGCGCGGGTCAGTTGGGCGGCGCGCAATTCTGCCAAGCCCTCGCGTTCGGGTAAGGAATGCTGGGTGCTGCACGCATCGCCTTCGCGCAGCCGCGAGCTGCTCGATTTGCCGAAGGAAGAGGTCGGCCCGATCCTGCTCCAAGATTTTTTCGAACAGACCGGCACGACCCCGGTGGATCCGATCCACCTCGCGGCGCATCGCTGGCTCTATTCGATGGCCGAGCCGGTTGATGGAGAGCCCGCACGCTTCGATCGGACGAATCGGATTGGAATTGCCGGTGATTACCTTCATTCACCGCGGGTCGAGGGAGCATGGATTTCTGGCACTGCGCTTGCCGAAAAGATGCTCGCTGAGGCTTAACCGCCAATAAACAGGTCAATAGAAGCGATAGTGGACGTGAGCCCGCGCGCCAGCCTAGCTCTCCTGCAACGAGGGAGAGTTGGCGATGCATGGATTGTTCGATCTGACGGGAAAAACCGCCGTTGTGACAGGCGCGGGGCGCGGCATCGGAGAGGGTAACGCCACCATGCTCGCCGAGGCGGGGGCTAATGTGGTCTGCGCCGCCCGCTCCGCCGACCAGATCGAACACACAGCGCGGGCGATCAACGCCAACAATGAAGGCGGGCGCGCTATCACGCAGCCGACCGATGTGTCTTCAATGGACGCCATGGAAGCGCTTGCCCAGCGGGCGATGGACGAATTCGGCAGGCTCGATATCTGGGTTAACAATGCCGGCGGTTCGCTCATCTCCGCCCCCCTGGCCGAGCTCGATCCGGCCGAATGGGACAAGACGCTGGCGGTCAACCTGTCCTCGATCTTCTACAGCGTGCAGGCGGCGGTTCCGCATCTGGGCGAGGGCAGCGCGATGGTGAACATTTCCTCGCTTGCGGCGGTTGAGCCGTTTCCGGGCAGCGCGCATTACAGCGCGGCCAAGGCGGGCGTGCTGATGCTGACCCGCACGCTCTCGATGGAATTGGGGCCAAGAACGCGGGTGAATGCAATCCTTCCCGGCTTCGTGCCGACCGACACGGTGAAGAAGGCGCTTAACATGACGGACGAGGATTTCGGCCCGCTGCTCGAGCAACTGGCGCTTCCGGCAGGAAGGCTGGGCACGCCGCGCGATATCGCCGCCCTGGTGCTCTACCTCGTCTCGCCTGCAAGCGAGTGGGTCACCGGGCAATGCATCCAGGCCTCTGGCAAGCCATCTTCGGGGAGCTAAGAAAGAGCAAGACGTCGGCCCCTTGGGGCCGCAAGCGGGACTGCGCGTCGACGCCTATGCGGCGAAGCCAAGCGGGCCGGATGGCCCGCGCCCGGCGTTTGAGGGTCTAAAGGAATAGATGGCTGGGGTGGCAGGGATCGAACCTGCGAATGCCGGTACCAAAAACCGGTGCCTTACCACTTGGCTACACCCCAGCAGGAGGCGTGCGATATAGCGGCTTCAGCAGGGATGTGAAGCGAATTTACACCGCCCGGGCGCGGCGGGCGGACAGATCGCTTTCGACCTTGGAAATGACGCCGCGGTCGATGCCGTAGAACATCACCGCGATAGCCGCGGGGATCATGACCGCGGCCGGGATGATCGCGAAGGAAAGCTGGATGCCGAGCAGGGCTGTCTCGCTCTGCTGCGCGCCGGGTACGAAACCCGTCATCTCCAGCACCAGGCCGGGGATTGCCGAGCCGACACCGATGCCGAATTTCACCCCGAAAACCGATGCGGCAATGACCAGCGCGGTCATCTGGCGCCCCGATCTCCATTCGATGAATTCCGCGATATCGGTGAACATGGCGTAGGACAGAACCATCAGCATCCCGAAGCCGATGCCCACGAGATATTGCACGAATGTCTGCGGCCAGATGGCATCGAGCGGCAGGAAAAAGAACAGCACGATCATTGCGGATTTGAGCAATCCGGCAAAGATCAGGAGATGCGATTTCTCGAACCATCTTTGCAACGCGCTGCCAAGGATCACTCCGGTCACCTGGCCGAGGGCAAGGCCAGTCAGGAACAGCGCAGGGCGATCGAGGATCCCGAAGACCGGCTGGCCATCGTCGCCCACCACATATTCATAGAAAAACAGCGCGGTTGCCGCGCGCGATGCGATTGCCGTCACGCCGAGAATTGCGGCAATCGCCACGACGATCCAGGGGGCGCTGCGCACCAGCACACCGATATCGGCCCACGGTGAACCGTTGGTCCCCGCAGGCGGAACCCGCTCTTTCGTGGTGAAGAACGTGGTCAGCAGGCAGAAGACCGATACCGCCGCTATGCAGCTCATCGTGAGCAATATGCCGAGTTTTTCGTCGCCTCCGCCGAGTTCCCGCACGAGCGTCGTGCCGAGCACTCCGACGAGAATTCCTCCAAAGGCCGAGAAGAACATGCGAAAGCCTGTGACATTGGCTCTCTGCCGCGACGATGGCGAGATTACGCCGAGCAGCCCGCCATAGGGCACGTTGACGGCTGTAAAGGCGAGCATGGCAAGCGTGTAGGTCGCGTAGGCCCAGACCAGCAGCGCCGTCTCGCCGAGATCGCCGGGCGCTGCAAAAACCAGCGTGATCGCAAGGGCAAGCGGTATCGGGCCGAACAGCAGATACGGACGGTAGCGGCCCCAGCGGGTTCTGGTGCGATCCGCGATCAGGCCCATTGCAGGATCGGTCGCCGCATCAATCAGCTTGGTTATGAGCAGCATGATGCCGATCGCGGCAGGCGCTATCCCGCCGAGATCGACGAAATAGTAGAACATGAAAAAGCCGAAAAAGTTGAGGATCAGGCCCGAAGCCAGATCGCCAATGCCATAGCCGAGCTTCTCGCCCAGCCCGATCCTTTCGTGCTTCGTTTCAGGCAAGATGCGCGACCTTCATAGTGCGAAGGGAGGCGAGGGAGGCCTGCGAGTCAAGCGCTTAGGCCTCCCGGTGCTCTTGGTCTGCGATCAGCGCAGCTTCTTGCCTTCGAAATCGGCCGCCGAATGGCGCTCGCGCAACTGCGTTGCCTCGTCGTCGCCCCAGACCTTGTTCACGATCTTGCCGCGTTGAACCGCCGGACGCTCGTTGATTTCGTAAACCCAGCGCGCGACGTTTTCGTATTCATCGATCGAAAGGAAGCGCTTCGCCTCATTGTAGATGTTGCCGAATACGAAGGGCGCGAGCCACGGGAAGTTGGCCATATCGGCGATCGTGTATTCATCGCCTGCGAGGAAGCGCGTCTCGGCCAGCCTTTTATCCGCGACGTCGAAAATCCGCTTGGTTTCCATGGCGTAGCGGTTGATCGGGTATTCGTATTTTTCCGGCGCGTATGCGTAGAAATGGCCGAAGCCGCCGCCGATGAACGGGCCGGTGCCGACCTGCCAGAAAAGCCACGAAAGCGTCTCGGCGCGAGCCGCCGGTTCGGTCGGCAGGAATTCGCCGAATTTCTCCGCGAGGTGGACAAGGATGGCGCCGCTTTCGAAAATGCGAAACGGTTTGTCGCCGCTGCGATCGACGAGGGCCGGGATTTTTGAGTTCGGGTTGATTGCAACAAAGCCGCTGGTGAACTGTTCGCCTTCGCCGATATTGATCGTGAAGGCATCGTATTCGGCATCCTTGTGACCGAGCTCGAGAAGTTCCTCGAACATGATCGTCACCTTCACCCCGTTGGGAGTAGCGAGCGAATACAGCTGGAAGGGGTGCTTGCCGACTGGCAGCTCCTTTTCTTCCCGCGCGCCTGAGGTCGGTCGGTTGATGCTTGCGAAGCGACCGCCGGATTCGGTGTCGGGGCTCCAGACTTCGGGAGGGGTGTAAGTGGGATCGGCCATGTATTTTTCTCCATGAGCGTTCGGAGTGGTTGTTCGTCTGACCCGTGAAACGCGACGTGGCAACTCGCTTTGCACCTTGCAAGCCGGAACCGTGCAACGCTGCGGCGCATTTCCTTTGCGATGGAGAAGCTTATCTATGTCGATGACAGCCTGCCGGGCATCACGCGGCGCGGTGCGGGGCGGGGCTTTGCCTATTACTCGCCCGAAGGCGAACTGATCCGCTGCCGCAAGGAACGTGCGCGGCTGAACGGTATTGCGCTGCCTCCAGCCTATCGCGACGCCTGGTTCTGCCCGATGAATAACGGCCATATACTCGCCACCGGTTTTGACGAACGCGAGCGCAAGCAATATCGCTACCACCCCGAATTCCGGCTGATGCGCGAGAGCGAGAAATTCGATCGCTGCCTTGAATTCGGCAAAATGCTTCCGAAGATCCGCAAAAGGGTGGAAGCCGACATTGATGGCGACAATGCGACGCGATCGCGCGTTCTGGCTGCCGTTGTCCGCTTGCTCGACATGGGTTTCGTTCGGATCGGGAACGAAATCTACAAGAAGAGCAACAATTCCTTCGGAGCCTCCACGCTGCGCGATCAGCATGCGACAATCCACGGCAGCACTGTCGAGCTCTGCTACGTCGGCAAGGGCGGAAAGGAGCGGCATATTACGCTTGAGGATGAAGCTCTGGCGCGGGCGGTGGAGGATGCGCGAGACGTGCCGGGAGATCATCTCTTCCAGTACTACGATGAGGACGGGCAACGACAGCCAATCGGCAGCGGGGACGTGAACGAATATCTGCGCGAGGTCATGGGAGACGAGTTTTCGGCGAAAAACTTCCGCACGTGGCATGCGAGCGTGCTCGCATTTTCGGTGATCGCTCGGGCCAGAACGCGCCCCACTATCAGCTCGATGCTGGAGGAGGTTTCGGACAAACTTGGCAACACACCTGTGGTCGCACGCAACAGCTATATTCACCCCGCCGTGATCGACATCCTTTCGCGCGATAGCGGCTGGGAAGTATGGCGCGAAAACCTCCGGATGCCGCGCGCCACCCGTTATCTTACCCGGCACGAACGAGGGTTGATCCAACTGCTCGAAGAAAGCCCGGAGGCCGCAGAATTGCTTGCTGCCTAGGAAGTTAAGGGTTTAGCCGCTAGTGAGCTTCGGCAAGGCAATTCGGAGTTCACGCGCATATGGCTGCCAGCGCCGAAAGTTTTTACGACATGCACGCCCACGGCTTCGTGCGCGTGGCGACCGCCACGCCGCACCATCGCACCGCTGATGTGGCGCTCAATACCGCCGGCGTGATCGCCGAGGCGGAAAAAGCCCATGCGCGCGGCGTCGATCTCGTCGTCTTTCCCGAACTGAGCCTGTCATCCTACGCAATCGACGATCTGCACCTGCAATCGGCCATGCTCGACCGGGTCGAGGCGGCGGTGGCAGAGGTGGTCGCGGCCAGCGAGAACCTTTCGCCGGTCCTGGTGGTCGGAGCTGCGCTGCGACGCAATTCCAAGGTTTACAATTGCGCGCTCGTTATCGCAGGCGGCGAACTGCTCGGCGTGATCCCCAAGAGCTATCTCCCCAACTACCGCGAATTCTACGAGAAACGCTATTTCGTCCATGGCCGCAATTGCCAGGATCTGTGGATCGCGGTCGCGGGCGAAGAGGTGCCGTTCGGGACAGACCTCGTCTTTGCGGCGGCAAACCTTCCCGGCTTCACGTTCGGGGTCGAGATATGCGAGGATTTCTGGGCACCCAATCCCCCCGGCACACTGGCCGCGTTGGCGGGCGCGCACATCCTGTGCAACCTTTCCGCCTCCCCGATCACGATCGGCCGGGCCGACGATCGCAAACTCCACTGCCGGTCATCGAGCGCACGCTCGATCTGCGCCTATGTCTATTCGGCGAGCGGCCACGGCGAGAGCACGACCGACCTTGCATGGGACGGGCAGGGCGTGATCTACGAGCTGGGCGAGCTGATGGCCGAGAGCGCGCGGTTCGATCTTGAGCCGGAAATGTGCGTGGTCGATATCGATACCGACCGCATCGCGGGCGAGCGGATGCGCAACCAGACATTCACCGACGCGGCGGAGGCGCATGGCCGGCCGCAGGACAGCTTTCGCCGGATCGTGTTCGAGCACGCTTTTGCCGAAGGCGATATCGGCCTGGAGCGCCCGATCCGCCGCTTCCCATTCGTGCCCAATCGCCAGCATGCGCTTGACGAGGATTGTTACGAGGCGTTCAATATCCAGGTCGATGCGCTGATGCGGCGTATCCAGGCGACGAATGCGAAAAGCCTGGTGATCGGCATATCCGGGGGGCTCGACAGCACCCATGCGCTGATCGTGGCGGCCAAGGCCTGCGACCGGCTCGGCCTCCCGCGTACCACTATCCGTGGCTACACCCTGCCGGGATTTGGCACGTCGGACACGACCAAATCCAACGCGTGGAAGCTGATGAAGGCGATGGAGATCACCGCCGAGGAAATCGACATCAAGCCGGCCGCGCGGCTCATGCTCGAAGATATGGGACACCCCTATTCGAACGGCGAACCGCATTACGATGTGGGGTTCGAGAACGTGCAGGCAGGGCTGCGCACCGATTACCTTTTCCGTCTGGCGGGGCAGCATCATGGCTTCGTGATCGGAACCGGCGATATGAGCGAGCTTGCCCTTGGCTGGTGCACCTATGGCGTGGGCGACCACATGAGCCATTACGGCGTCAATGCTGGCGTGCCCAAGACGCTGATCCAGTATCTCATCCGCTGGACGATCCAGACCGGGCAGTTCGACGAAGCCGCGTCCGAGGTGCTCGCTGCGATACTCGATACCGAGATTTCGCCCGAGCTTGTGCCGCCGGGCGAGGACGGGGAATTGCAGAGCACCGAGGAGACAATCGGGCCATACGAGCTCAACGACTTCTTCCTCCACCACACGATCCGCTACGGGCAGCGTCCGGGTAAGGTCGCGTTCCTTGCATGGCACGCGTGGAAGGATGCGAAGTCTGGCGAATGGCCCGCCGGATTTCCGGACGGTCGGAAGAACGAATACGATCTGGCCACGATCGCGAAGTGGCTGGAGAAATTCCTCGCGCGCTTTTTCGGATTTTCGCAGTTCAAGCGCAGCGCGCTTCCCAACGGGCCGAAAGTGTCTTCGGGCGGCGCGCTTTCGCCGCGCGGTGACTGGCGCGCCCCTTCCGATGCGGTGGCCGATGTGTGGCTGGAGGAATTGCGCACCAGCCTGCCTGCCGGGACATTGCCGGACACATGACGATAGAAGAGCCGGAGCGCGGCGCCGCGCCCCGGCTCACGACCGGCCCCAAGTGGATCAGGCGATTATGCTCTCGATCTTGCGGTGCGCAGCCTCGATCCGGGCTTCGGCATCGGGCAGCCGCGTCCCGTCGGCCGCGATCACATCGACGACTTCGATGCCAAGGAATTGGAGGAAGAATTTGAGCCAGCGCGACATGTAATCCATGTCGCTTCCCATCGGCGTGCCGCCCGATGCGGCGGTTATGTAGGCTTTTCTGCCCTTGAGCAGGCCGACCGGCCCGTTTTCCGTGTATTTGAACGTCGTGCCCGCGCGGGCGACGAGGTCCGCCCATGCCTTGACCGTCGCAGGCACGCTAAAATTGTAAACCGGCGAACTGAAGACGATCGTGTCGGCAGCCTGAAGCTCCTCGATCAGCTTGTCGGAGATGGCCGCAAGCTCCTGCTGTTCGGGCGTGCGGTCCTCCTTGGGCGTCAGCATCGCCTCGAATATCCGGGCATCGATATAGGGAATGTCGTTCTGCGCGAGATCGCGCTTGGTCACGCTTGCACCCGAACGCGCGGCCAGGCCTTCGACGAGCTTGTTGCCGAGCGCGGTGGAAACGCTTTCCTCGCCGCTGATCGAGGCGGTGATGTGAAGGATGTGGGTCATGGGTTTGCTACTCCATTCTTTCGAGAAAGGGGCGGCAGGCCGGCCTGCGGTCAAGCGAATCCAGCCGGCCCGCCAAAGATTCAGGCCGCGTCGACGAGCACGACTTCGCTGTCTTCGAGCGCGGTCACAGTCACACGTTCGAGCTGTGTAATGGCGACACCATCACGTGCCTTTGCTTCGACATCATCGACCCGCACCTTCCCGGTTGCGGGGACGAGATAGAGGTGCCGCGAAGCATCGCCGATTTCGTAGGTCACGCTCTCGCCGGCCTTGATCGTCGCACCCAGCACGCGGGCATTTGTGCGGATCTTCAGAGCGTCATCGTCGTTGGCGATACCGCTGGCGAGCGGTACGAATGAACCGGCGCGGTCGCCCTTGGGGAACTGTTTCGCGCCCCAGCTGGGCTCGCCGCCGCGCTCGTCCGGAATGATCCAGATCTGGAACAGCGTCGTGTCCTCGTCTTCGAGGTTGTATTCCGAATGCTGCACGCCTGTGCCGGCGCTCATCACCTGCACATCGCCCGCTTCGGTGCGGCCTTCATTGCCCATGGAGTCGCGGTGTGTGATCGCTCCTTCTCTCACATAGGTGATGATCTCCATGTCGTTATGCGGGTGCGTCGGAAAGCCGGTGCCAGGCGCGATTCTGTCGTCGTTCCAGACGCGAAGGTTGCCCCAGTGAACGCGGCTCGGATCATGGTAGCTCGCGAATGAGAAATGGTGGCGCGCATCGAGCCAGCCGTGATTGGCGGCGCCAAGGGTTTCAAAGGGACGAAGTTCGATCATGGCCTATCTCCCGTTGGAGTGTCTGTGTTGAACGGGAGATAGGCAGAATCGTGCCTCAAGATAACTGCGATAAAACTTGTCAAAATGTTCTGAATATCTGAACATAGGGCCATGAAGCTTGGCGAACCCACTCTCGACCAGATTCGGATATTCCTGGCCGTGGTGGAAGAGGGGAGCTTTGGCGGTGCGGCGCGGGCGAGCGGACGTGCCGTCTCAGCAATCAGCTACGGCGTTGCGCAGCTGGAAGCGCAATTGGCCGTTACGCTGTTCGAGCGCGAAGGATCGAAGAAGCCGGTACTGACCGAAGCGGGCGAGGGGCTTCTGGCCGAAGCACGAAGCATTGCAGACCGTGTCGATGCACTCTTGGCGAAAGCGCGCTCGCTCCACGCGGGGCTGGAAAGCAGCGTCGGACTGGTGCTCGATGTCATGGTTTCGGGCGAGGTCACGGCGCTTGTGTTGCGCGAATTCCGGGACATGTTCCCGACGGTCGCGCTCACTCTCAATATCGAAGGGCTGGGCGCGGTTGCCGAATGCCTACTGGATGAGCGAGCCGAGCTAGCCATCGGCGGCCCAGTGATTGGCGACCTGCCATCGCTTGAGCGGCAGGTAATCGGCAGGATCGACCTCGTACCCGTCGCCGCTCCCGGCCACCCGCTCGCGGCGAGAGACATCCCGCCGGGTGAAAGCCGCAAGCACCTGCAACTGGTGCTCGCCGACCGTTCCGACTTTACGCAGGGCCGGGAATTTTCGGTGCTCAGCCCGCTTACGTGGCGGCTGGGCGATCTGGGAGCAAAGCACTCGCTGCTGAAGCAAGGGCTCGGGTGGGGCAATATGCCGCGCCACCAGATTTCCCGCGATCTGGCGGAGGGAAGGCTGGTCGAACTCGACCTTCCCGAAAAACCGGGCGCTCTCTATCCCTTCAGCGCGATGTGGAGGCGCGACCACCGGCTTGGCCCTGCGGCGAGCTGGCTTATCGACAGCTTTCGCGAGCAGCTCTCACGCTGTCCCGATTAGGGGCCGAAGAGAATCGGTTCGTCGCCCGCTTTCCAGGGCGCGAACTTGGGCATCACGGATAGGAAGAGGTCGGAGGCGATATGCCCTTCGAGCCAGCGTTGCAGGTGCGGCAGGCCTTGCGCATCGAACCACGCGCGGTCGGTGTTGGCGAACTGCCGTACGAACGGGAAGATCGCGATATCGGCGAGCGTCCGCGTGCTGCCCCACAGCTGGTTCTGACCGGTGAGCCGCGCGTCGAGTTCCTCGAGGATCGCGAGGCCTTGGCTTCGGTGGTGCAAACGCAAAGCGTCCTCGTCTCCGTCGGTCTCCTCGGGGTAGCGCGTGGGATATTTGTACCGGTCGAGATGATGCTTGAACGGCCCGTCGTTGCGCTCGATCAGCGCAAGAACCGACAACGCATCGTCGCCCGCCAGCCAGCCTTCGGGATCGCTTTGCGACAGCGCCCAGCGCATCACCGCGATGCTCTCGTCGATCACGGTCCCGTCGGCGAGAACCAGCACTGGGACGGTCGCTTTGGGGGAAACCTCGATCAGTTCGGGCGGTTTGTCGGCGAGCTTCACCTCGCGCAGCTCCACCGTGATCCCCGCCACCCACAGCGCCATGCGCGCGCGCATCGCATAGGGGCAGCGGCGGAAAGAGTAGAGGATCGGAAGCGCGGCCATCCTAGGGCGAGCGCGGGAGCGTGCCGACATGGCTTTCCCCGCGCTCCCTCGCCAGTTGCGCCTGTCGCTGGCGCTCGCGATAGCGTTCGCGCTGCTCTTCGGTCTTCTCCTCGATGCAGTGCGGGCAGCTCACGCCTTCCTCGTAATACTCGCTTTGCATATCTTGCGGAGAGACCGGGCGGCGGCAGGCGCGGCACAGCCGATAATCGGACAGGGCGAGATCGTGCCCCACGGCCACGCGTTCGTCGAAAACGAAGCAGTCGCCCTCCCACAAACTTTGGTCCCTGGGCACGGTCTCGAGATATTTCAGGATCCCGCCCTTGAGATGATAGACCTCGTCGATCCCCTCCTGCCGCAGGAAGCTGGTCGATTTCTCGCAGCGGATCCCGCCGGTGCAGAACATCGCGACCTTTTTCTTGCCTTCGAGCAGTTCCTCGCGGTGCTCGCGGAACCATTTGGGAAACTCGCCGAAGCTGCGCGTCTCGGGATCGAGCGCGCCCTTGAAAGTGCCGATCGCGACTTCGTAATCGTTGCGCGTGTCGATCACGAGCGTGTCGGGATCGGAGATGAGATCGTTCCAGTCCGCGGGCGAGACATAGTGCCCGACGCTCGCCCGAGGATCGATATCGGGCTGACCCATGGTGACGATCTCGCGCTTCAGCCGCACCTTCATGCGATTGAAGGGCATCTCGCAAGCGGTCGAAAACTTCACGTCGAGATCGGCGCAGCCGGGAAGCGCGCGGATGTGGGAGAGCACCGCATCAAGCCCCTCGCGCGTGCCCGCGATGGTGCCGTTTATGCCTTCCTTCGCGAGCAGCAGCGTACCGCCGATGCGGTTCGAGAGGCACACCTGCTCGAGCGGTCCCTTGAGCGCGGCGGGATCGTCGAACGGCGTGAACTGGTAGAGCGCGGCGACCTGAATCGGATCGGTCATTCGCTGTCTTCTTCCGAGCCGTGGTGCCATGGAGGCGTGGCTTGTGAAGGCACCCAGCATTCCTCGAGCGATTGAGCGAAATCATAGCCCCAAAGGCCGGGCGTGCCGCGCAACGGGCTGCCATCGAAACTGAGCTTCGTGAAATAATTCGGGGTGAAGGTCAGTTTGATCGTGTCGGAATGGATCACTATCGCCATGTCGTCATCATCCGCGACAAGAGACTGGTTGAAAAATGCCAATTTCTCCGCCTCACGAGCCTTTGCCAACGCCGCCGGGCAAGTCGCGAGGTCGGCCTCCAACCACTCCACTGCACCCTTATCGAGCACAGTGATCAGCTCCTCGCGATTGCTGACGGCGAGTGTTCGCAGGGTCGTGAGCAATTCCAAGCCCCGATAACGCGGGCGTTCGGGTTCGCCATCATAGGGCGCGCGCACCATCCGGGCCCGCAGGCGGTCGATGCAACTGCGGTCACCTTCCGCGTCGTCGCGATGACATCCTCGAAACACCGCAATCGCGTAGATCGGATAACTGTAGTCGTCGCCCAGATGGAGAATGGTGAGCAAAGGATCAAAGCCGAAGCGCCCTCGAAAGAAACGTTCGGGAGCGAAGGCCTCGGCGAGAACCGCGTGCTTGGCGTTAAAAGCAGGCTCATCGTTCGCAGGTTCGTTAGCCGAAGCGGAACCGCCGGATAGAGCAGCGCCGAGGGCGATCAGCGCGGTGGCGAGCGCTCTCTTCAAATCCGCGTCACCCAGCCGTGTGTGTCCTCGACCTTGCCGTGTTGCAGGCCGACCAGCTTCTCGCGCATCTTCTGCGCCATCTGGCCGATGCCGCCGCTACCGATGCTGAACTCGCCTGCGGGCGAGGCAACGGTGCCGACCGGGGTGACGACCGCCGCCGTTCCGCAGGCCAGCGTTTCGAGCAGGTCGCCGCTCTCGGCTTCTTCGCGCCACTGCGCGATCGAATAGGGTTCCTCGCGAACCTCGTATCCCTCCTCGTGCAGCATCGCGATCAGACTGTCGCGGGTGATGCCGGGCAGGATCGTGCCGGTAAGCGGCGGGGTGATGACACTGCCGTCGGCGCGGACGAAGAACAGGTTCATCCCGCCCAGCTCCTCGACCCATTTCCGCTCGACCGCATCGAGGAACACCACCTGGTCGCAGCCATGCGCGATGGCCTCTGCCTGGGGGACGAGGCTGGCTGCATAATTGCCGCCGGTCTTGGCCGCTCCGGTCCCGCCGGGGGCCGCGCGGACATAGTCCTGAGAAACCCAGATTTTCACCGGGTTGACCCCGCCCTTGAAGTAATTGCCCGACGAGCACAGGATCACGACGAACTTGTACTGCTTGGCAGGGCGCACGCCGAGAAACGCCTCGGAGGCGAACATGAAGGGGCGGATGTAAAGCGAGCCGCCTTCGATTTGCGGCATCCACGCGGCATCCTTGAGCACGATTTTGCGGACCGATGCGAGGAACAGTTCCTCGGGTATTTCGGGCATCGCCATGCGCCGGGCGCTGGCGTTGAAGCGCGCGGCATTCGCTTCGGGCCGGAACAGCGCAAGGCCGCCCTCGGCATGGGTGAAGGCCTTCATGCCCTCGAAAATTTCCTGCGCGTAATGCAACACGCTTGCCGCCGGATCGAGCGGGATCGCCTCTCGCGGCCCAAGCACCGGGGTTTGCCAGCCGCCCCTGGCCTCGTCGTAGTCGATGGTGACCATGTGATCGGTGAACACCGTGCCGAAACCGGGGTCGGCGATGCGCGCCTCGCGAACGTCGTCGGGTGTGGGCGAGGGGTGGGGGACGTGCGTGAATTCCATGGGTGGGCGAATAGTATCGTGCGGCGCTGCGGGCAAGAATTGAGTCTCTTGTTATCGCCCTCAAACGCCGGGCGCGAGCCGTCCGGCTCGCTTGGCTTCGCCGCACAGGCGGCGGCGCGCAGTCGCGCGCTGGCGTCGCTGGTCGCGACGCGATCAACGCAATTTTTCAAACTCGCACCATGCGTCAAGGCGCTTCCTTGTCGGCTTGGTCACGGAGCACGGTTCGCAAAGCGAACCGCAAGCGCGACTGCGCGCCCGCAGCGCCGAAGGCGTGAGGATTTCGCATCGCGGATGCGATGCGGACAACCAAGACTCCGCGCGCCCGGGGTTTGAGGGCGCAAACAAAATTCTCAACGCAATGAAAAGGGCGGTTCCGCCCGTCGGGGAACCGCCCTTTCATGGTCAGCGGCGGTAAGCGCCGCTCACGAAGTCTTACTCGGTATCTGCTTACCGAATATACCTCGCGCGGAAACTTGCCGACCTCTCTACTGAACCATGAGACATCGGATCACCTCCTTTCGCGCTTGAAAGCCAAGACCCAAACCGTATCACCGGGGGCCGAGAGCCGCGTTCGCCGCTAGCCTCATGTACATATTTGAGTCGTCCGCTGCCCCAAGACAAGACTTGAATTATAGTTTTCCCACGTCATACTCGACCATCGTTGCGCAGGAGACGTGACGGCGGCGCCGGAGGGAAACCTCGGGCGTTTTTTGCTTCCGGGACATGTCTGTGGACGGTCTGTCGACAACCTGTGGATATTAACCAAAGGAATCGAGAGATTATGTTTGCTTTTCGCACGCCCTCCGGCGTTCGATTTCCTCGCGCCTTTCGGCGCTGCGGGCGCCCGGTCGGGCTTGCGGCGGCTGCGCCGCCGTGCTCCGCGAACAAGCCTCTACCCGATTACCTACAGTCCTCGATGACGCGACTCACTTCGACCCAAGCGGGGATGTAGAGCGTCGGGAGGCCCGGCGTTTCGATCGCAAAGCGACCCTTCGTGATCGCCATTGCATCGAGGATCGGGTCATCGGCATCGACACGTGTCGCGACGATCATAGCGCTGGAACTGATATCGGCGCGTAGAGTGCGTTCGGCAGTCTCGGTCGTGATTGTTATCGTGGAGGTGCCAGTCGGCAAATAGCCCCTGCGGGAAATTGAAATCTGCTCGCGGCCCGGATTGGCTGAGCAGTGAAGCCTCAGATTGAAACTGCCTGATTGAGACGTAGTGAAATCTGCGCGCGAGGTCGATCCCGAATTGCTGTAAATCCAGGTGCCCGGCGTCTGCGGTGCATCGAGATAATTCTCATACTCCGGTTGCTGAACAGCCGGGACTGGTGTCGGAGATGGCGAAGGAGCGGGAGCGGGCGCGACCGTAGGCACGGGAGCGGGCGCAGGAGTCGTAACCGGCGGCGGAACCGGGAGCGGCGGCTCTACGTTCGGAATGCAGGCGGCAATCGTGAAACTCAGCGCAATCGCGCCAACGGCATGGAGGTAGATCGCTTTCATGCCGTCTAAATGCGCGCTAACGGCTTTCGGGTCCATGACCAATGCGAACAAACCACCCAAAAAGAAGCGGGTAGACCACCTGCTGGTCGAACGCGGCCTCGCTGAAAGCCGCACCCGCGCGCAGGCCCTCATAATGGCAGGCACGGTCTTTTCGGGCGAGACCAAGATCGAAAAGCCCGGCCAACAGATTGCCGAGGATGCGCCGCTCGAGGTGCGCGGACGCGACCATCCTTGGGTCAGCCGCGGCGGGATAAAGCTTGCGCATGCGATCGAGCATTTCGGGCTCGATCCGGAAGGTGCAATCGCGATGGATATCGGCAGTTCGACTGGCGGCTTCACCGATGTGCTTTTGACCAACGGCGCGGCGCATGTCTTTGCGGTCGACAGCGGAACCAACCAGCTCGCCTGGAAGCTGCGGCAGGACGATCGGGTCACCGTTCTCGAGCAGACAAGCGCACGCATCCTCACCCGCGATCACATCACGCGCGAGTGCAACTGGGTGGTGTGCGATGCGAGCTTCATCAGCCTTGCCAAGGTGCTTGAACGCCCGCTCGAATTGGCGGCGCGCGAGTGTCGGCTTGTCGCGCTGATCAAGCCGCAATTCGAAGTGGCGCGCGAGGAAGTGGGCAAGGGCGGCGTGGTGCGCGATCCCGCCCTGCACGAAAGGGTGTGCGGCGAGGTTCGCGAGTGGCTCGAAGGACTTGACTGGGACATCGACGGGATCGTGGAAAGCCCGATCACCGGCCCACAGGGCAATGTGGAATTCCTGATCTCGGCAAATCGCGGCTGATCGTCAGCCCAGATCGAGCGAACCCAATTTCTTATCCAGATCTATCGGCATCTGCGAGAGGACTTCGATCCCGCTCGCCTTCTCGTATGCCTTCTCGCCGTGTTCGGCTTCGAGCTCGGCCTGCTTAGCGTCCCGCTCGCGCAGGAGCTCGGCGATCTCTCCGCGATAAAGCGCGACCATTGCGGTGACGAAGCAATTGACGAGGTCGTCTTCCTTGGTGTGGTCCACATTGAAGTCGGGCAGGTGCTCGATCATCACCTCGGCGGGAAAGAGGAATTCGTTGGTGACGAAGCGGTTCACCGTGAACCATGCGCGCGGGATGCCTTGCGTATTGATCGACAGGCCAACGAGGTGCGTCACATGCGCCTTTGCCTCCTCGCCCTGAGGCGGCCAGACTTTGGGCTCGAGGCCGTCGGGCAATTGCGTGCGATGGAGGAAGAGATGGAAGTGGCCGTGCTCGTCCGCGTCGCGCATTCCCGGCGCGTGAACATGATAGTACCAGCGCGATTGGCAGTTGGCATCGCGCGCATCTTTCTTGGGATAGTGGGTCCAGAAAGTTGCCCCCTCCTCGGGCACTACGCGCAGCATCAAGGGGCGCTGTTCCTGCGCCATCCGGGTGATTGTTTCGATTACTGTGTGCGCGGCTTCCACTTGGTTCATGTTCGCGGACCTTAGAAACAAAACGGCCGACGACAACAGGGAGTTGCCATCGGCCGGATTATCTTAAGCGTAAGCGCTCAGCTTATGCGGCACCGCAATCTGCAGCGGCGCAGCCTTCAGCCGCGCAACCTTCTGCAGCGCAGCCCTCTGCGGCGCAACCTTCAGCAGCGCAGCCTTCTGCGGTGCAACCTTCAGCGGCGCAGCCTTCGGCAGCACAACCGGCAGCGGCGCAATCGGCGACTGCGGTGGTGTCGGCTTCGGTTGCAGCATCGTCAGCCGGAGCCGAGCATGCAGCGGTGGCAACAGCGAGACCGCCAGCAACGGCGAGCATCGAAGCAAAGTTCGTCTTTTTCATTAATTTTCCCCTCTAGGGCTCCCATCGAACCCGTAAACGGCGGGACGCGCAGATGGATGAATCTTGCCGAACGACGTCCCGAATCACGGCAAGAATGTGGCGACGCTATCATAGAGTTCGAAATTCGCACACGGCTTTTATCTCGACCGGCTGAACGGCGCAGAATAACGTGGCTTGTGCCGGATCTGGACACGCCCTCATCGCTGCAATGTGGGTAAATTGGCGCTGGCACTGCCAGAGTGTATCGCTCCTCGGCATAGTCCGTGGCGAATCGAGAATTGTGGCAAATGGCCGCGCATGCGCGCCACCGAACAGGAGAATGAATGAACGTCCTGGCTTCGAAATCGCAGCTCCGCGCGAGCTTTTTGCGGTGGTCGCTGTTCCTCGTTCCACTCATCGTGCTGCTCGGCTTTCTCGCGGGCCAGCTAGGCAGCCCGCAGACCGCCTGGTTCCAGGGTCTTGTGAAGCCGTCGATTTTTCCGCCTCCCGCCGCTTTCGGGATCGTGTGGGGCATCCTCTACGTGATGATAGGATTTGCACTGGCGCTCGTAGCAAGCGCGTGGGGAGCGCGGGGGCGGGAGCTCGCGATAATTTTGTTCGCACTGCACTTCGCCGGAAACCTTGCATGGACACCGGTTTTCTTCGGCATGCAGGACATGACTGGCGGGCTCTACATTCTCGTCTACGTGACGCTGAGCCTGCTGGTGGTGATCTGGGCCTTCTGGCGCGTGAGACGGCTAGCGGCGATGCTGCTGCTGCCCTATCTCGCTTGGGTCGCTTTCGCGACGGTGCTCAACTACCAGTTCATCGCGGAGAACCCCGATGGCGGGAGCACGGAAGAGAGCGGAGCTGTCGAGCGGGTTACGCTTTAGGTTTTTGAGTTCTGGGCAAGCCAACGGTCGTGCGATTTCCTGGCTCGAGCGACATGAAAATCGCGTCGCTGCGCGACCGAAACCACTTGCCCTTGCTCTGAAGCATCGCCAAATAGCCCGCATGCAAAGCGAAAACCCGATCATCGCCGACTTCGTCAAACTCGCCAACAGCGCGGCCGGCACATTCGCCGGCATGACGCGCGAGGCTCGTGAAAGTGCGCGCGAACGCATGCGCGAGGCGATGGGCGGCATGGATTTCGTGAGCCGCGAGGAATTCGACACGGTGAAAGCGATGGCGCAGAAGGCACGCCAACAGGCAGATGCGCTTGAAGCCAAGGTCGCCGAGTTGGAAGAGAAGCTCGCGCAAGAGTAATATCGCAGCCCCTGCGTTCAAGCAGGATTGCACCACACCGCCGATCCTCTAGGCTGTGCGTCTTCATTCGTCGCAGCTCCCAAGAGGTATCCATGATCCGCCCGATGTTGCTCGCCGCCACGGCGTTCTCCCTGCCATCCGCCGTTTTGGCACAGGAGGCGGAGGAAGCGTTTGGCGGGACCAAGGGCGCGGATTTGTCGATCGAAGCGATTGAGCCCGATGGCAGTGAGATCACTCTGGGCCGCGCCGGCGAATACCCGCCCGACATCGCGCGCTACCTGCTCGCAAGCGGGGCGGGGGCGGCCAACCTCTCGCCTGACGGGCGGACGATTGCTTTCTCGTGGGACGTGACAGGTAAGCCCGAGCTTTGGGTGATGCCCGCGAGCGGCGGCCAGCCGATGCAGGTCACATTCAAGACAGGCGTGCGCGCTCCGATCTGGACGCCCGATGGCAAGGCCCTGTTCTATTCCGCCGACCGCGACGGCAATGAGCAGCCCGGATACTTCACTGTGTCGAACAACGGCGTCGAAACCGAAGTGCTGCCCGCCGAGCGCGGCGATTTCCGCATTTTCGGCGACTTCGCGAAGGATGGCAGCTTCGTCTACGCCTCGACCGCGCGCGGGGCTGGCGTGTTCGACATCTATCGCGGCACGCTGGATGGCGAGAGCGAACTCATCGTCGAAAGCGAACTTGGCCTTGCCGCGCGTTCGATCTCACCCGACGGCAAGTACGCGATCGTGACCGAGACGGTGGGAGAGGACGCGAACAATCTTTATCTGCTCGATCTCGAGACGAAGGAAATGACGACTGTCTCCAAGCCCGCGCTCGAGAACCGCGCGAGCCATACGGTCGGCGGGTTCGAGTGGCTTCCCGATTCCAAGACGTTCATCTTTTCGACCAACCTTCCCGCGCAGGCTGCTTCGATGTCGGGCGATGATTCCTCGCAGCGCAAAGCTGGCGAGTTCGCAACACTCGCGCGCTACGATCTGGAATTCGGCAAGATCGAACCCGCGTTCACCTCGGATGCCGATGTCGAGAACATTGAGCTGTGCGGGCCGGATTCGCTCATCATCGCCTTTACGCAAAACCGTGACGGTTTCGACACGCTCCAGATCCGCAATATGCGCGATGGGACGAGCCGCACGGTGCCGTTCCTGCCCGAGGGCAACTACACGCTCGATTGTGAAGGCGGGGACGAGCCCAAGCTGATGGTCCGCGTTAACGGCTGGCAGACTCCCGGCGAAATCTGGATGATCAATCCGCTCGACGGGACGGGCGAGAAGGTATTCTCCGCAAACCTTGCCGGTCTCGATCCGATCCGTCTCGTGCGTCCTAAAGTGGTGCGATATCCAGCGCGTGACGGGGTGGAGTTGCAGGGTCTGCTCTACCTTCCCGAAGGCGCGGGCACGGGTGAGGACGCGCCGCCCGTGATCTTCGACGTTCATGGCGGCCCATCGGCGCAGTCGCAGGCGACCTTCGAGCCGGTTGCGCAATACCACGTCGCGCGAGGCGTGGCGGTGTTCCAGCCTAACGTGCGCGGAAGCACTGGGCTGGGGCGAACCTATTCGACGCTCGACGACCGCGAGAACCGGCTGGACTCGATCCGCGATCTCGTCGATCTCAAGAATGCTCTCGCCGATGACGGGCTCATCGATGGCGACCGCGCTGCGGTGATGGGCGGCTCCTATGGAGGCTATGCGGTGAATGCGGTGCTAGCCGAATATCCGGGCGAATTCGCTGCCGGCGTCTCGTTGTTCGGCGTCGCCGACTGGATCACCGCGCTCGAGGTTGCATCGCCCGCGCTCAAGGCCTCCGACCGGATCGAATATGGCGACATCACCGAAGAACGCTGGCGCGAATTCTACCGCGTCAACTCACCGATCCGCAAAGCCGACCGTATCACCGTGCCGGTACTCTATTCGCACGGCGTCATGGACCCGCGCATCGACATTTATGAAACAGAGGTAATGGTGAAGACGCTGCGCGCGAATGGTGTGGAAGCGCCCTTCATTCGCATCCCCGATGAAGGGCACGGGTGGCGCAAGCTGTCGAACCAGCTGTTCTACTTCCGCAAACAGGCCGAGTTCATCGAGAAGCAGCTTGGGCTGACCGAGACGGAATGAACGTCCACACGCAGGCAATCCTCGTCGCCTCGCGTCCGCATGGCGAGACAGCCTCGATTGCCCGGCTGCTGACCGAGGAATACGGCCTCGTTGCAGGTTATGTCGCAGGCGGGCGCGGGCGGCAGCTGCGCCCGGTGATGATTCCCGGCAACCGCGTCGACCTCGAACTGCGTGCCAAGTCCGCAAGCCAGCTTCCATTCGCAAGGCTCGAATTGGTCGAGAGCCGCGCACCGTGGATGACCGAGCCGCTGCCCGCCGCCGCAATCAACTGGGCTTGCGCACTCACGGCAAGTGCGCTGCCTGAACGCCAGGAGTATCCGGGGCTCTACGAAGCGCTCGACGGATTGCTCACTGCAATCTGCAACGCGCCGTCCGCGCGTCGCTGGCTGGGCGCGATGGTGACTTACGAGGCGCTGCTGCTGCGCGAACTCGGCTTTGGGGGCGACAAGCCCCAAACCGCAGGCGATCTGGAAGCGCAGATCGAGGTTTTCCGCGCTCTCCACAAGCCGATTGCGCGCTACCTGCTTGCCGACGCCCGAGGCGATGTTATGGCCGCTCGTGTCGCTCTTGGAGAGCGGCTGGTGCGGATGGTGGAGGGAAGCTGATGAAGATTGCGGTTCTGCCGGGGGACGGGATCGGCCCTGAGGTCACGCGCGAAGCGGTCAAGGTGCTCGAGGCGCTCGACCTGCCGAGGCTGACGCTGTTCGATGGCGATGTCGGCGGCATCGCCTATAAACGCCATGGCCAGCCTCTTCCCTCAGAGACACTTACCATCGCCCAATCTTGCGATGCGGTGCTGTTCGGCGCGGTCGGCGATCCCGATTGCGACAAGCTCGAACGCGCCCTGCGCCCCGAACAGGCGATCCTGGGCCTGCGCAAACACCTCGACCTGTTCGCCAACCTGCGCCCGGCAAAGGTCTTTGCAGGATTGGAGCACCTCTCGCCGCTCAAGCCCGAAATCGCCAAGACGCTCGACATGATGATCGTTCGCGAGCTGACCGGCGATGTCTATTTCGGCGACAAGGGTGAAAAGGTCGCCAACGATGGCAGCCAAGAGGGGTGGGACATGATGTCCTATTCCGAAACCGAGGTACGCCGCATCGCGCAGGTCGCTTTCCGCACCGCACGCGCAGGAGACGACAAGTGCCGCGTGTGCAGTGTCGACAAGGCCAACGTGCTCGAAACCAGCCAGGTGTGGCGCGACACGGTGAAGGATGCCGCTGGATCGCATCCCGACATCGAACTGAGCCACATGTATGTCGACAACGCTGCCATGCAGATCATCAGCAATCCCGCTCAGTTCGGCGTCATTCTTACAGGTAACCTGTTCGGTGACATCCTGTCCGATCTCGCGAGCGCTGCGGTCGGGTCTATCGGCCTGCTTCCGAGCGCTTCGATCGGAGATCGCAAGACCGACCATGGCGTATTCGGTCTCTACGAGCCAATCCATGGCAGCGCGCCCGATATCGCAGGGCAGTGCAAGGCGAACCCGATGGCGACGATCCTGTCGGTGGCGATGATGCTGCGCTATTCGTTCGGGCGAGAAAACGAAGCCGCACGGATCGAGATGGCGGTCGAAAAAGCGCTCGCCGATGGTATTCGCGGCGGCGACCTCGGCGGCGAGCATGGCTGCGAGGAAATCGGCGAAGCGGTTCGCGAGCGGCTGTAAGCGGGTCCCGTCATGTCGCTCGATCTTGCGATCATTCTTCCTACGCTCAACGAGCGCGGGAACCTCGCGCCTTTGGTGGAGCGGATCGAAGGTGCACTCGGGGCGGAGGGTTGGGAAGTCCTGATCGTCGATGATGACAGCAGGGACGGCACAGCCGACGAGGGCCGCAAACTCGCGCAACGAGACTGCCGTGTGCGGGTAATCCAACGGATCGGAAGACGCGGTTTGTCGAGCGCGGCGATAGAGGGGTTTTGCGCCACGGCCGCCGACTACGTCGCGGTGATGGACGCGGACCATCAGCACGATCCCGCGCTGCTGCCTAGAATGCTCGCGAGCCTCAAATCGGGCGAGGCCGACATCGCGGTCGCCAGCCGCTTCGCGGAAGGGGCGAGTACCGAAGGCTGGGCGGAACCCCAGCGCGAGCGCCTGTCCGGCTTCGCCAATCGCGTGGCGAGTTTTCTTACAGGGGTAGAGTTAAGCGATCCGATGAGCGGCTATTTCATGCTGCCCACTGCCAAGGCGCGCGCAATGGTCCCGCGCCTGTCGGGGATCGGCTTCAAGATCCTGCTCGACCTGCTTGCGACTTCGAAAGAGACGCTTGCCGTCAAGGAATTTCCGCTCAATTTCGCCAAGCGTCGCGCGGGCGAGAGCAAGCTCGACCGAGCGATCCTCTTCGACTTCCTTGCGGGGCTTTACGACAAGACGCTGGGCCGGGTGATCCCGACACGTTTTGCGCTGTTCGGTACGGTCGGGGCGCTGGGTGTGGTGATACACTATGCGGTGCTGTTGGCGCTGTTTCCGAATATGACGGCGATCTTCTGGAAAGCGCAGCTCGCGGCAGTGCTGACTGCGATGAGCTTCAACTTCTGGCTAAACAACTGGCTTACCTACCGCGACCGGCGGCTGAGGGGCTGGGGCGAGTATCTGCGCGGCTGGGCCGGCTTTGTCGCGACCTGCGCAGTCGGGGGATTTGCCAATGTGGCGGTTGCGACCCTGCTCGAAAGCGAGGGCGTGCACTACGTCCTGGCCGCCTTCGCCGGGATCCTGATCGGATCGGTCTGGAATTACGCGCTATCCAGCCGCTTTGTCTGGGGCCGGTTTTGATGGACCGCCGCTAAAGTCCCACCTGATTTTTGTTGCCACGCATTTTTGGTTCGGTTCGTCAGATTTCGCCTCTCGCAGCATTCTTGAAATGAGTCTTGCTAGAACATCGGATTGGCGGTTGGTCAAATCCTGACGGGCCGCATGCCTGCAATCCACAAACCTGCCCACGCCATCGACGCGGCAAGCGACATCCACTTCCAGAACCAGCGGCATGATCCGATCGATATCGGTCGGCATACCATCAAACCAATTGTCGCTGATCACGATAGTCCCTCGCGGCTTGGGACAATTGAATGCGTCCGGTCCCAAATCTGTGAGCACCAGCGCAAGCAGGAGGACTGTCTTCATTACCGCCACCCCTCGATCCACGTCCAGTCGGCAAAGCTCATCGGCCCATCCAGCGCAGCGGCGCTCAGAACCTTGTAGAACACAGCGAACATGAACGACGAGGCGAGCGGTATGGCGATGCCGAGCCAGCGATAGCGGCTCCGGTAGAGATCGGCGCAGGCGAGGGCGAGGGCGGCGAGCAGGAACAGGCTTGGCACGAAATAATGGTAGTAGAACTGCACCGCCTTGGGCGCGATCAGCCACAGGCCCAGGCTGATGGCGTACCCGATCACCACGCCCAGACGCGCCCAGTCCGCGCGCCAGGCCCCGGTAATCAGGCACCAGAGCAGCGCAAGCAGACCCAGCAGCATCGTCAGCGGGTTGCCGATCAGCAGCACGCCACGCTGCGCGCCATCGGTGTATTCGTAAAGGTACCAGATGCCGCGCGTGTTTGTGACCCATTGCGGCCAGGTGCTCTGGTAAGTGTGCGGCGAGAGAACCTGGCGCTGGAGCTCGAGCATTTCCTGCTGGAAACCGATAATGCCTTTTTTCGCGAGCGGTGACGGATTGAATTCGCTGCCGAGCCAGTATCCCGGCGCAAAGGTCAGTGCGTAGACTGCAAGCGGCACGATACCGAGCCAGACAAACGCTTCGGCAAGCGAGATGCCGGGCACGGGTATGCCGCGCTTGCTCAGGAGCAGCCGCCGTCTTCCAGCCGCGAGGCGCGCTGCGAAAAAGGCAAGACCCGGCGCCATCGCGATCGGGACCGCGTTCCACTTTGCGCCCATCGCGCATCCCAGCGCAAGGCCGGTGAGCGCAAGCCGCCAGCGCCCGCGTTCGGGTTCGCGGATGGCTGCGGCAAACTGCCAGGCGGCGACCGCGAGAAAGGCGACCATGAAGATGTCGAGCATGGCGATGCGCGCATGGACGAAGAGGTGGAAACCGGTTGCGAGCAGCACGCCGTAAATCAGCGTCGCCGCGCGGTCGTGGCTCGCATGCCACAGCGCGCGCATCCCCGCTCCGAGGGCGACCGTTCCGGCGACAAGCGACATGATCCGCCAGCCGAGGGGCGTGTCGCCCATCAGCCAGATGCCGAGCGCGATCAGCTCCTTGCCGAGCAGCGGGTGCTCGCGATTGACGTAAATGCCGCGCCCCTCGCCGATCGCGAGCAGGTCGCGCGCGGCGGGGAGGTAGTGCACTTCGTCGAAATAGGGAGTTGAGGGGATGGTGAGCCGGATCGCGGCAAGCGCGCCGAAAGCCAGCGGAATGACGATGCACCATATCCACGGATCCTGCGCGATGACGCGCAGGTCTTCGCCCGCATGGGGCGCAGCGGTTTCAATCGCTCGCTCGGGGGCGGTGAGAGCCTCTGCCATCACCGCCAGCGATTATTGGAGCCGCGCGCCAGCGGCAAGGGCGTTTACGCTTTCGCCGGGCTCCCACCCGCCGCTTCTGCATGATTTTCCAGCCAGAACAGACGCGCGCACATGGCGAGAAGGCCGATGCTGGCGGTGCATGCTGCGAATAGTGCCCAGAGCGGCACATTCATCCCGACCTTGCGCGCACGCGGCGCAATGAAGAACAGCGCGACGATCACGCACATGACAAGATCCCACCACACCTGGATGCCAGTCAGGTTCACCGTGTGGTTCGTCCAGAACATCATCACGCCTTCCTGCGCGATCTGAATCGCTGTGTAGGCGCCGAACCCGCCGGCAAGCATGGCCGCGAGCGTCGCGTTGCCGCTTGTTGGCTTGGCAGCGAGGATATAGACGATCGCCAATGCTCCAACCACAAGCACGGCGACAAAGGTGAATTGCAGAATATCCATGGGAAGGTCCTTCCGACTCGAATGTAGCAGTTGCTACAACACTGGTAACTCAATGTAGCACTCGCTACAAGAGGCAAATGGCAAACGCATCCCTTTCGCGCGAAACGCTGCTCCCCAAGCTCGCCGCCCATGTTCTCGAACACGGCATGGAGGGCGCGAGCCTGCGCCCGCTGGCCAGAGCCGCCGGGACGAGCGATCGAATGCTCGTCTACCATTTCGGCAACAAGCAGACACTGGTCGCCGACCTGCTGGAATACGTCGCCGGTGTGTATTCTGCCGCGCTCGAAATGGCGATGGGAATCGAGCGTCCGAAAACGCGCAAGGAATGCTTCGATCGTATCCTTGCGCTCGGACAGCAACCGACAATGCAGAGTTTCCTCACATTATGGTGGGAGATCGTCGCCGGTGCAGCGCGCAGGGTCCCTGGCTATCGCGAGGCGGCGGACGCGATGATGACAAAGCAGCTCGCGTGGCTCGAAGGCCAGATGCCCGAAGACGATCCCGATCCTGCGGGCGGCGCGAGGCTGATTATGACGCTGCTCGAAGGAGCATTGATGCTCGATGTGGTGGGCCACGGTGAAACGGCACGGCAAGGACTGGTTGCGAGCGGGCTCTAGTCGCATTACGCGTCAGGGCCATGAAGAAGACCACCGGAATGGACCGCACGACAACGCGTCAATGGCGGCCCGCGACTAGGGCGGTGCGCGGCGGAACCTGGCGCAGCGAGCACGGCGAGACGAGCGAGGCGATGTTCCTCACCTCGGGCTACACCTATGACGATGCGCAAACGGTGGCCGACCGGTTTGCGGGCGATGCCAAGGGCATGACCTATTCGCGCCTCCAGAACCCGACGGTGGCAATGCTGGAAGAGCGCGTTGCATTACTCGAGGGTGCCGAGGCCTGCCGCGCCCAGGCGAGCGGCATGGCGGCGATGACCGCGGCGCTGCTATGCCAGCTATCTTCGGGCGATCACGTGGTCGCCGCGCGCGCCGCCTTCGGTTCGTGCCGCTGGCTGGTCGACCACCTGCTCCCGCGCTTCGGGATCGAGACCACGGTGATCGGCAGCGCGGTGGACGAGGAATGGGAAAAGGCGATCCGACCCAACACGCGAGTTTTCTTCTTCGAGACCCCGGCGAATCCGACGCTCGACGTGGTGGACCTCAAATATGTCTGCGATCTCGCCAAAGCGCATGGCATCACAACCGTGGTCGACAATGCCTTCGCCTCGCCAGCTTTGCAGCGCCCGATGGAGTTCGGTGCGGATGTCGTGGCCTATAGCGCGACCAAACTGATGGACGGGCAGGGCAGGGTGCTCGCGGGCGCGGTGTGCGGAACGCAGGAATGGATTGACGAGGTGCTGCTGCCGTTCCAGCGCAACACCGGCCCGAACCTCTCGCCGTTCAACGCATGGGTGGTGCACAAGGGGCTAGAGACCCTTTCGCTGCGCGCGCATCACCAGAGCCGCAGCGCCGTGGCGCTGGGTGAATTTCTTGAGCCGCGCATCGCGAAAGCGGGCGGCCATATGCGCCATCCGGGCCTGCCGAGCCACCCGCGCCACGAACTCGCGCTTGGCCAGATGGAGGCGACCGGCCCGATCTTCGCCTTCGATGTCGGCACGCGCGAGAGAGCCTTCGCGATCCTCGATGCGATGGAGCTGATCGACATTTCGAACAATATCGGCGACGCGCGGAGCCTGATGTGCCACCCGGCGAGCACCACCCACGCCAATATGGGCGAGGAAGCCCGCGGCGAAATGGGCGTCACCGAAGGACTGCTGCGCATCAATGTCGGCCTCGAGGATATCGAGGACCTGAAAGAAGACATGGACCGCGCGCTGAAGGCTGCGGGAATTTGAGAGCGATTACGCTGAAAGGAAGTGTGTGGTGAGGATGAAGGCAGCCCTAGCTTTGGCTTTACTCGCCACCTCCTGCGCCCATTCTCCGCCAGAAAATACTCCGCCACAGCGGGCACAGACAGGATATGTCTGCAAATCCCAGCAAGCCGGATCGTTTGGTCTGGTTGAAGTCACCATGCGGATACGAGACGGCGAGCAACCGAACGGATTCGTCAAATGGGATGCGGGCGATGGTAACTACCAAAATCCATGGATAACTGCGGCCTGGTATCTCAACCCCGATCAACGGTTTGAGCTGAAAAACGGTTACGCCAATGTGATGTGGCATATCTGGCAGATTGATGGAAAGGCGCGTGACGTCGACGATAAGCTGGCACTCGAATTTCGGGTTGACGGCAATGAACATCGCTTCGGCAATGCGCGCTTGAGCTCGCCGTACCAGCGATCTGGTGGTCCATTTCATATTAGTGTCGATTGGCTGCTTCTGTCCTCGCTCGCTAAGGGGGCAGACGAACTGTTCCTTGTCGCGCGCGACGAGGAAAACGCAGAGCTCCTTAGCGTGGCAGTTGATCCACAAATCTTCGCGCGTGCCCGACCGAAGGTAATCGAGGTGATGCGCGACATCGAAGGGAAAATTGCAGACCCGGAATCACACTGTGATCGCCATGACTTTTCGGAAGAAGACAATATTATTGTCGTCTGAACGTCGTGCAGCCGACAAAGGAGTTATTGCAAACGCGAAAAGCCGGGATGCCCATTGGGGAAGGCATCCCGGCTTCAAGCACATGGCTTCGGCGACGCGAAGCGCTTGGAACGACCGCTTTGCGGGGTACCACCCCCGGTCATGACCGGTCCGCTGCGGCGCGGGTGCCGGTCACGGTCAGCATAGTTGCGCAATCTTCCTAACCGCCCCTCACGAAACGCAGGTAATGGCCGATTAAGCACGATTGCCGGTCAAACGCCGGGTTGTGCATTGCAGCATAAACCCCTATCTGGCCGCTTCCTCTCCCGCAGGATTGTCCCTGCCGACGCTCGCCTGCCGGGCGCAAATTACGGAATTTATGCATGTTTCAGGACCGCTCGCTCGCGGCCTCAATCCGTCGTGATTTTGCCAAGGACTGGCTTGCACAGCCTCGCAAAGACATCCTTGCCGGGATCGTCGTTGCGCTCGCGCTGATCCCCGAAGCTATCGGGTTTGCACTGATCGCGGGTGTCGATCCGAGCGTGGGGCTCTACGCTTCGGTCGTGATCGCGATGGTGATTGCGTTCACCGGCGGGCGCCCGGGCATGATCTCGGCCGCGACCGCTGCGGTGGCCGTCGTTGTGATCCCGCTGGTGCGCGATTACGGGGTCGAATACCTGTTTGCAGCGACGATTCTGATGGGCATATTTCAGGGCATCGCGGCCGTGCTCAGGCTCGACCTGCTGATGCAATTCGTCAGCCGATCGGTCATCACCGGCTTCGTCAACGCGCTCGCGATCCTCATCTTCATGGCGCAGATCCCGCAGCTGACCGGCGTCGGAGTCGAAACCTATGTCATGGTCGCGGTCGGCCTTGCGATCATCTACCTGTTCCCGCGCGTGACCAAGGCGGTGCCGAGCCCGCTTGTCGCTATCGTTCTGCTGACCGCTGCGACCATGTACTGGGGCATCCCGGTCAACAACGTCGCAGGCGAGGGCGAGCTACCAGACGGCCTTCCGTTCTTTGCGATCCCCGACGTGCCGCTGACCTGGGAGACGTTCACGATCATAGCGCCCTATTCGCTGACGATGGCCGCCGTCGGCCTGCTCGAGAGCCTGCTCACGGCGCAAATCGTCGACGACATGACCCACACCGAAAGCGACAAACGCCGCGAATGCGCGGGGCAAGGCGTCGCCAATATCACCGCTGCGTTTTTCGGCGGGATGGGCGGCTGCGCCATGATCGGGCAGTCGGTCATCAACGTCGCTTCGGGCGGCCGAGGGCGGCTGTCGACCTTCACTGCGGGCGCGTTCCTGCTGTTTCTGCTTACCGTGCTAGGGCCGTATGTGGGCCAGGTGCCGATGCCCGCGCTCGTTGCCGTGATGATCATGGTCAGCATCGGGACGTTCAGCTGGAACTCGATCCCGAATCTCAAGCGCCATCCGTGGACTAGTTCGGTCGTGATGCTAGCCACGGTCGTCACCGTTGTGTGGACTCACGACCTTGCGCTTGGCGTACTTGTCGGCGTTCTCCTGTCGGGCATCTTCTTCGCGCAAAAGGTCAAGAACATGTTCACCGTCGAGCGCATTCGCCGGCCGCACAGCGCGGTCTATGTCGTGACCGGAGAAATCTTCTTTGCCAGCGTCGACAAGTTCGTTGAGCAGCTTGGGCCGGAAAGTCAGTACGAGGACGCCGCGCACAACGTCGTAATCGATGTCAGCCGCGCGCATTTCTGGGATATCTCCGCGATCGCGGCGCTGGAAAAAGTGATCGACCGGATGCGCCGCAATGGCCGCCATGTCCGCGTAGTGGGCCTGAATGCGGCGAGTGCCGACCTGTTCGACCGGTTCGCCCTGGAAGACAGGACCGGGATCGAACTCGGCCTCGCCCCGCACTAGTCTTTTTCCGCAGCGCCTCCGCGCGGCAATCTCCTCGCCCAAGCGCCCTGCGGGCGAGTGGCCAAACGGCCATCTCAGCTACGCTTCGATTCCGCTGCGGGCGCGCTTCCAGCGCTGCGCGCCAGCGTTCTTGAAATTGTGGCATGAAGGCGGAGCACGGTCGCGCACGCGACCGCAAGGCCGACCGCAGCGCGGAAGGCGCGAGGATTTCGCGTCGCGGATGCGATGCGGACAAGAAAGACTCCGCTTGTCAGGCCGGGTTTTGATGTGCAACCCATCTTTCGTCAAACGGGAGAGCATCACATGGCCAATCGCGTCGAGCTGGTTTTCGATTTCGTCAGTCCCAACGCCTACATGATCTGGTGGCCGCTGCGCGACCTCATCAAGCAATATGGCGCGGAGCTCGACGTGGTTCCGGTCTTTCTCGGCGGCATGCACAAGATCACCGGCAATGCCCCGCCGATGATCCGTGATGCCGATGTGAAGGGCAAGGTCGAATACTCGATGCTCGAAATCCGCCGCTTTATCGAGAAGCACCAGCTTACGAAGTACAAGCTTCACCCACAGTTCCCGTTCAACTCGATCACGTTGCAGCGCATGCTCTACGCCGCCGACCAGGATGGGCGAGGCGTCCAATTCGTCGAAGCGATGCTCCCGAAGATCTGGGAGGAGGGTATCGATGTGCTCAACCCCGAAAGCCTTGGCCAAGCGGTGGCAGACGCCGGTTTCGATGCGCAAGAGCTTTTCGCGCGAACGCAGACGGACGAGGTGAAGCAGGGCCTCGTCGCAAACACCGACCATGTGGTCGAGCGCGGCGCCTTCGGTATCCCGACGGTCTATGTCGGCAACAGGGGCGAACCAGAAGAAAGCTACGAAATGTTCTTCGGCAAGGAGCGGCTCGGCCAGATCGAGGAAGAATTGGCGAAGGGGTGAAGAAAGGCCCGGCCCCGATTTCCGCAAAGCGGGCGCACACTTTTCGGGGATACAGCGTGGATTAACCGCATTGGTGCTCTTGTAGGGGAATAGAGAATCGCTAACTTGAAGGTGTTATGAAAGAGCTGTTTCAACACGCTGCCGTAACCGACGGGGTCACCGTCCGGGTCGCTGTCAACTTCCTGCCGGAGCAATCCCATCCCGAGGCGGGCAAGTGGTTCTGGGTCTATCATATCCGCATCGAAAACGGCTCTCACGAGGCGCTCCAGCTTCGCACCCGTCACTGGCGTATCACCGACGCGCGCGGCATGGTGAACCATGTCGACGGCGAAGGTGTGGTGGGCGAACAGCCGCTGCTCCAGCCGGGTGAAAGCCACGATTATGTCAGCGGCTGCCCGCTGACGACGCCGCACGGCTCGATGGAGGGCTTCTACACTTTCCTGCGCGGCGATGGATCGCCGGTCGAAGTGCGCATCCCGTTCTTCCCGCTGGCAGCTCCCGAGACTGCCGAGGGGCGGTAGCAATCGAGAGCCGCAAAGGCTTTCTTTCAGCATTGCAATGTGACACCGGCTTGCGGTCGTCGTCGTGCGCGCTAAAGCGCTTCTCGCAATGAAGCGCACGCATCTCCCCCTGAACGCCCTGCGCGTATACGACGCGGCGGCGCGGCATCTCAGCTTTACCCGCGCGGCAGATGAGCTTGCGGTAACCCCGGCTGCTGTCGGGCAGCAGATCCGTGCGCTCGAAGATCACCTTGGAGTGGTGCTGTTCCGCAGAACTTCGAAGGGGCTGGAACTGACGCCGGAGGGCGCGGCGGGCCTTGATGCCTTGCGCGAAGGCTTCCTGCGGTTCGAGGAAAGCGTGCAGGCGATGCAGGCCGGGCAGGCCAGTGACCGCTACACCATCGCGGCCCCGCGTGAATTCTACGCCGAATGGCTCGCGCCCAGGCTTGCGGTCTTCCAGGCAGACACGCCGGGTGTCCTCTACACCTTCGTTGCCGACGAGAATGCCGATTTCACCGAGGCCAATCTCGATCTTGCAATCCGGCTGGTTGATGGACCTGAAGAGTTGGAAGGCGTCCAGCTCGCGCCTGCCGAACGTGTAACGGTCGCTGCACCCAGGCATCGCGACGCGTGGATCGATTGGCCGGGAGCCTCGCTTCCCGAAGGAGTGAAGCCGTGCATAAAGGCGGGAAGTGCAGGGCAGGCATTATCGAGCGCGCTTGCAGGTATGGGCCGCACCGTGCTGCCGATGCCGCTCGTTTCCGGTGCGATCGAGGAAGGGAAGCTGGAAGCGCACGGCGAACCTCAGGAAAGCAGACGCGCATATTGGTTGGTTGCTCCCACGCCGCAGTGGCGCTCGAAGAAGGTGAAAACGCTGGTCGCGTTCCTTACCGGTGACTGAGGTGCCCACCCTTACAACCGGGCGTTTCACCATGCGTCCGCTACAGCGCGGGGATGAGAAGGCGCTGTTCCCCACACTCTCTGACAAGCACCAGTGCCTGTACCTTTCAAGGCCCGCATTCGAAACCGAGGACGAACTTTGGGACTGGCTATCGGACCCCGACTGGCCGGGCAGGACGTGGATCGCGCAGGATGCAGAAGGGGTCGCTGCCCGGTTCGTCGCGGTCCCCGGACATGAGGAGGGCGTGATCGAAATTGGCTACATCACTTGTGCCCACCGACAGGGCGTGGGTGTGGCCCGTGAATGCACCAGTGCTCTCGTCGAGCATCTCTTTGCAGAAGGCGCACGCAAGCTCACCGCCGAGGTCGATATCGAGAATACTCCCTCGATAAGGTTGCTCGAACGGCTCGGCTTTACCCGAGAGGCTCATCTGCGCGAGCACGAAACGACCCATGCAGGATTGCGCGACGTTTACTGGTACGGGTTACTGGAAAGCGATCGGGTCGGACCGACCGGCTAGGCAGGTGGTTTAGCAGCCGAATCCCATGTCATTGCCCGCAGGGGAAACGCCGAACAGCGTATCGGCATCAAAGCCACAGCTCCCGCCAGTAAGGTTTCTGACGGATCCATAGCGCGTGAGCGTAGGCTTGCCGTACGGAAGCCGGGCTGCGTTTTTGACTTCTATGCTGTCTGACTTGCCCGACAATTCGTGAACTCCCCGTTAGCAGGGAAATCTTTATGTGGGTGTGGTTAAAGACACGTAAATGCCAGTTACCCTTGTCGTCGATCTGCGTGCCAGCCATCCAATCGGGATCGCGGAAATCCAATTTCGAAGGGCCGATCGATTGGTATTCCGGTGCGCAGGGCTCGCAAGCCATGGCACGGGGCACCCAATCATAAAAGATTGGTCCGACCCGCGGATCCTAACGAATTTTCGATGAATTGGAGGGGCTTAGCCAGAGATGCTCAAGGGCAATTGATGAAAACGCCACCATCACCCGGAGCGCCGACAAAGGAGTCAGCGAGAAAGGCGCAACTTCCCCCGGTCAGGTTCCGCACCGAACCGTAGAAGGTGAGCCTTGGGGCTACGTATTGATGGCGCGCGCAGTTCACCATCTGCTTCTCAGCCTTGATGTCCAAAACGAACTCCTCGATCCTCAATACAGTCTAAACCGTCATATTAATTAATGACCATACCAGCCACTTCGTGCGTCCGTCAACAAACCGCTCATTCTTCTCTGCGGAGATCGCGGTTTCAAAAGTGGGCTTGAATGCATCGGGAAGAGCAATTGGCGGATTTGTGCGCAAGTGCTCGCTCAATCCCCCGAAGGCTTTGTCGAAGGTGATCCCGAACTCCGCTTTTGTCTTCCTCTCGAGGATTGCCGGGGGGAGGTCGCCGCTCATTGCTATGCGGTGCGCGTACTTGCGGAACCCGGCTCGCAAACGGATCGCGTCGGTCGTTGCGGCAGAAAAGGCAATAATCTCACGCGAAAGCAATGGGCTGCGCCCTTCGATTCCGGCCAGGGATCGGAGGCGGGAGCTATGATCCAGCAATATCGAGTTTATCGGGTAATTCAGCAGCGTAGCCGCTTTCTCATTACCGGATGAGTTTGCAATCGCCTCCTCGCGCCGGAGAAGGCCTTCGTTTAATAGGCGACGCGCTTCTCCGGTCATCCACGGAAGCTGCTCAAGCTTGGAACTGACCCGGCGGCGTCTTCTCCGCTGCCCACTCAACAGCAATCGCCCAACCAGCGGTCTAACGCTGGATCGAACGGCAAACCGAGTGGCTCTGATCAAACCGAACTTTTTCACGTCTGCCGCCAGAGACCGACCGAATTGGCGCCAATCCAGCGCTTGCAAGCTTTCCAGATAATGGGGCGGGTTGCCACCGAGCCATTCGTCTCCGCCAAGTCCGTTGATCGCGACGCGCGCTCCGTCGCGTGCCATCGCGCTATAGAGGCCGAACATCATCGCCCCGTTCGGGAAATAGGCCATGTCCCTGTCGGCGCGCGCGCGACTGAGGAACCATTCGAGCCCCGGCATGAACAAAGGGTTCAAGTTGATTTCGCGACCTAGATGCTCTGCGAGCGCACGGATGTATTCGGTCTCGTCAGCCTTCGTGCCTTTGGGGCCGGCGAGCGCGTAGCCATGAATGTCATCGAGGCCAAGCCGGTCCGCAACCGCGAACAGCGCCGAAGAATCAAGCCCGCCACTAACCTCGAACCCGATCGGACCGATTGCGCGCGAAGACTGCCGCACGGCTTTGTCGAGTATCTCGCGATGATGTTCGATATAGTCTTCGTCGCGCCGGTAGCGGATGCTGAGCGGGGGCGGCAGGTGCCAGTGCTGCTCCTCGCGAACGCGTCCCTTCGAAAACGTCATCCAGTGCGCGGGCGGAACGCGCTTCATGCCGCGCCACAAGGTGCCGTCACGGGTGAACCATTCATGCGCGGCCATCTGCGCGAGGAATTCCTCGTCGAATTCCGGCTCGCCTTCGAGCGCCGCCAGCACGCCTGCAATGTCGGAGGCCATGACCAGCCGCCCGCCCGTCTCCTCGCCCGACCAGTGATAGAACAGCGGCCGCAGCCCCTGGTGGTCGCGCGCGGCGTAAAGCCTGCCCTCGCGCGCATCCCACAGCGCAAAGGCATATTCGCCGCCCATCCGCTCAGGCGCCGCCTCTCCCCATGTCTCGTAGGCGGCCAGCACCAGCTCGGCATCGGACGAGCTGCGCAGCACCGCCCCGCGCTCGAGAAGGTCGCGCCGCAGCTCCTCGTAATTCGCGATATAGCCGTCCATCGCCAGCACCAGCCGGCCATCGGCGCTCGCCAGGGGTTGCGGCGCATCGGCGGCGCCCGGCGTCGTATGCATCGCGCAGTGGCCGAGCGCGACCGAACCTTCGCGCCAGTGCCGCACCCCGTCCGGCCCGCGAGAGGGCATCGCCCCGGTGACGCGCGCGACCTCGCCCTCGCTGACCGGCTTTCCGGTGAAGTCGACGATGACCGCGATCCCGCTCATGCCTGCATGTCTAGCCGCGAAGGGGAGGGCGCGGGAAGCGGTGCGGGAGGTTCTTTCCCCCTAAACCAACATCTCTTCTTCGAGCACCTCGTCGCGGATCTGTTCGTAGATCGGGTGGCCGGGCACGATGTGCCTCTCGTCGACGCGGTGGTGGCTGCGATAGGCGAGGATGAAGGCGAGCAGCGAATTGGCGCGCTTGTTGGAGAGGCCTTCGTGGATGGCGCGCTCGATCGCGCAATCCTCCAGCCGCAGGACGCCCCACTGGAGAGCCTCCTCCCACGCCGCGTTGAAACCCTCGGCACCCGGGCGCTGGCGCAGCTTGTAGATGGCCTCCATGCTCTTGCCGATATGCTTGGCCGCGGCTTTGACGATCCCGGTGGCGGCGAGATGCGCGATGAATTCGCGCTGGAGATCGGGCGTGATGGAGTTGCGACGCGGCTGCTTGTGTGGAACCGGCTCGAAATCGAGCAGCGGATCGTCGAGTGAGGGCGGCTCGGCGGAGTAGGCAACGGCGGAGGTGGCCTGGCGGGCAATCTGCCGGTGGCAGGCGAGGGGGCTCTTGGACTGATCCTGATCGCGTGGAGCCGAGGGATCGCTCTGGGTGGGACGGTCCTCGGCTGATGCTTCAGACAAGGAATGGCGCTTATTGGTGAGCTTGGTCATGGCTCAACGGGAGTATGCAGATTTCAGGAGAGTAGGAAAATTATTCCGATCTCCACGGAAGTTTGTCCACCAGGCCATCTAGCCAGCCTCTCAACGGAGGTTTTATTCTTCTGTTGGATCTGTCCACCCAGCCGAGCAATTCAACATCAAGCGAATCTAAGAATGTGCCTACGGCTCGTTCTACGTTCTTGATCTCTGATGGTCTCTCGTTTCGAGTTGTATCGGCAAAATCGTCCAGAGTGATTGCATCACGCAGTGCAGCCATATTCATATCGAGGAAGATGCTATGTTCCCAAAGAACGAAGCTGCTGTTTCGTGATTGGCGCCAAATCAAGTTCGCTAGAACGCCAGTTCTTTGGAGCTGCCACCGCGTCTCTTGGATGGCTGCTTCGCGTCGCGCCTTTGATTTCGCGGTCCAACCTTTTGTTGCGGCCTCCCGCACCTCTTTAACGTTATCCACCAACGACCGATGTAGCTCGAAGACAGACTTGTCTTTCTCGCGTTTGCGCGTCAGGCGGTGAACCATGAAGGCCACCGCGACAGCTACCAATGCGCTGCTGAGGCTGGGAACGAAATCCAAGAAATCGCGCTCCCGTGTCGGGCTCGCGATTGTTATCTCTATGATCGAGTCTTCAGGCTGCGTCGGTGGACTCTGCGCTAGCTCGTTCAATGGAGTTTCGGATGGTAACGATGTAAGAGGGGTCAGTCTTACTGACAAATTGGAACCTCCGCCGGACTACGTCGCGCGCAAAGCCTTCTTTTCTAATGAGGCCGCCAAAAGCTTCGTCTAAGAACGAGGATCCTATCCCGGTCGTTCCGTCCAGAATTATTTTGATTCGGCCGTCGGTCCCTTTCAGAAGTTTGACCAAACGTCCGCGGAAGGTCTCCCCACTGTTGGGACCTTGCCAATGAAATCGGGGGCCGGGAAACCGGCTGAAATCTTCTGCTATCGAAAACATTTTTTCACTCATCGGTCATCTCCACCACGCCTTCGTGCCGGAATCTCCACTCGATGACAGTGCCTCCAAGGGGTTGGCTGGAATCAGAGCAAGTTTCTTTATCGTTGCCCATATAGTGATAACGACCGCGATTTGAAAGTATGCGAAGTTCACCATCGTCGCAAACATCGACGAAACTCTTCATATTCTGGAAACCTTGACCTCTGCCGGGGGTTCCTGTGCCCGAGCGAAAAATCTCAGTTGCTGCAGCGATAAGCTCACCATCGCTAGGTTTGCTGCTAAACTTGAAATTCGATACGTTCGCTATCGCCGCAACGATCTTTTCGTAAGTGTTCGGCTCGAGTGTCTTCGGTATCCCTACTCCTTGATCGAAGAAAACGATCGAAACCTCTTTCCTCTCCAAATTGACCCAACTGCTCATCCACCATCGATGTTGGCTCGATGTTTGGCCCTGAGAACCGGGGTGAGCATGGTCAAGAGTGTTTTGCATGGCCTCTTTTATCGCTACGACGAGCCGTTGTCGCGCCAGCTTATCCATTGGAATGAGCGCCTTTTCGACAATCGAGACAAATTGGTCAGCGAGTTGCGGGAAGACCCTGAACTCACTTATGAAGCGTAGAAAGATCGGCTTCCCAGGTTCTGCTTTTGGTTCTGGCTCGTCGTCGAAATCGAGGACATTCAGCACCGCGTAGAATCCCATTTCCCTCAGTGCATCGTAAACCGAACGCGAGCGCGGATAAGTACCCGTCACGAAACCGGGGCCGCGCTGCCCGCGAGCGCGATGGACTTCCGAAACCAATGCGAGGGCAGCGGCGGGTTCGACGTTTTCGACGTGAGCGAAATGAAGCATCACTTGGCGACGATCTTCAATTGCCTTCTCCCTCACTTTCATAATCGTTTCGGCGGTCTGCTCGTAGTTTTCGGCGAATGAGAATTCCGATGGCAGTACGATCTGTTCCCGTCTGCTATTCGGATCGAAGGGAATGTCTGCTCTCCGCGCGAAGGCGTGCCTTTCCGTCCGACCCAGACGTTTTGCTTTTCGGCGAACTTTCCGCCTCGCCTCATGCCGCTCGCGCTGCTTCCGAAGCAAATTTGACCTGCGGATGTATTCTTTACTGCGGAACTTCATAGACACCAACCAAGACGCTGTAGGAAAGCGCTTTTTTCTTAGAAATATCGAATCTTCTGCGATTGGACCTAAAGTTGCCAAGATCAAAGGGCTGCTCGACGCGTTTCCACATGAACAGTGAGCGGCCATCACACCCTTGACCCAAATCCAACACTCCCCTAAGTGGCGCGCCATCGGAGCGGGGCTCGGCTGAGTCCCCTTCAGACAATAGAGCTGAACATTGCCGGTCCTGTCCCGCAGGCTTTGCTCACAGAAGCAAGGCCTTTTCTATTGGGGCGAACCTCTGATCCAGAGGCGCGCTTGGTGGGGCATCCGTCAAAGTAACCCGGTGGCCAGTGTGGCGATTTGGGTGGAGTGTTTCAGCTTGTGATTGCGCCGCGCGTTGCGTCTGTTCGTACTTCGACAGGCTCAGCACGAACGGTTGCTCACAAGCATCACTCCGCGCAAGACGCTTCCAGTCGTCACCGACCACACGGTGAAGAGAAAGAAGTCTATGCCGACGATCAACCAGCTGGTCCGCAAGGGCCGCACTCCGCAGAAGGCCAAGTCCAAGGTCCCTGCGATGGAGCAGAACCCGCAGAAGCGCGGTGTCTGCACGCGCGTCTATACGACGACGCCGAAAAAGCCGAACTCCGCCCTTCGCAAGGTCGCCAAGGTACGTCTGACGAACCAGCGCGAAGTCATCTCCTACATCCCGGGCGAAGGCCACAACCTGCAGGAGCACTCCGTCGTGCTCATCCGCGGCGGCCGTGTGCGCGACCTTCCCGGCGTTCGCTACCACGTCCTTCGCGGCGTGCTCGATACGCAGGGTGTGAAGGACCGCAAGCAGTCCCGTTCAAAGTACGGCGCGAAGCGTCCGAAGTAATTGAGGCGCTGTGACGGGCCTCTTCCCCGCCCTTCCACCCATGAGGATAATTTCCGGGTGGAAGGGCGGGGGAGAGGGCCGGCACAGCAAGGACGCTCACGGAGGTGAGCGGCCACTCCGAAGGAGTTTAAAGATATGTCACGTCGTCGTCGTCCCGAGAAGCGGGAAATCCTGCCTGATCCCAAGTTCGGTGATCAGGTCCTGTCGAAGTTCATGAACAACCTGATGCTGGACGGTAAGAAGGCCGTTGCCGAGAAGATCGTCTATGGCGCGCTCGACACGGTCGAGGCCAAGGCCAAGACCGATCCGGTGCAGCTGTTTCACGAAGCGCTCAACAATGTGAAGCCGCAGGTCGAGGTTCGCAGCCGCCGTGTCGGCGGTGCGACCTACCAGGTGCCGGTCGAGGTCCGCCCCGAGCGTGCCCAGGCGCTTGCGATCCGCTGGCTGATCTCGGCTGCGCGCGGTCGTCCGGAAACCACCATGTCGGCGCGTCTCTCGGGCGAGCTCATGGATGCCGCGAACAATCGCGGGAACGCCGTGAAGAAGCGCGAGGATACGCACCGCATGGCGGACGCGAACCGCGCCTTCTCGCACTACCGCTGGTAAGGCCCAAGCAACTGATTGTGGACGTGCGGGAAGCCCCGTCTTTCCGCGGTCACAATCGTCACTATATGGGGGCCGACCCGCTACGCAGGCGGCCTCCGCAAGACGTTTAAGGAAACTGTTATGGCCCGCGATTATCCGCTGGAGCGCTATCGCAATATCGGCATCATGGCTCACATCGATGCTGGCAAGACCACCACGACCGAGCGTATCCTCTACTACACCGGAAAGTCCTACAAGATCGGCGAAGTGCACGATGGTGCCGCGACGATGGACTGGATGGAGCAGGAGCAGGAGCGTGGCATCACGATCACCTCGGCTGCGACCACGACCTTCTGGAACGCGGAAGATCCCACGATGGATCCGTTCTCGTCGCCCGAAGAGCTCCGCGCGAACACGCCCAAGCACCGCATCAACATCATCGACACCCCCGGCCACGTCGATTTCACCATCGAAGTCGAACGCTCGCTGCGCGTGCTCGACGGCGCCGTTGCGGTGTTCGATGGCGTGGCCGGCGTGGAGCCGCAGTCCGAAACCGTATGGCGCCAGGCCGACAAGTACAAAGTCCCCCGGATGTGCTTCATCAACAAGCTGGATCGCACCGGAGCGGACTTCTACTACTGCGTCCAGTCAATCATCGACCGTCTCGGTGCGACGCCGCTGGTGCTCTATCTCCCGATAGGCGCCGAAAGCGACCTCAAGGGTGTCGTGGACCTCGTGAACAATCGCGGCATCGTCTGGCAGGCCGAAGACCTTGGGGCGAAGTACGAGTTCGTCGAAATTCCCGACGACCTCAAGGACAAGGCTGCCGAATATCGCGAGAAGCTCATCGAGACTGCCGTCGAGCAAGATGACGATGTCATGATGGAATACCTCGAAGGCAACGAGCCCGACGCGGCGACGCTCAAGCGTCTCATCCGCAAGGGCACGATGGAGCGTGCGTTCGTTCCGGTGCTTTGCGGCAGCGCGTTCAAGAACAAGGGCGTCCAGCCCCTTCTCGACGCGGTGGTCGACTACATGCCGTCACCGCTCGACGTTCCGGCCATCGAAGGCGTCATTCCCGACACCGACGAAAAGGCAACGCGACCGTCTTCGGATGACGAGCCGTTCTCGGCGCTGGCGTTCAAGATTATGAACGATCCCTTCGTTGGCTCGCTGACCTTCACCCGCATCTATTCGGGCAAGCTCACCAAAGGCTCGGTCCTGAACTCGGTGAAGGACAAGAAGGAAAAGATCGGCCGCATGCTGCTGATGCACTCGAATAACCGCGAGGACATCGAAGAAGCATTTGCCGGCGACATTGTCGCGATTGCGGGTCTGAAGGAAACGACGACCGGCGATACCCTCTGCGATCCGTCGAACCCGATTATCCTCGAGCGGATGGAATTCCCCGATCCGGTTATCGAACTGTCGGTGGAGCCCAAGACCAAGGCCGACCAGGAAAAGATGGGCGTCGCGCTCAACCGCCTGGCTGCCGAGGATCCCTCGTTCCGCGTTTCGACCGATCACGAATCCGGTCAGACGATCATCAAAGGCATGGGCGAGCTTCACCTCGACATCCTCGTCGATCGCATGAAGCGCGAGTTCAAGGTCGAAGCGAATGTCGGTGCGCCGCAGGTGGCCTACCGCGAAGCACTCGCCCGCGAAGTCGAGGTTACCTACACCCACAAGAAGCAGTCGGGTGGTTCGGGCCAGTTCGGTGAGGCCAAGGTCGTCGTCACTCCGGGTGAGCGCGGTCAGGGCATCATCTTCATCGACGAGATCAAGGGCGGCAACATTCCGCGCGAATATATCCCGTCTGTCGAAAAGGGCATGCGCGAGCAGGCCGAAAGCGGCCACCTCGTCGGCTTCCCCATCATCGACTTCACGATCCGCCTGATCGACGGCAAGTACCACGATGTCGACTCGTCGACAGTGGCTTTCGAGATCACGGGTCGCGGTGCAATGCGTGAAGCCGCCCAGAAGGCCGGCATCAAGCTGCTCGAGCCGGTGATGAAGGTCGAGGTCGTGACGCCTGAGGATTACCTCGGCGACGTCATCGGTGACCTCAACAGCCGCCGTGGTCAGATCCAGGGTACCGACAGCCGCGGCAACGCGCAGGCGGTCGAGGCATTCGTGCCGCTGGCCAACATGTTTGGCTACGTCAATGAGTTGCGTTCGTTCACTCAGGGCCGTGCCCAGTACACGATGCAGTTCAGCCACTACGACGAAGTGCCGGCAAATGTCGCGCAGGAAGTCAAGGAGAAGCTTGCGTAAGCAGGCGACAAGGTCTAGGGGCGGCGCCTGATTCCACGGGTGCCGACCTTGCCCCCACAGGATTCAATTTCAACTCAGAGGTAATTTGAGAAATGGCGAAGGAAAAGTTTGAGCGTAATAAGCCGCACGTGAACGTCGGCACCATCGGTCACGTTGACCACGGCAAGACCACCCTGACCGCAGCGATCACCAAGGTCCTCGGTTCGGCTGTCGATTTTGCAAACATCGACAAGGCTCCCGAAGAGCGTGAGCGCGGCATCACCATCTCGACCGCACACGTCGAGTACGAAACCGACAATCGTCACTACGCACACGTCGATTGCCCGGGCCACGCTGACTACGTGAAGAACATGATCACCGGCGCAGCGCAGATGGACGGCGCTATCTTGGTTGTGAACGCTGCTGACGGCCCGATGCCGCAGACCCGCGAGCACATCCTCCTTGCCCGTCAGGTCGGCGTTCCCGCTCTGGTTGTTTACATGAACAAAGTCGACCAGGTCGACGACGAGGAAATCCTCGAGCTCGTCGAGCTGGAAATCCGTGAGCTGCTCAGCGAATACGGCTTCCCGGGTGACGACGTTCCGATCATCAAGGGCTCGGCTCTGGCCGCACTCGAAGGTCGCGATCCGGAAATCGGCGAAAACTCGATCAAGGAACTCATGGCTGCCGTCGATGAATACATCCCGCAGCCCGACCGTCCGGTCGATAAGGATTTCCTCATGCCGATCGAAGACGTGTTCTCGATCTCGGGCCGCGGTACGGTTGTGACCGGCCGCGTCGAAACCGGCGTTGTGAACGTAGGCGACGAAGTCGAAATCGTTGGGATCAAGGAAACCACCAAGACGACCGTCACCGGCGTCGAAATGTTCCGCAAGCTGCTTGACCGCGGTGAAGCCGGCGACAACATCGGTGCCCTCATTCGCGGCGTTGGCCGTGAGGAAGTCGAGCGTGGTCAGGTTCTCGCGAAGCCGGGTTCGGTTACCCCGCACACCGAGTTCAACGCAGAAGTCTACGTGCTGTCGAAAGACGAAGGTGGCCGTCACACGCCGTTCTTCGCCAACTACCGCCCGCAGTTCTACTTCCGCACCACCGACGTGACCGGCGAAGTGATCCTTCCCGAAGGCACCGAGATGGTCATGCCGGGCGACAACGTGACCATCGGCGTCAAGCTGATCGCACCGATCGCCATGGACGAAGGCCTGCGTTTCGCAATTCGCGAAGGCGGCCGTACCGTTGGCTCGGGCGTGGTTTCGAAGATCACGAAGTAAGCTGATCGCCTCTTCAGAGGCGGGTAAATTCGGGGCCCGGTTCACATGAGTGAGCCGGGCCCCAATTTATGTGAGGCGCATTCCGTTTTGTAGAGCGGCGCGCGCCTGGCACGGCTCGCGAAAATTCGTGCGTGAACGGGGTTGCCAGAATCCCACTCGCTCGATATACGCGCGCCAACTTCGGCGGAGATTCGTTTCCGTTGTAACGAAATTGGATTGGGCCGCCCGCAGACGGGATCTGAAGCGGGGCTGGCCTTTTGTTTTTGGGAGCGGGAAACCGTTCTTTGGCTCTTTCGCATCGGTAATTGGAAATGGAAGCACAGAATATCCGTATTCGCCTCAAGGCGTTCGACCACCGCGTTCTCGATCAGGCAACTGGTGAGATTGCAGATACAGCACGTCGTACCGGAGCTCTCATCCGTGGCCCCATTCCCATGCCGACGCGTATCGAGAAGTTCACCGTGAACCGAGGCCCGCACATCGACAAGAAGTCGCGCGAGCAGTTCGAGGTGCGCACTTACAAGCGGCTGCTCGACATCGTGCAGCCCAACGCCCAGACCGTCGACGCTTTGATGAAGCTCGATCTTGCCGCGGGCGTCAACGTCGAGATCAAGCTGGCTTAAGCGAGCGCTCGATCAGGTCCATCTGGAGGACCCTAAACGACCAGAAAATCTTGGGGCTCCAACGGCCCCGTCGATCTCGCCCTTGGATAGGGATTGATCGGCAAGACATTGGGATACCGCCGAGCATGCTCGGGCTGCGTCCCCCGTCTAGCCAAACTGCCAAAGCGGGCAGGGCGGCACTCAGCCCGGGCGGGGCGATGCATGACAATTTGGGCTGACACGCACCTGGGGATGGTCCCTTTGTGCCTCTGTTAGGAGTTTAGACGATGCGCACTGGCGTGATCGCAAAGAAGGTTGGGATGACCCGCCTCTTCCAGGAGGACGGTCGGCACGTGCCAGTTACCGTTCTGGCCCTGGAAGACTGCCAGGTTGTCTCGCACCGCACCGCCGACAAGGACGGCTATTTCGCAGTCCAGCTCGGTGCAGGCGAAGCAAAACAGAAGAACGTGGCGAAGCCGCAGCGTGAACATTTCGGCAAGGCCGGTGTCGGGCTGAAGAAGCGCGTCGCCGAATTCCGCGTCGAAAACGAAGAAGGCCTCGTGCCCGTCGGCTCGCTGATCAGCGCCGATCACTTCGTCGCCGGCCAGAAGGTCGACATCACCGGCCACACCCAGGGTAAGGGCTTTGCCGGCGCCATGAAGCGTTGGGGCTTCGGCGGTCTGCGCGCCACCCACGGCGTTTCGATCTCGCACCGCTCGCACGGTTCGACGGGTAACCGTCAGGATCCGGGCCGCGTGTTCAAGGGCAAGAAGATGGCCGGTCACATGGGTGACCGCCAGCGCACCCAGATGAACCTCGAAGTGGTTCGCACCGACGCCGACCGCGGCCTCATCTTCGTCAAGGGCTCGGTTCCGGGCTCGAAGAATGGCTGGCTGCTGGTCCGCGACGCGATCAAGCTCCCGCTTCCCGAAGACCTCCCGTTCCCGGGCGCAGTCGTAGAGGCCGCAAAGCCTCAGGACGAAGCTGCTAACGAAGCCGAGGCTCCGAAGGTGGAAGAAACCATCGAAACCCCGTCGCAGGGTGAGGAAGCGGCTGCCGAGGACAATGCGCCCGCAGCTGAAGCTCCCGCTGCCGACGAGAAGAAGGAAGACTAAGCCATGAAGGTGAAGGTCCAGAAAATCGACGGGAAGGCGTCGGGCGACATCGAGCTCAACGATGCCGTGTTCGGTGTTGAGCCGCGTGCCGACATCCTGCACCGAGTTGTCACATGGCAGCTCGAAAACCGCCGCGGCACCGCACGCCCGACGCGCGAGCGTTCGGATGTTGCCCGCACCGGTAAGAAGTTCGGCGCCCAGAAGGGTTCGGGCGGCGCTCGCCACGGCGATCGCGGCGCTCCGATCTTTATTGGCGGCGGCAAGGCGCACGGCGCGCGCAAGCGTGACTTCAACCAGTCGCTGAACAAGAAGGTTCGCGCACTCGGCCTGAAGATGGCGCTCTCGAGCAAGGCGAAAGACGGCCTCGTTGTCGTCGACAGCCTCGAGCTCAAGGATGCCAAGACGAAGGTGCTCAAGGGTCATTTCGACAAGGCTGGCCTCAATGGCAAGGTGCTCTTCATCGACGGCGACGCCGTGAATGACGGGTTCAAGAAGGCCGCTGGCAACCTCGTGGGTGTCAACGTCCTCCCCGCCGCAGGCGCCAACGTCTACGACATTCTCAACCACGACACGCTTGTCCTCACCAAGGACGCGGTCGAAAAGCTGGAGGCGCGCTTCAATGGCTAAAAAGCAGGAAGTTGATGCCCGTCACTACGACGTGATCCTGGCCCCGCACATCACCGAAAAGTCGACCATGGCTTCGGAGAATAATGCGGTGGTCTTCAAGGTGGCGAATGATGCAACCAAGCCGCAGATCAAGGAAGCGGTCGAGGCGATCTACGACAAGAAGGTCGTCAAGGTGAACACCATTCTCACCAAGGGCAAGACGAAGCGCTGGCGGGGCAAGCCCTATAAGCGTTCGGATTTCAAAAAGGCTGTCGTGACGCTCGCCGAAGGCGAGATGATCGACATCACCAGCGGTATCTGAGGCGGACCTGGATCATGGCACTCAAGAACTACAAACCGACGAGCCCCGCACGCCGCGGCCTCATCCTCGTCGACAAGTCGGGCCTTCACAAAGGCGGTCCGGTGAAGTCGCTCACGGAAGGCAAGCGCAAGACCGGTGGCCGGAACAACAAGGGTCACGTGACCTCGCGCGGTATCGCGGGCGGTCACAAGCAGAAGTACCGCTTCATCGACTTCAAGCGTCGCAAATGGGATGTTCCCGCGACGGTCGAACGGATCGAATACGACCCCAACCGCACCGCGTTCATCGCTCTCATCAAGTATGAGGACGGCGAATTCGCCTACATCATCTGTCCGCAGCGTCTCGCTGTCGGCGACTCGGTGGTTGCAGGCGAAAAGGTCGACACGAAGCCGGGCAATGCCATGCTTCTGGGTCAGATGCCGGTCGGCACGATCTGCCACAATGTCGAGATGAAGCCGGGCAAGGGTGGCCAGATCGCCCGTTCGGCAGGCGCTTATGTCCAGATCGTCGGTCGTGACCGCGGCATGGTCATCGTTCGCCTCAATTCGGGCGAGCAGCGTTACCTGCGCGCCGATTGCATGGGTACGGTTGGCGCGGTGTCGAACCCTGACAACCAGAACCAGAATTTCGGCAAGGCAGGTCGCACCCGCTGGAAGGGCCGTCGTCCGCTCACTCGCGGTGTTGCCAAGAACCCGGTCGATCACCCGCACGGCGGTGGTGAAGGCCGCACCAGCGGTGGTCGTCACCCGGTCACTCCGTGGGGCAAGCCGACCAAGGGCGCCCGCACCCGCAAGAACAAGCAGACGGACAAGATGATCATCCGTTCGCGTCACGCGAAGAAGAAAAGGTAAGACACGATGGCACGTTCCGTTTGGAAAGGTCCGTTTGTGGAACTCAGCCTTCTCAAGAAGGCCGAGGACGCGCAGGAAGCCGGAAACTCGAAGCCGATCAAGACCTGGTCGCGCCGTTCGACGATCCTCCCGCAGTTCGTTGGGCTCACGTTCAACGTCTACAACGGTCAGAAATTCATCCCCGTTTCGGTTTCGGAAGAAATGGTTGGCCACAAGCTTGGTGAATTTGCGCCCACACGCAACTTCCCGGGCCACGCTGCCGACAAGAAGGGCAAGCGCTGATGAGTAAGGCAAAAGCACCCCGCCGCGTTGCGGACAATGAGGCGCTGGCCGTCGGCACCACGATCCGTGGTTCGGCGCAGAAGCTCAACCTCGTTGCCGAACTGATCCGCGGCAAGAAGGCCGAAGAGGCCATGAACATCCTCGCTTTCTCGAAGAAGGCGATGGCGAAGGACGCCAGCAAGGTGCTCGCAAGCGCGATCGCCAATGCCGAAAACAACCACAACCTGGACGTCGATGCGCTCGTCGTGGCGGAAGCCTCGGTCGGCAAGTCGATCACCATGAAGCGGTTCCACACGCGCGGTCGCGGTAAGTCGACCCGTATCCTGAAGCCGTTCAGCCGGCTCCGGATCGTGGTTCGCGAAGACGAGGAAGCGTAAGATGGGTCAGAAGAGTAATCCGATCGGTCTGCGCCTGCAGATCAACCGCACCTGGGACAGCCGCTGGTACGCCGAAGGGCGCGACTATGCCGCGCTGCTCGCCGAGGACATCAAGATCCGCAAGTATATCCTCGAGAACCTGCCGCAGGCAGCGATTTCGAAGGTTGTGATCGAGCGTCCGGCCAAGCTGTGCCGCATCTCGATCTACGCGGCTCGCCCCGGTGTCATCATCGGCAAGAAGGGCGCGGACATCGAAAAGCTGCGCGCCAAGCTTTCAACCATGACCGAAAGCGAAGTGAAGTTGAACATCGTCGAGATCCGCAAGCCGGAAATCGATGCGAAGCTCGTCGCTCAGGGCGTGGCCGACCAGCTGGTTCGCCGTGTAGCATTCCGTCGCGCCATGAAGCGTGCCGTGCAGTCTGCACTACGTCTTGGCGCTGAAGGCATCAAGATCGTATGCGGTGGCCGTCTTGGCGGCGCTGAAATCGCCCGCGTCGAGTGGTACCGCGAAGGCCGTGTGCCGCTGCACACCCTGCGCGCAAACATCGACTACGCTGAAACCGAAGCTCTGACCGCTTACGGCATCATCGGCATCAAGGTGTGGATCTTCAAAGGCGAGATCCTCGCCCACGATCCGACCGCGCAAGATCGCCTGATGATGGAAGCGCAGACGTCCGGCGTGAGGCCGGCCCGCTGATTGGCGGCCCGTTGAGGTAAAAGACAATGCTACAACCGAAAAAAACCAAGTACCGCAAGGCCTTCAAGGGCAAGATTCACGGTAACGCCAAGGGCGGCACCGATCTGAATTTCGGCTCCTACGGCCTCAAGGCTCTCGAGCCCGAGCGTATCACCGCTCGCCAGATCGAAGCCGCGCGTCGTGCGATCACCCGCCACATCAAGCGTCAGGGTCGCCTGTGGATTCGCGTCTTTCCCGACGTGCCCGTGTCCAAGAAACCTGCCGAAGTTCGTCAGGGTAAGGGTAAGGGCTCCGTCGAATACTGGGCAGCTCGCGTGAAGCCGGGCCGCATCCTGTTCGAGCTTGACGGTGTTCCGGGCCCGCTCGCCGCATCCGCATTCGAACGTGCAGCCATGAAGCTGCCGATCAAGACCAAGGTCGTCGCCCGCCTGGGCGACACCAGCCACCTGGGAGGCGAATAATGGCCAACGCTATCGAAGATCTTCGCACGAAGACCGACGACCAGCTCAGCGCCCAGCTCACCGAGCTCAAGCGCGAGCAGTTCAACCTGCGCTTCCAGGCTGCGACCAATCAGCTCGAGAAGCCTTCGCGCATCCGCGAAGTTCGTCGCACGATCGCCCAGATCAAGACGCTGCAGAACGAGCGCGCGGCTACTGCCGCAGCCAAGGCGTAAGGAGTAGACAATGCCGAAACGTATCCTGATCGGGACTGTCACCTCCGACAAGACCGACAAGACCGTGACCGTGCTGGTCGAACGCAAGGTGAAGCACCCGCTCTACGGGAAGATCATCCGTCGCTCGAAGAAGTATCACGCTCACGACGAGAACAACGAATACGCCATGGGCGACGTCGTACGGATCGAGGAGACCAAGCCGATCTCCAAGACCAAGACGTGGCTGGTCAAGGACCGGGTCGTCGCAGGCGGCACCCAGGCAATCGAAGCCGATCTCGAAGTGGCGGAAGCCACCCCGGGCGGCGCAGAGTAATTTGACGAGGAACTGCTGAGCCCCGGTCAGTATCGGGTGTCCCAGCAAGCCAAGAGAAGGAACCGGATCAATGATCCAGATGCAATCCAATCTCGACGTCGCGGACAATAGCGGCGCAAAGCGCGTCCAGTGCATCAAGGTGCTGGGCGGGTCGAAGCGTCGGTTTGCCTCCGTTGGCGACGTGATCGTGGTTTCCGTGAAGGAAGCCCAGCCGCGTGCAAAGGTCAAAAAGGGCGACGTTCACCGCGCCGTGATCGTGCGCACCAAGAAGGACGTCCGCCGTCCCGATGGCAGCGTGATCCGTTTTGACAGCAATGCTGCCGTTCTCGTGAACAAGAGCGAGGAACCGATCGGCACTCGTATCTTTGGCCCGGTGGTTCGCGAACTGCGCGGCCGCGGCTTCATGAAGATCATCAGCCTCGCTCCGGAGGTGCTCTAAGATGGCATCCGCTAAGATCAAGAAGGGCGACACCGTTGTTGTGCTTTCGGGCAAGGACAAGGGCCGCACCGGCACCGTCCAGCAGGTCCTGCCGAAGGAAGGCAAGATCGTTGTCGAAGGCATCAATGTCGTCGCCCGTCACCGCAAGCCGAGCCAGCAGAACCCGCAAGGTGGCATCGACCGTTTCCCGGCTCCGATGCACATCTCGAAGGTTGCTGTGGCCGATCCCAAGGATGGCAAGCCCACCCGCGTCCGTTTCGAAGAGAAGGACGGCAAGAAGGTGCGTGTCGCCGTGAAGAGTGGGGAGACCATCGATGGCTGATTACACTCCACGCCTGAAGCAGAAGTACGAGGACGAAATCGTCAAGGCGATGACCGAGAAATTCGGTTACAAGAACCGCCTCGAAGTGCCGAAGCTTGAAAAGATCACGCTCAATATGGGTGTTGGCGAAGCGAGCCAGGACAAGAAGAAGGTCCAGACGGCTGCGGAAGAGATGGCCCTGATCGCCGGTCAGAAGCCGGTCATCACCCGCGCCAAGAAATCGATCGCACAGTTCAAGCTGCGCGAAGGCATGCCGATCGGTTGCAAGGTCACCTTGCGCCGCGACCGGATGTACGAATTCCTGGATCGCCTCGTCACCATCGCAATGCCCCGCATCCGCGACTTCCGCGGCGTGAATGCCAAGTCGTTCGACGGTCGCGGCAACTACGCGATGGGTCTCAAGGAACAGATCGTGTTCCCCGAGATCAGCTACGACAAGATCGAGAAGGTGCGCGGTATGGACATTATCGTCACCACCACTGCCAAGACCGACGAAGAAGCGCGTGAGCTGCTCCGTCTGTTCGGCTTCCCGTTCCGCGGTGAAGCTGCGGCCGACCAGAAAGAAGCGGCGTGAGCCGAGAAGGAAAGAGAGCTTAAGTCCAATGGCGAAACTGAGTTCCATCAACAAGAACGAGCGTCGCAAGAAGCTCGTGAAGAAATACGCAGCGAAGTACGAGAAGCTGAAGGCGATCGCGAATGACGAGAGCCTGGACGAGAGCGAGCGTTTGATCGCGCGCCTCAAGATGGCTGAAATCCCGCGCAACGCGAACCCGACCCGGGTTCGCAATCGCTGCGCCACCACCGGCCGCCCGCGCGGCTATTACCGCAAGTTCGGCATCAACCGTATCGAACTGCGTGAACTCGGCAACCGGGGCATGATCCCCGGCCTGACGAAGTCGAGCTGGTGAGGACATAGAACATGGCAATGACCGATCCTCTGGGTGATATGCTCACCCGCATCCGCAACGGCCAGCAGGCGAAGAAGGACTCCGTCCTTTCGCCGGCCTCAAAGCTGCGCGCAAACGTGCTCGAGGTTCTTCAGCGCGAAGGCTACATCCGTGGCTACAGCGAAGACGAAACCGGCAAGCACAAGGCGCTGCGGATCGAACTGAAGTATTTCGAGGGCGAACCGGCAATCAAACACGTCGCTCGCGTTTCCAAGCCAGGCCGCCGCGTCTACTCGGGTTCAAAAGAGCTTCCGACCGTGCGCAACGGCCTTGGCATCACCATCGTCTCGACTCCGCGCGGTGTCCTCTCGGACGCCGAAGCCCGCGAAAACAAGGTCGGCGGCGAAGTGCTTGCGGAGGTCTTCTGATGAGCCGCATTGGTAAGAAGCCGGTCGCCATCCCCAGCGGGGTGACGGCCAATATCGAAGAAGGCACGCTGACCGTGAAGGGTCCGAAGGGCACCCTTTCGATGGGCCTTTCCGACCTTATCGACTACAAGGTCGAGGGCGAGGAAATCCAGGTTAACCCGGCCAACGACAGCAAGCAGGCGCGCTCCTACTGGGGCATGCAGCGCACGCTGGTGTCGAACCTCGTCGAAGGCGTGACCGAAGGCTTTTCGAAGACGCTCGAGATTTCCGGTGTCGGCTACCGTGCGCAGGCACAGGGCAAGAAGCTCAAGCTGCAGCTCGGTTTCAGCCACGATGTCGATCTCGATGTGCCTGAAGGTATCGAAGTGAAGACGCCCGATCAGACCACGGTCGAAATCTCCGGCATCGACAAGCAGGCCGTCGGCCAGTTTGCCGCCGAGATCCGCCGCTGGCGCAAGCCCGAACCCTACAAGGGCAAGGGCATCAAGTATCGGGGCGAATATGTCTTCCGCAAGGAAGGGAAGAAGAAGTAAGATGGCAAAGCTCTCTCTCTTTGAACGTCGCCGTCGCCGTGTTCGCACCGCGCTTCGCGCTCGTGCCGGTGACAAGCCGCGCCTGTCGGTGCACCGCACTGGCCGTCACATCTACGCGCAGATCATCGACGATGCCGCAGGCAAGACCGTCGCTGCTGCATCGACCCTTGGCGAAAAGTCGTCGGGTGCGAACGTCGATGCTGCCGCAAAGGTCGGCAAGGATATCGCCGCTGCCGCCAAGAAGGCCGGCGTGACCACTGTCGTGTTCGATCGCGGCGGGTTCCTGTTCCATGGCCGCGTGAAAGCGCTGGCCGATGCCGCTCGCGAAGGCGGGCTGGAGTTCTGATCATGGCTGACGAAAAGAAACCAGAAGAAAACACCGAAGCGGCGGCAACTCCCGAAGTTACCGAAACGCCGGAAGCTGCTGCTGCAAAGGCAGAAGCGGACGTTCCTGCAGCTGCGGAAACTCCCTCGGAAGCGGCAGACAACCAGTCGGCAGCTCAAGAGCCCACGGCTCAGCCGACCGAAGAAGCCAAGACCGAAGAGCCCCGGCAGGGTCGCGGTCGTGGCCGTGGCGGCAACCGCGATGGCGGTGGCCGTGGCCGTGGTGGTCGTGACAATCGTCGTGGCGGTCGCCGCGAAGAGGAAGATGACGGCATCATCGAAAAGCTGGTGCACATCAACCGCGTCTCGAAGACGGTGAAGGGTGGTAAGCGTTTCGGCTTTGCGGCACTCGTCGTCGTCGGTGACGGCCAGGGTCGCGTTGGCTTCGGCAAGGGCAAGGCCCGCGAAGTGCCAGAGGCGATCACCAAGGCAACCGCCGCTGCTCGCAAGCACATGATCCGCGTTGCGCTCAAGGAAGGCCGTACGCTGCACCATGACGCAAACGGTCGTTTCGGTGCCGGCAAGGTGACCATCCGCACGGCACCTCCGGGTACCGGTATCATCGCCGGTGGTCCAATGCGTGCCGTGTTCGAAAGCCTTGGCGTTGCAGACGTCGTGACCAAATCGGTCGGCACGTCGAACCCATACAATATGATCCGCGCCACCTTCGACGCGCTTGTGAACCAGACTTCGCCGAAGTCGGTTGCACAGCGTCGCGGCAAGAAAGTCGCCGACCTGCTGGGTCGCGGCGGCGCTGACAAGGCCGAGGCAGAAGCCGACGCCGCAGCAGTTGTGGAGTAAGATCAATGGCTGCCAAGAAGACAGTGAAGATCAAGCAGATCGGTTCGCCGATCCGTCGTCCCGAAAGCCAGCGCAAGATCCTGATCGGTCTTGGGCTCAACAAGATGCACAAAGTTGTCGAACGTCAGGATACCCCTGAAGTTCGCGGCGCGATCGCCAAGATCCCGCATCTCGTCGAAGTGGTCGACTAAGCAAGACACGAAAAGTCCCGCCCGCATATTTACTTGGGGCGGGGCTTTCCTCCTCTCAGCGCGAACAAAAGCGAAAGCGAGTGCAAACATCATGAAACTGAACGAAATCAAAGACAACGCCGGCGCCCGCAAGGGTCGGATGCGCGTGGGCCGTGGTATCGGCTCGGGCAAGGGCAAGACGGCAGCACGCGGCCAGAAGGGCCAGAAGAGCCGTTCGGGCGTCAGCATCAAGGGCTTTGAAGGCGGCCAAATGCCGCTTCACATGCGCCTGCCGAAGCGCGGCTTCAACAACCCGTTCGGCAAGGACTATGCCGAGGTGAACGTGGGCATGGTCCAGAAATTCATCGACGCGAAGAAGATCGACGCCAAGAAGAACATCACCGAAGAGGTCCTGCGCGAGGCGGGTCTTGCACGCGGTGGCAAAGACGGCGTCCGTCTGCTCGGGAAGGGCGAGATCAAGGCCAAGGCCAAGTTCGTCGTGACCGGTGCGACCAAGGGCGCGGTTGCCGCGGTCGAAAAGGCTGGCGGCAGCGTCGAAGTAACCGCCGCTAAGGCCGAAAAAGCTGCCGAAAAGGCAGACTGAAACGATAAAGTTGGGGGGCAAGGGTTCGACATTCGAGAACCTGCTCCCTATCTATCCGTTCTGAGCCGGGACGGGCCGGCGTACGATTAGGATCGACTAGCTACAATGGCATCACGCGCCGACAGTATCGCCAGCAATATGAACCTTGGCAATTTCGCCAAGGCAACCGAGCTGCGCCAACGCATCTGGTTCACGATCGGCGCGCTGATCGTTTTCCGCTTCCTGAGCTATGTTCCGCTGCCGGGGGTCAATCCTTCCGCGCTTCAGGACCTCGCCGATCTCGGACGGGGCGGCGTACTCGACATGTTCAACATGTTCTCGGGCGGCAGCCTTGAGCGGATGAGCCTCATCGCGCTCGGCGTCATGCCCTATATTACCGCATCTATCGTCGTGCAGATGGCCTCGGCGTTGCACCCGACGCTCGCAGCTCTCAAGAAAGAGGGTGCGACTGGCCGGCAGAAGCTGAACCAGTACACCCGGTACGGCACAGTATTTCTGTGCGCGATCCAGGGATATTTCCTTGCGGTCGGCCTTGAAAGCTTCGCGGGTCAGGCGGGTATCGCAGCTGTGGTCGAGCCGGGTTACATGTTCCGTATCGGCGCGGTGATCAGCCTTATCGGTGGCACCATGTTCCTGCTTTGGCTGGGTGAACAGATCACTTCGCGAGGGATCGGCAATGGCGTTTCGCTGATCATCATGGCGGGCATCGTCGCCCAGTTCCCCACATTCACAGCCAATCTCTTCGAGGGCGGACGTACCGGTTCGATCGCGCCGGGTATCATCATCGGTTTCATCGTCATGGTGGTCGTGCTGATCCTGCTCATCTCTTTTGTAGAACGCGCTCAGCGTCGCCTTCTCGTCAAATACCCGAAACGTGCGACGCAGAACGGTCCGATGCAGCAGGACAATTCCTACCTGCCGCTGAAGCTCAACACCGCAGGCGTGATCCCTCCGATCTTTGCCAGCTCGATCCTGCTTTTGCCGCTGACGATCTCGCAGTTTGCGGGTAACTCGGTCGATACCGAAAGCACGTTTGGCAGCGTGATCGTGACGCTGAACCAGGTGCTGCAGCCGGGTGCGATCTTGTATCTGACGCTTTACGGTCTCGGCATCATCTTCTTCACTTTCTTCTACACCGCAGTCGTCTTCAACCCTGAAGAGCGCGCGGAAGATCTGAAAAAAGGTGGTGGCTTCATTCCGGGTATCCGTCCGGGCAAGCGAACTGCAGACTATCTGGAATACGTGCTCACACGCATCACCGTGGTCGGCGCGATTTACCTGACCTTCGTCTGCGTGCTGCCTGAATACGTGATCCGCCAGACCGGCATTCCGCTGTTCCTAGGCGGCACCAGCCTGCTGATCGTTGTGAATGTCACGGTCGACACGCTGAGCCAGATCCAGTCGCACCTGCTGGCGCACCAATACGGTGACCTCATCAAGAAGGCTAAGCTCAAAGGCCGTATGCGCTAAGCGCGTCGGGTGACTTTAAGACGCGCGGAAGAGCCATGAGGCCCCGCGCCAGAAGGGGGTTATTCGGTGAACATCATTCTTCTCGGCCCTCCGGGCGCAGGCAAGGGTACGCAAAGCGCCGGGCTCGTCGAGCGCCACGGCATGCGCCAGCTTTCGACCGGTGACATGCTGCGCGCAGCTGTGAAGGCCCAGACCCCCGTCGGACTTCAGGCGAAGGCGGTAATGGATCGCGGCGAGCTGGTTTCAGACGAGATCGTTTCTTCGCTGATCGATGAAAACCTCGCCGAAATGCCGGCCGATCAGGGCGCGATCTTCGACGGCTATCCTCGCACCGCCGCGCAGGCGGATGATCTCGACCGGATCCTCGCGAAGCACGGTCGCAGTCTCGACCACGTGATCGAACTCGATGTCGATGTCGATGCGTTGGTCGAGCGCATTACGGGCCGCTTCAGCTGCGCGAAGTGCGGCGCGCTCTATCACGACACCGCCAATCCGCCCGCCAAGGAGGGCGTGTGCGATGTCTGCGGCTCAACCGAGTTCAAGCGCCGTCCCGACGATAACGAGGAAACCGTGCGCACCCGCATGGACGAATACCGCGCCAAGACCGCGCCGATCCTGCCGGGTTACGAAGAGCGCGGGATCGTCAGCCGGGTGGACGGGATGGCGAATATCGACGAAGTCGCCGCTTCGATCGACGCAATCCTGGGCCGTTAGGCGAGGCGGGGTTTCGTTCCCCCATCCATTCGCTTAAGCCATGGACCAAAGGAGATTTGGGTCATGCGCCTTTTCGCTATCACAGCTTTCACTGCTCTTTTGGCTAGCGGACCGCTTGCCGCTGAGGTGATTGAGGAAGACGACAAGGGTTTCGTTACCCGCGACCAGGCGATCGTTGAGGCGAGCCCGAAGCAGGTCTGGCTTGAGCTGATCACGCCTTCCAACTGGTGGAACGATGCGCACACCTGGTCGGGCGATGCGGCGAACATGACAATCCGACCGCAGGCTGGCGGCTGTTTCTGCGAGAAGATTCCCGAAACCGAGGAAGAGAACCGCATCACGCTTGAAGGCAGCGTCGAGCACATGCGGGTGATCCAGGCCTATCCCGAAAGCGCGCTGCGCATGGTCGGCGCGCTCGGTCCGCTTCAGAGCGAACCTGTCACCGGTATCCTCACGATCGCCATCAGCACGGTCGACGAAGGCACGCGCATAGTGTGGGAGTACAATGTTGGCGGGCGGATGCGTTACGAAACGCCGGTCATCTCAAAGGCGGTCGACGGAGTGATGACTCAGCAACTCGATGGTCTCGCATCAAAGCTGGGGAGGGTGGACAAGGAGCCCGAGCCCACACCTGAACCTGACGAAGAGGCCGCAGAAGAGACAGACGACGGTGCCACGGAAGATGCGCCGACCGAGGAAGATGACACACCGAGTGTCGACGAGGTCTTCGGCGATCTCAGCGACGAGGGATAAACCGGAGCCAACTCACCCACAGGTCGCCCCGGGCGTGTTTTGACCCGCCGCACGAAGGGGTGTATTACAACACTTGAAAGATCCCGTCCGCCTCCCATATCGGCGGCTCGGTCGATTATGCGTGGCTAGCTGTTGACCTCACAGCAGAATCACACTAAGCGCGCCTTCATTCGACATGTTCGAACCAAGTCCGGCACGTGGCCGCTAAATGCGCGCCGCAACCGGGCTTTTTGCCGTTTCATGCGGCTCGAGCAGGAGAATGAATTGAGCGTTGAGATAGAGGCAACGGCGGACCAGTCGTAAACCTCTGTGGAGCATGGAGAATTAAGTGGCTCGTATTGCCGGGGTAAATATCCCCACCAACAAGCGCGTGATTATCGCGCTCACCTACATTCACGGAATCGGCCGCACCACGGCCGTCAAGATTGCCGATAAGCTTGGCATCGATCACAGTGCACGTGTGCAGGATCTCACCGATGAGGAAATCCTGCGCATCCGCGAGACGATCGACGAGGATTACACCGTCGAAGGCGACCTCCGTCGCAACACCGCGATGAACATCAAGCGTCTGATGGACCTTCGTTCGTATCGCGGTCTTCGTCACCGCAACCAGCTGCCCGTTCGCGGCCAGCGCACGCACACCAACGCCCGTACCCGCAAGGGCAAGGCCAAGCCGATCGCCGGGAAGAAGAAGTAAGCTGGGCTAGTCCCGAGGCTTTTTCCTTCACCCGCATTCAATAAGGAATACGAGAAATGGCACGCGAACCCGGCAAAGTAAGGCGCCGCGACAGAAAGAACATCACGAGCGGCGTTGCGCACATCAACGCCAGCTTCAACAACACCATGATCACCATCACCGATGCGCAGGGCAATGCGATCAGCTGGTCCAGCGCCGGCATGATGGGCTTCAAGGGCAGCCGCAAGTCGACTCCGTACGCAGCACAGGTCGCTGCAGACGACGCCGGCAAGAAGGCTGCCGAGCATGGTGTTCGCACCCTCGAAGTCGAAGTGAAGGGCCCGGGTTCGGGCCGCGAGAGCGCGCTGCGCGGTCTCGCCGCTGTCGGCTTTAACATCACGTCGATTCGCGATGTGACGCCGATCCCGCACAACGGGGTCCGTCCGTCGAAGCGTCGCAGGGTCTGACACAGGCGTCTGATCCGACCTGCCCCGGCGGCTTTCGGGCCGCCGAGACTTCCTCGGACCGGACGCGCCCCACAAGGCGCCCCGGTCCGCACACAATTCAAACCCGCTGCATAGCGAATTAGGGGAAATCCATGTCCGTCAACACGAAGAACTGGCAGGAACTGAAGAAACCCAACACCCTTGAAGTCAAGGAAAGCGGCGACAAGACCCGCAAGGCAACCTTCGTTGCCGAACCGCTCGAACGTGGCTTCGGTCTCACGCTCGGCAATGCGCTGCGCCGCGTGCTTCTGAGCTCGCTCCAGGGCGCTGCGATCACCTCGATCAAGATCGAGAATGTGCTTCACGAATTCTCGTCGCTCGCCGGCGTGCGCGAGGACGTGACCGATATCGTCCTCAACGTGAAGCAGATCGCGCTCAAGATGGAAGGCGAGGGCCCCAAGCGCCTGCAGCTTTCCGTCACCGGCCCTGCCGAAGTGAAGGCGGGCGACATCGCTGTAACCGGCGACATCGAAGTGATGAACAAGGACCTTGTCCTGTGCCACCTCGATGAAGGCGCGACGCTCAATATGGAGCTGACCGCAGATGTCGGCAAAGGTTACTCGCCTGCCGTGCAGAACCGCCCGGCTGATGCTCCCATCGGCCTCATCCCGGTTGACTCGCTTTACTCGCCGGTTCGCCAGGTGAGCTACAAGGTCGAGAACGCCCGTGTTGGCCAGGAGCTCGACTATGACAAGCTCTCGCTGACCATCGAAACCGACGGCACCGTCACCCCCGAAGATGCCGTGGCCTATGCCGCGCGTATTCTCCAGGACCAGCTGACGCTGTTCGTCCATTTCGAAGACGGAATCCCGCAGCCGCAGTCGGCCATGATCGGTCAGGCCGCGCAGCCGCAGGAAGACGACGCCAACCAGCTTAACCGTTACCTTCTCAAGAAGGTTGACGAGCTCGAACTGTCGGTGCGTTCGGCCAACTGCCTCAAGAACGACAACATCATCTATATCGGCGATCTGGTCCAGAAGACCGAAGCCGAGATGCTGCGTACGCCGAATTTCGGCCGCAAGTCGCTTAACGAGATCAAGGAAGTGCTCAGCTCGATGGGTCTGCGCCTCGGCATGGACATCCCGGGCTGGCCACCTGAGAACATCGAAGAAATGGCCAAGAAGCTCGAACAGGAACTTCTCGGCTAATCAGGGCTATCGGCGGCGCGCCCTCCGGCAACGGATAAGCGCCGCCAGCACTGGGCTACCTCACACGGGCCCTTTTCGAACCAAGGAAAAACAAGATGCGTCACGGAATTTCACAGCGTAAGCTTTCGCGTAAATCGGGCCACCGCAAGGCCCTGTTCCGCAACATGGCGGCTGCTCTCATCAAGCACGAGCAGATCATGACCACGCTTCCCAAGGCGAAGGAACTGCGTCCCTACGTCGAAAAGCTGGTTACTCTGGCCAAGCGCGGCGGCCTTTCGAACCGTCGCCTCGCGCAGGCCCGCCTGCTCGACGAAACGCAGCTCAAGAAGCTGTTCGACGTTCTGGCCGAACGTTATTCGGACCGCGATGGCGGCTATACCCGCATCATCAAGGCCGGCTATCGCGACAGCGACAGCGCGCAGATGGCGATTATCGAATTCGTCGACCGCGATGAAGACGCGAAGGGGCAGAACTCCGGTCCGGACATGAGCGAAGCGGACGAGTACGAAGACGCGTAAGCAAAGCGTCTCAACCAACGGTTTTGAAGGGCTGGCGGACAGATTCGCCGGCCCTTTTCTTTTGCGTGGTGGCAGTTAGGGTCTGCAGCCATGCACAAGCTCATATTCGCCGCCGGAGCGGCCATCGCTTTCGCGGCGCCTCTTACAGCCCAATCCGCTCAGGAACAGCTCGATGCACGATACGACCGCGCGCTTGCCGCCGGATACAAGGCGCTGTTCCTGTGCAGCGGGATCGCGATCGCCGAACGCAACGGCACGACGCGCAGTCCCGAGAGCATCCACGAGTGGGAACTGACGGGGATCTACCCGAAGCTCGATCCGATGGTCCGCGAGCTTCCGTACGAGATCGTGCGCCGTCCTTCAGGGCAGATCGCGCATGTTCAGGTCGAATGGGCCGAAGGCATGCCCGACCGGATTGCGGCCTATTATGGTCCGGAAACCGGCTGTTCTGTCCTGCCGATTGGCGCGCCGGAAGACATAAGCAATCCCACCGCTTCCGTCCCCCTCTCTACCAAGGAAGATCAGGCTGAGGGCGGTGAGTTAGACGGGATGGTCTTCGAAGTAGAGACCGTCGAGGGATCCAAATCATACGGTCACCGCCCCGAAGGGCTCGGACTCGTCCTCTCCAACGCGCTGGGCACGACATACGGCGAAGGGCGAACCACGGCCGTGGTCGTCCGCCGGTCAGACGCCCAGGGAGAATTGGTGGAAGAAGAAGCGGTCTTCCGCAAGGGATTCGACGAAACGACCCCCCAGCGCACATGGTCGGTCGCAAAGAGTATCGCCGCCACGCTGGTCGGTGCGGCGGTGCAGTCGGGCGAATTCGACGTCAATGATCCCATCGGCCCAAATTATTGGCGTGCAGGCGGGGCCGGAGATCCGCGCAACGCGATCACAATCGATCACGCGCTGCGCATGGCGACGGGGCGATATTCCGATACGCCGGGCAATCGCACCGATCCGCTATACTGGGGCGGGACCACGGTGGATGAAAGCGCCGCACACTGGCCGCTCGTCAATAAGCCGGGGACGGTCTACCGCTACGCCAATAACGACACGCTGATGGCAGTGAAAGCGATCGACAGCTTCCTGCGATATTACCCGCCGCACGAATTCTTCGCGAAGCTCGGTATGGATCAAAGTGTCGCTGAGACCGATATTCGCGGAAACTACGTACTCTCCAGCCAAGTCTGGACCACGGCGCGCGATCTTGCAACGCTCGGCCAACTCTATCTTAATGGTGGCGTCTGGAACGGTGAGCGGCTTCTCCCCGAAAACTGGCGCGAATACGTCTCCGACCCGTCCGGTCCTCAGCCCGAGGGCACAGAGTGGGGCTATGGCGCGGGCTGGTGGACGTTCCGTAGGCCGGAAGGCAACGCCTTCGAAGGCATCCCAGACGATGCTTTCGCAGCGCGCGGCAATCGCGGTCAGTATGTCGTGGTCGTACCTTCTCGAAACGTCGTGATTGTCCGTCGCGGCGAGGACATGGTCGGCACGCGCTTTGATATCGCGGCGTTTACAAAGGACGTGCTGGCGGCGCTCGATTAGGCGATTTGGTGTGAAACCCGCAGAAAAGGGCGGATTCATACTGTTCAGGTAAATGCTGTTTAAGCTGAATAAATGCTGTAAAGCCGCTTCAGGCTCATCACAGGGCGAATCACTCATAAGGGCCTCGCAGCCGGGGCAATCCCGTTCCGGCAAACCCGAGGAAGACCCTTATGAAGACTCTCAAGAAGACTCTCACAAAAGGCACGCTCGGGACTGTCGCGGCTGGCGCGATGGCCCTGGCGACCGCCACCCCTGCAGCAGCCGACGACTACCGCCATCGCGACAAAGGCGTGGACGCAGGCGATGTGATCGCCGGCGCGCTCGTCATTGGCGGGATCGCCGCTCTTGCCGGCGCGTTCGATGGCGACAAAGACCGCTATCATGACCGCCGTTATCGCGACCGGCGTTACAAAGATCGCTATTACGATCGCGGTTATCGTGGCCACCGAGGTTATTACAATGGCCGCCGTGCTGTAGAACGCTGCGTCCGCGCAGCCGAGCGCCAGGCGCGCCGCTTCGGTGGCTACCGCTATGCCGATGTGACCCAGATCCGCGACATCGACCGGACGCGCTATGGCTTCCGCGTGAAGGGCCGCATCGAAGTCGAAGGCCTGCGCGGTTATGGCTACGGCTATGGCAACCGCGGATACGATCGCGGTAAGTTCACATGCTGGCTCGATGGCCGAGGCCGTCCGCAAGTCAACTTCCGGGGCATTCGCGGCCTGCGATAATTCCCGGACAAACTGGAGCGGGGTGCCGGAGAGCATTGGGTCCGTGTCGCCCCGTTCCTTATCATCCGCGACAAGGTTTTGTGCGATGGGCGGTTCAGGCTAAGGTCAGCCTGTACCGCCTATTTGCGTGCGGTATTCAAGAGCGATTGGTGGCCGCTCGCACCTGAACAGGAGGGAGCATCGATGCTTACCAATGCACGCGCCGGGGCTATCGCCGGGCTGATGGCGGCCGCCGCCATGATCGCTACGCCAGCTGCCGCCGCCGACTTGCCGACCACGCAGATGCAAGGCGGCGCAACCCATTCGCAATTCGAGCAGAGCCGCTACGACGGTGAGACCGATATTGCAAAGCATCACCGTCGCTGGGGAAGTCGTGGATGGTATCGCCACCCTCATCGCCACCGTGTCGATGCGGGCGACGTATTGGCGGGGGTTCTCATCATCGGTGGGATTGCCGCGATCGCCAGCGCGGCAAATGATCGGAAGCGCGATCGCTACCGTGACTATGACTATCGCCGCACGCGCGATTACGACCGTGATTATGATCGTCGCGATCGCCGTCGCAGTACCGGTTCGTCAGGGCTCGACAGCGCTGTCGATCAGTGCGTGAGCCGCATCGAACGCGACGTTCGCGTGGAAAGCGTCGACGGTGTCGATCGTACCGCCGAAGGCTGGAACGTTCGTGGTTCGCTTTACAATGGCGACGCCTTCACATGTCGGATCGGCAATGACGGTCGCATCGAAGAGATCGATATCGGCGGCTATCGTGGCAGTGCCTACGAAGCGGGCGATACGACCCGCGCGCGCGGAGACGACCTGCAGTGGAGCGATGCCAGTTACATCGCGGCGCGCGAGCGAGTGGGCCAGCAGGCTCCGACTTTGCAGTCTGACGAACCGCTGCCGGCCTATCCCGGCGGACCGCTGCCGGGCGAGCAGGCATCAGACAACGATCTGGGCGGCTAAGTACCGTCCGGACCCGAGGGAGGCGGTGAGGCACACACATCCGCCTCCCTTTCGGCATCGATGCTTGACCGACCATAGCTGGGCAGGCCGAGTTGCCACTGAATGGCTGCCGCGCGAAGAGCGAAGCCAGCGATGAATGCCGCACCCCAGATCCATCCATCGGGAAGCGCCAATCGAGGCGCTGCCAGCATTCCCAGCACGGTAATGGTCGAACTGAGCGCCCCCGCTGTCACGTATAGTTCCGGCTGCATTATGATGGAGGGACGTCCGGCGACAACGTCTCGAATAATCCCTCCGACACAGCCTGTGATGATGCCCATCAGGATCGCAGGTATCGGCGGGATACCATATGCGAGTGCCTTCGCGCTGCCGAGCACGGCATAGGCCGCAAGCCCGGCTCCATCGGCGAGGTCAAATGCCTTTCCCTGCCACAGGCTCACGGGCGTAAACCACGCGATGAGCGCGCAACCCAAACAAATCGCCGCGACCCACGGGTCGGTCATCCAGAACACGGGTGCCCCGATCAGCAGATCGCGCACTGTCCCTCCGCCAACCCCGGTTACGAGCGCAAAGAATGCCATCGTCACAAAGGTCTGCTGCTCCTTAGCCGCGATGACCGCGCCCGATAGCGCAAAGATCGCGATGCCGATCATGTCGAGCGCGTCGAGGATCGGAGTGAGGATCGCTTCGTTCATTCGGCTGGTGCCTGAACTGAAGGTTTGACGCGCGCCTTGCGACGGCGAAACATCAGTATCGTCCCCATCAGTGAACCGATCAGGGCAAGCGCCGCGAAAAGGTTCAGGATCGGGTGGCTGGTATCCTCTCTCTCGGAGAGGTCCATGATGTGCAGTCCCCACATGAAATCGAACCAGCGCCACCAGCGCGTTCGCACCGCCTCGATCTCGCCCGTGTCGCGGCCGATATAGACGTTTGTCCCATCTTCCAGCGCGACCTGCCAGACTGGCATTGGCCTGCGGAAATCGAATGGAACACTGTCAGCCGGGAACAACGTCACTGCCTCGACCTTGTCGCCGTTCAGAATCCGTTGTGCCGCGATGGCTCGGGCCTGTTCGGCGGCAAGGGGAGCAATTGGCTCGCCCGAGGCAAAATCCACCCGCCGCGTTTGGCCGTCCAGAGTGGTTAGGATCGCAACCGGACGTCCATCCTGCATCAACGCTCGCATTTCCTTCAACTGCATGTCTTCGGTCGCGAATGTGCTTCCTTCGATCACCAGCGGCACCTCGCTCTGGTCGAGGCGCAGGTGATTGCCGCGAACCTCTTCGATTGGCTTGGCGACCATGAACAGTCCGCTCGCCGTCCACATCACGATTGGAACACCGACCAACCAGCCGAGCCAGATGTGCCACCTGGCGAGTTTGCGCATAGTCTTGCTCATTCGAATTATCCGTGAAGCATGGTGCCGATGGTTTTCGCTGCTTCGATGCAGTCGAGATCGCTCCATCTGGGGCCAATCACCTGCATGCCGCAGGGAAGGACCGATCCTTCATAGCTGGCCGATCCGATCGGCAGGACGGTCGAGGGCAGATTCGGGAAAGTCGCAAGCCCGGCCCAAGCGAGCCCTTGGCCTGCGGGAATATCCTCGCCATTGACGCGCAGGGTCGACTTGAAGACCGCCTCGTCGAGATGCGGTATCGCGAGAACGGGCGCGGGTGGTGCGAGGACGAAATCGTACTTCTCAAACAGCTGTTCCCACTGGAATTCGTTCGCGGCCTGCGCGTCAAGCAGGTCGAACCAGTCGGTCGCACTCGCGCGCTTTCCATCGGGCGAGGGCGCTCCACGCGCCATCGCGATGTTGAGCATGCGCAAGTAGTCGGTCTGCTGCTGTGCCAGGTCGGGCAAGAGATCGCTCGAATGGTCTATGCTCAGCCCAACGCGCTGAAGCCGCTCGATCGCGCCCGCCGTCGGCTCGGCGACGCTTGCATCGACGGGGCTGTCCGGAAACTCGGTTATCGCAAGAAAGCGGCAGTCATGCAGCCGCTTGCCGGATTTGCGCAGAGGAACACTCGCACCCAATTCCGTCAGAAGCGCGAGGTCCGCAGCGTTTCGGGCGAGCGGCCCCGCGATGGATAGCGCCCCGTCATGCGCGGCGACAAAGCCTTTGCGCCGCGCCATTTGCGGATGATCGTGCCCGCGCTTGCTGATGAGGCCCCAGCTGGTCTTGTGGCCCCAGACACCGCAGAAATGGGCCGGTACTCGCACCGATCCGCCGATGTCGGTGCCGAATTCGCACGGTACCATTCCGCTGGCGACCGCTGCCGCGCTTCCACCTGACGAGCCACCCGGCGAACGGTCGGGATCGTGTGGATTGGTCGTGCGGCCGTAGACCGGGTTGAAGCTCTGCCAGTCAGACAGGTCGACCGGAACGTTGGTCTTGCCGATGATGATTGCGCCCGCCGCCTTGAGCCGCCTTACGAGCTCGGAATCCCGCGGCGCGATATAGTCGGTCAACCGTTCATGCCCCCAGCACGATTGAAGGCCCTCGACGTCGAAACTTTCCTTCACCGTCATCGGCACACCGAACAGTGGCTGGCCTTCGCGCGGCTTTTCGCTGTCCATTCCCCGCGCGGTTTCATAGGCGCGCTCAAAATCGGGCACGGCAAGCGCGTTGATCTTCGCATCGAGTTGCTCGATCCGCGTGATTGCCGCATCGACCGCCTCGTGCGGGCTCATTTCGCCGCGACGGATCGCGGCGGCCGTCTCAAGCGCGCCCGGCTTTTCGGTCAGTTTCGGATAGGCCACGGTCCTCACTCCCCTCATGGCGCTGCTGCGCCCGTCTTAGCGCGGGGCGTAGCGGATCTGTGTTTCGCCGTCTGCCGATACCGGAAGGAACAGGCCTTCGCCATAGGCCGTAAGGCTTCCGGTCGAAACCCGATCGATATCGGTCGCGATGGAGAAGTCGCCAAGCTCCGTTTCGGCAATGGCGCGATCGACTTTTGCCAGCAGGTCTTCATAATCGTCTTCGAAATTCTGAGTGAGAGCATCCTCGATCGTGCTGGAGAAATCTCGCGTCTTTGCAATTTCTATGATCACATTGGTCGTGAAGCGTGTCGTTTCGACCTGGTATTCGGGTTCGACAAATCGGACCTTTCGCGAGTTGGCGTCATTTACGGGCTTTGCGGTAAGCCAGACGGTGCCGGTCGCCGGATCGTTCTCCTCGCCAGGCTTCCACGCCTTGAATTCTACCCCGACGGCGATGCGATTGCCCTCGGTGCAATAGGCGGACACGGACTGCACCTCGATCATGCGATCGCCAATTGCGGGAACCTTGAACACGCGCTCTGCGCGCTTGGCCAGCGCCCGCTCGATTACCGGCTCAAGTACGCTGTATTGCGCAATTACGGGGAGGGCGAGCGCGAGCTTCCCTCCTTGTCCATTGCCACCTTCTGCCATTGCGGGAAGGTAATCGGCGCCGGGTGCTTCGGGTTCATCGCCGACGAAGATCTCTGTCTTGGCATCGAGCCGCATCGCGACCGACAGCGCATTGCGCGATGCGTAATAGCCGTCATAACCGAGCGCTCGGGGCGTCAGCCTCATCCAAACCGGCGGGTTTTCGGCGTTGAGCGAGAGGACGGTGAAGCCGCGCTCCCAGACCGGCGCGATCTTTCCGCGCAGGTCGAGCTTTGCGATCTCGCGTTCGACCGTGCGTTCGAGCTTTGAAACGACGCTCCTCAGCCTCTCGTCGGCCCCGTCCGCGAAAGTGAGTTTCTGGCCGAGAATCTCGACCGTGGGCGGCTGGCGCCAGCTATATGAGATGTCGACATCGCCGCGCATCGACCAGTCCTTGCGAACCGATAGCCGTACTCTTGCGGTGACGTTTGCACGCGCGGTCGCGGTCTCCTGTTTGATAATCCCGCCAATTTCGCTTCCTTTGACTTCGGCGCGGATTGGCATGGTGACGATGAGATCACGCCCGCTTCCCCTGAGCGAGAGCGAACCGCGATTGACTTGGCCGGTGAGGTCGCAGCGGATGGTTGGGGACCGGATCGCGATTCCGATTACCTCGGTGCGCTGCGATGGAATGCAATCGGCCTGGCTCTTGCTGATCGTGTAAAGCCGCCGCGGGATTTCTCGTTCGAGCGCGCGGCGCATCGGGTCGAGCGGAACCTCGATAGTCGTAGACAGCGACGAAAGGCCTTCGGGTATCTCGATCTTGTCGTCGGCGCGCGGAGGCGGCTCGACTTCTTGCTCGAACAGGGAGCATGAAGTGAAGGCGAGCACTGACATCAGCGCAATCAGGCGCGACATGAACGCGAAGACGGGCTGAGAATTGCCCAACGAAAAAACCCCCCTCGCGAATACCGTACGCGAGAGGGGATGTTCGATCAATTCAATGCGTTATCGCCCTCGAATAGGGCAGCCGCCCACAATCACATGTGGATCGGCTTACCTTGGACTGCCATCGCCGCTTCCTTGAACGCTTCGGCATGTGTCGGGTGAGCGTGGCAGGTGTAGGCAATGTCTTCGCTGGTTGCGCCGAATTCCATTGCCTGCGCGGCCTGAGCTATCATCGTGCCAGCGAGGCTATTCACCATCCACACGCCCAAAACACGATCGGTATCGGCTTCGGCAATTACCTTTACGAAGCCATCGGTGTCACGGTTCGCCTTGGCGCGGCTGTTCGCCATCATCGGGAACTTGCCGACCTTTATCTTGGACTTGTCTCCGCCGGCTTTTTCGACCGCCTCTTCCTGAGTCAGACCAACACCGGCGATTTCCGGCATTGTGTATACGACGCTTGGGATCACGTCGTGGTTCACGATGCCAGTCTGGCCCGCGATGTTCTCGGCACACGCAATGCCTTCGTCTTCCGCCTTGTGCGCGAGCATCGGGCCGGGGACGACGTCGCCAATCGCCCAGATACCGTCGACTGCAGTGCGGAAATCGTGATCGATCTCGATCTGACCGCGATTGTTGACCTGCAGACCCGCCTTGTCGAGCGCGAGGCCTTCGGTGTTCGGGCGGCGACCGATGGCGACGAGAACGTGGCTCGCTTCCAGGGTCTGCTCGTCCCCGCCGGCCGATTTCTCGATCGTCAGCGTGACCTTCTTGCCCTTGACCGAGGCCCCGGTGACCTTGTGGCCGAGCATCATTTCCATGCCCTGCTTCTTGAAGATCTTGTTCGATTCCTTGCGCACTTCCTCGTCCATGCCGGGGAGGATCTGATCGAGGAATTCGACCACGGTGACCTTCGCGCCGAGACGGCGCCACACGCTGCCAAGCTCAAGCCCGATCACGCCGCCGCCAATCACGACGAGGTGGCTCGGCACTTCATCGAGCTCGAGCGCGCCGGTGGAATCCACGATCCGCTTCTTCTCGTTATCGACTTCGACGCCGGGCAGCGGGGTGACGCTAGAACCGGTGGCGATGACGATATCCTTCGCCGTGTGCGTTGCATCGCCCACCTTGACCGTGTGCGCGTCTTCGAATGCGGCATGGCCCTTGAGCCAGGTAACCTTGTTCTTCTTGAACAGGAATTCGATCCCGCCGGTCAACTCACCCACCGCCTTTGTTTTTTCGCCCATCATCTTCGACAGGTCGAAGCTTGCCTTGGCATCGATGCCCCATGTGGCGAAATGGCCGCCCTCTGCCTCTTCGAACAGTTCGGAGGCGTGCAGCAGGGCTTTCGAGGGAATGCACCCGACATTGAGACAGGTGCCGCCGAGCGTTTCGCGGCTTTCGACACAAGCGGTCTTGAGCCCGAGCTGCGCTGCGCGGATCGCTGCGACATAGCCGCCGGGGCCTGCGCCAATGACAAGGACATCGTAGTCGTATTCAGCCATTTATCTGCTCCATTATCCCGTGCGAGGTGGGATCGGAATTCATTGGTTCAACAGTATACTTATGATCAGAGGTCGATCAGCATACGGGTGGGGTCTTCGATCGCTTCTTTAATGATCTTGAGCGCCGTCACCGCCTCGCGCCCGTCGATCAGGCGGTGGTCGTAGGAAAGCGCGATATACATCATCGGCCGGATCACGACTTCGCCGTTCACCGCGACAGGGCGATCCTCGATCCGGTGAAGGCCGAGCACCGCGCTTTGCGGCGGGTTGATGATCGGGGTAGACATAAGACTGCCGAAGACACCGCCATTCGAGATAGTGAATGTCCCGCCCTGCATGTCTGCCATGGTGAGCGTGCCTTCCTTGGCGCGCGAGCCGAAATCGGCAATGTCCTTTTCGATCTGGGCAAAGCCTTTTTTGTCGGCGTCGCGGATTACCGGAACGACAAGGCCGTTGGGCGCGGAAACAGCGACCGAAATGTCCACGTAGTCGTGATAGACGATCTCGTCGCCTTCGATGTAGGCGTTGACGGCGGGCACGTCTTTCAGCGCGAGGCATGCGGCCTTGGCGAAAAAGCCCATGAAGCCGAGCTTGATGTCGTGCTTCTTGGCGAAGAGCTCCTTGTACTTGCTGCGGGCCTCGATCACTGCCGACATGTCGCAATCGTTGAAGGTGGTGAGCAGCGCCGCCTCCTCCTGCGCGCCTTTCAGGCGCTTGGCGATGGTCTGGCGCATACGGGTCATTTTGACTCGCTCTTCGTTGCGGCCGGCCGCAGCCGGAGCCGCGCCGGCAGGTGCGGGTGCAGGGCTGGGGGAGGGAGCAGGTGCCGGATCGCCTTTCGCCTTCGCGGCGGCAAGAACGTCTTCCTTGGTCAGGCGGCCATCCTTGCCGGTGCCCTTGATCGTTGAGGGATCGACCCCGTGTTCGAGCACCGCACGGCGCACGGCGGGCGAGAGCGTTTGCGAGGCATCGACAAGATCGGCGTCGGCCTTGGCGCGCTCCTTCTTGCCTTCTTCGGCCTTCTCGGCCTTGCGCCCGGCCTCTTCACCCGTGGTCGCAGCACCGGTGGCGCCTTCTTCGATCACAGCGATGACCGCGCCGACCTCGACGGTGTCTCCGACTGCGGCCTTGTGCTCCTGCAGCACGCCAGCGACGGGCGAGGGCACGTCGACCGCGACCTTGTCTGTTTCCAGACTGGCGATCGGCTCATCGGCCGCGACCGCGTCGCCCGGCTGTTTCAGCCACTCGCCGATGGTGCCTTCGGTGACCGACTCGCCGAGAGCCGGGACAGTGATTTCAGTAGCCATATTCCATGTTCCTCAGCGGTTTACTGGGATGAACTCAATTACTTCGAAAGCCCGAGAGCATTGTTGATAAAGCGCTCTTGCTGCTCGGCGTGACGTTTGGCGAGACCGGTGGCGGGGGAGGCAGCTGCATCGCGTCCAGCATAGATCGGACGCATGCCCTCGTGGCCCGCCTTGGCGAGCGCATCCTCGATCTTCTCGCCGACAAAGAACCACGCGCCGTTGTTGCGCGGTTCTTCCTGACACCACACGACCGTCTCAAGGTTGGTCATACGCTTCATACGCACGGCAAGCGGTTCGCCAGGGAAGGGATAGAGCTGCTCGATCCGCACGATCGAAACGTCCTTCAGCCCTTCAGCATCACGCTTTTCGATCAGGTCGTAGGCGACTTTGCCGCTGCACAGCACGAGGCGCTTGATCTTTTTGTCGGCGGCGCTGTCCGGCTCCATCGATGGGTCGGACTTGATCCGCATGAAGTGGTGCTTGCCCTGGAATTCCTCGCGCGGGCTCTTCGCCATCGAGTGACGCAGGAGCGATTTGGGCGTCATGATGACGAGCGGCTTGCGGAAAGGGCGCAGCATCTGGCGGCGCAGCACGTGGAAGTAGTTCGCCGGAGTGGTGATGTTGCACACCTGGATATTGTCGTTCGCGCACAGCTGTAGGAAGCGTTCGAGACGGGCGGAGGAGTGTTCCGGACCTTGGCCTTCATATCCGTGCGGGAGAAGCATCACGAGGCCGTTGGCGCGCAGCCATTTGGCTTCGCCGCTCGCGATGAATTGGTCGATCATGATCTGCGCACCATTGGCAAAATCGCCAAATTGCGCTTCCCAGCACACCAGGGTCTTTGGATCGGCCATCGCGAATCCGTATTCGTAACCGAGTACCCCGTATTCCGACAGCGGGCTGTCATAAACCTCGAACTTGCCGTGCGGCAGGGTCGAGAGCGGAATGTATTTGTGTTCGTCTTTCTGGTCGATCCAAACGGCGTGGCGCTGCGAGAAGGTGCCGCGCCCGCTATCCTGTCCGGAAAGGCGCACGCCGTAACCTTCCATGACAAGACTGCCAAAGGCGAGTGCTTCCGCAGTCGCCCAGTCGAAACCTTCGCCGCTCTCGAACATCTCGGTCTTGGCCTTGAGAACCCGGCCAAGCGTCTTGTGGATCGTGATGGTGTCGGGAACCTCGGTCAGCACCTGCCCCAGGCGATCGAACATCTTGGGCTCGATCGCGGTTTCGACATTGCGGCGTGCCGTCTCGTCGTCCACCGGCTTGTTGAGCCCGGCCCAGCGCCCGCCGAACCAGTCGGCCTCGTTGGGTTTGTAACTCTTGGCCCCCGCGAACTCGTTCTCGAGATGCGCGACGAATTCGCTCGCGATCTTGCCGGGGTAATCCTTGTCGATGACCCCTTGCTCGATCAGTCGCTCGGCGTAGATCTTCGACACCTTGGGATGCTTGCGGATCACGTCGTACATAAGCGGCTGGGTAAATTTGGGCTCGTCCCCTTCATTGTGACCGAAGCGGCGATAGCACCACATGTCGATCACCACGTCGCGGCCGAAGCGCTGTCGGTATTCGACCGCGAGCTTGCACGCGAAGGTCACTGCCTCGGGATCGTCGCCATTGACGTGAAGGATCGGCGCCATCACGCCCTTCGCGACGTCGCTGGGGTAGGGCGAGGACCGCGCGAATTTCGGTGAGGTCGTGAATCCGATCTGGTTGTTGATAATGAAGTGCAGGCAGCCGCCAGTGTCGTATCCCGGCACGCCTGAGAGCGAGAGACTCTCCCACACCACGCCTTGCCCGGCGAAAGCGGCATCGCCGTGAATCAGGACCGGCAGAACCTGCTCGTGCTTTTTGAGGTCGTCACGGATCGCCTGCTGCGCGCGCGTCTTGCCCAGCACGACGGGGTTCACCGCCTCGAGGTGAGAGGGGTTGGGGACGAGGCTCATGTGAACCTCGATCTCGTCGAACGAACGGTCGGTGCTGGTGCCGAGGTGGTACTTCACATCGCCCGAACCGCCGACATCCTCGGGGTTGGCAGAGCCGCCCGAGAATTCGTGGAAGATCACCTTGTACGGCTTGGCCATCACGTTTGCGAGGACGTTCAAACGCCCCCGGTGTGCCATGCCGTATATGATTTCGCGCACGCCCATGCTGCCGCCATGCTTGATGACGGCTTCAAGCGCCGGGATCATCGATTCCCCGCCATCGAGGCCGAAGCGCTTGGTTCCGACATACTTCTTGCCAAGGAACTCCTCGTACTGCTCACCGCGCAAGACTGCGGCGAGGATCGCCTTCTTGCCTTCGTCGGTGAACTGGATCGTCTCGCCCGGGCTTTCAAACTTGTCCTGCAGGAAGCGCCGCTCTTCGGTGTCGGCGATATGCATGTATTCAAGCCCGACCTTACCACAATAGGTCGCGCGGAGCGTGTTGAGCAGTTCGCGCACTGTCGTCCATTCGAGGCCGAGCACGCCGCCAACGTAAACCTCGGTGTCTTCCTTGCCTGCGAGTTCGTGGAATTCGAGCGTCAGGTCGGCAGGGATTTCTTTCATCCCCTTGCGACCCGACAGGCCCAGCGGATCGAGATCGGCGGCGAGGTGGCCGCGCACACGATAAAGCCGCACCAGCGTCATCGCGCGGATCGAGTTGGCTGCTGCCTCTTCAATCGCCTTTGGATCGAGCGCCTTGCCCTCTCTCTTCGCCGCTTGCTTGACCGCGACGCGCATCTGCGTGGGGTCCAACGCGCCCGTCAGGTCGGCACCGCTGTCGGCGACCTGATCGAGCCATTTGGGATTGCCCCAAGAAGGACCCGGCTGCGGGCCTTCCTGGTCGGTCATTTGCGGGATGAGATTGTGCGGTTCTTGACCCATGAGGGTTCTCCGTGGGGAGGGGAGGTGGTGCGGCCTTTAAGGTCAGGCCATTTCCTTCAGCATCGCATCGAGCGTGGTGCCGAGTTCGGATGGCGAGGGCGAGACGCGAATGCCCGCATCTTCCATCGCCGCGATCTTGTCGTCCGCGCCGCCCTGGCCGCCCGATACGATCGCGCCCGCGTGGCCCATGCGGCGACCCGGAGGTGCGGTGCGGCCCGCGATGAAGCCGACCATCGGTTTCTTGCGACCCTTTGCGGCTTCCTGCTTGATGAATTCGGCTGCTTCCTCTTCTGCCGAGCCGCCGATTTCGCCGATCATGATAATGCTCTCGGTTTCCGGATCGTCGAGGAAGAGGTCCAGCACGTCGATGAAGTTCGTGCCATTGACCGGATCGCCGCCGATGCCGACTGCGGTTGTCTGGCCGAGGCCGACCTGCGTGGTCTGGTGCACGGCTTCGTAGGTCAGGGTGCCCGAACGCGAGACGACGCCGACGCTGCCCTTCTTGAAGATCGAACCCGGCATAATGCCGATCTTGCACTCTTCCGGAGTCAGCACGCCGGGGCAGTTCGGGCCGATCAGGCGGCTGTTCGAGCCGGTCAGCGCAGCCTTGGCGCGCACCATGTCGAGCACCGGAATGCCCTCGGTGATGCAGATGATGAGCTCAATTTCGGCATCGATCGCTTCGCAGATCGCGTCGGCGGCGAAGGGCGGGGGCACGTAGATGCACGAAGCAGTCGCGCCGGTGGCTTCTTTGGCTTCGCGCACGGTGTTGAACTGCGGCAGGCCAATGTGATCGGTCCCGCCTTTGCCCGGAGTGACACCGGCCACCATCTGCGTCCCGTAGTCGAGCGCCTGTTGCGTGTGGAACGTGCCGGTGTTGCCCGTCATCCCTTGCGTGATGACTTTGGTGTCTTTGTTTACGAGGATGGACATTCAAAACTCCGTCTTGGGGTGTTCGATTGATTTAGCTCCCGCCCAGCCACACGCCGCGGTCATAAACCTTGAGACGGTACTGATCGGGTTTCTGAAGCGCGGTGTTGGCGGCACATGCCGCGAAGTGCTGGCGCGCTCCAGCAAGGAATGCGTCTTGGTCGAAGGTCTTGCGATAGGGATCGTTCTGGCTCGCAACAGCTATATCAAAACAGTCCCGCGCCTTGTCGATATTGGCGTCCGCGTCCTCTTCCGGCCCGTCAAGCGCGGCGTAGACACGGACCAGCCGCGTGCGCACCTGCGCTCGCCAGTTCACACAGGCGCGATATTCGGTGCCATCAGCCAGCGTCATCACAGATGTATCGCTGCAATAGACTTTCCGTTCCGAGGCAACGCCCTCCGCAAAATCTTCCGCAATCTCTGCGCGGTCGATTTCGCGTGCCGAGGCGGGGGCGGCGGGGAGAGCGCCTATGACTGCGGCGGCTATCAGCGGCTTAGTCATCGGAGGCATCGCTTTCCCCTTTGCGCTCTTCATCCTTGACCCGCGGTTTCAGAATGATTGGTGGCGGGAGTTCCATCGGTTTGCCCGAAGGCGGCTTCCAATGGTGGATGCCCGCATCGTAGGTGACAAACATCTCACCAGAAGCCTTGTCAGTCCGAGTGCTGATTGTGGTGATGCTTGCACCATCAATGCCATAGGGGCCGTACCATGAGACGCCCACCATTGTGTCAGGCGTGCGCTTATAGATATATGCTTGGCTGTGCTCATCGCGCACACGCTTCTCGCCCAGCACAGCGTCAAGTTCGCTTTGCGGAGGAGGCTCGGTGATGTCGAACATGTTGCACGAGCTGATGCCGTCCATCGCCCGCGAATTGGGCAGTTTGGTGTCCTGAATGTAGAGCAGGAGATCGCGGCCTGCGTGCTTCTTAACAAACGGCCCGATTATCTCGCGCACACCGCCCGCATTGGCTGCGATGCTGGTTTCCCACTCGGCAATGCGCCGGTCGATAAAGGCATTGTTGGCTTGTTTGATCGGTTGCCAACCAAGCCGCTTGGCCCTTCGGTCGATCTTCTTGATCTTCTCCAGCCCGTCGCAAACCGCCTTGAACTCGGCGGCCGGGCTTTGCGCGTCTTCCCGCCCATGCGCCGCCGTGCCGGCCATCAAGGCCAGCGCAGCGGGCGCAAGGGTCAGAAAGGCAGCGCGCTTATGCAAGGCTGCTGTCGAGCCCCTTACATGCTTCCAGCAACTCCTCGACCGCATCTGTCGAGACCTTGAGGTTGGCTTTCTCTTCGTCGCTGAGTTCGATTTCGACCACGTCCTCGGTGCCGCCCGCGCCGATCACGGTGGGGACGCCGACATAGAGGCCGTCGAGGCCGTACTTGCCTTCGACATAGCTGGCGCACGGCAGGATGCGCTTCTGGTCGCCGAGATACGCCTCGGCCATCGCGATCGCGCTGGTGGCGGGGGCGTAATAGGCCGAGCCGTTGCCGAGCAGGCCGACAATCTCGCCGCCGCCCTTGCGGGTGCGGTCGACGATTTCGTCTAGGCGTTCGGCTGGAACGCCCTTGATCTTGGCGTAGTCGTCAACCGGGATGCCGTTGATCGTGGTGTAGCTCTTGACCGGAACCATCGTGTCGCCGTGCCCGCCTAGAACGAACGCGTTGACGTCTTTGACCGAGCAATCAAACTCCCATGCAAGGAAGGTTGCGAAGCGTGCGCTGTCGAGCACGCCGGCCATGCCGACCACCTTGTTGTGAGGCAGGCCAGAGAATTCGCGCAGCGCCCAGACCATGGCGTCGAGCGGATTGGTGATGCAGATGACAAAAGCGTCGGGGCAGTTGTTCTTGATGCCTTCGCCGACAGCTTTCATGACTTTCAGGTTGATGCCGAGAAGATCATCGCGGCTCATGCCGGGCTTGCGCGGGACGCCCGCGGTGACGATCACAACGTCGGCGCCTGCAATATCGGCATAGTCGTTCGAACCGGTGATCTTGGCGTCGAACCCTTCGATCGGGCCGCACTGCGAGAGATCGAGCGCCTTGCCCTGCGGCATACCCTCGGCGATGTCGAACAGGACGATGTCGCCCATTTCCTTCTTCGCGGCGAGGTGGGCGAGCGTGCCGCCAATCATGCCGGAGCCGATGAGCGCGATCTTCTTGCGGGCCATATGCGAGATTTCCTTCCCTGGGGTCCCGGGACGAAAATGAATTCCAAGGTGCTGGGGCGCCTGCCTGTCCCGGGCGGCGGACATCCCCGGTGTCATGGTGCGGCCTAGGCGGGTGGGGATGCGATTGCAACCGCCAATGGCTCCGATTGCGGAACTATCTTTGCAATTAGTTTGCAGTTGCAATAAGGGCGATGATTGGGACCTTGAACTGGCGCAGGGAAGGGGGCGGTCAGCCGTCTCATTGTTCGAGTGTCAGAACAGCCGGGAACTAAGATCGGTTCCCCTAATGGATCAATTACCCCCGAAGCGCAGCATTTCGTCCTCGCGTTCCTGCGCGAGCAGCATGGCTGCAAGGTAATCGGGAACGGCACGGCTGAAATAATAGCCCTGGCCGAGCGTACACCCGGCCGCCCGCACTGCCTGAACCTGCTCGATCGTTTCGAGGCCTTCGGCCACAATCTCCATCTCGAGCCGCGAACCCATCTCCGCCACGGCGCGGATGATTGCCTCGCTCTTGCGGCCGACATTCTCCCCGGACACAAAGCTGCGATCGACCTTGATCTTGTTGAACGGATATTTGTTGATGTAGCCGAGCGAGGAATAGCCGGTTCCGAAATCGTCGAGCGCGAATTTCACTCCGAGCGCGGAGAGCTCCTGAATAAAGTTGGCAGTCGAATGGCTGTCTTCGACGAACAGGCTCTCTGTCACTTCGAGCTCGAGACGGTGCGGGTCCAACCCTGCTTCGCGCAAGGCGTTGCGAATGCCGAGTGCCGCGCCCGGTGCGCGGATCTGTAGCGGCGAGAGGTTGACCGCGACGGTCACGTCTTCCGGCCAGCCGGCAGCTATTCGTGCCGCCTGCGCGGTGATCCAGTTCCCCAGGGTCACGATCACGCCGGTTTCCTCGGCCACCGGAATGAACTCGTCGGGGCGCAGCTCGCCTTTTTCCGGGTGGAACCAGCGCACCAACGCCTCGAAAGTCCTGATGCGGCCGGTTTCGAGATCAACGATCGGCTGGAAAAAGATCGAAAGCTCATCGCGCTGGAGGGCCGCGCGCAGCTCATCCTCTATTTCGCGGCGACGGACAAGATCGCGCGTCATCGAGCGATCGAAGAAGCGGGTCTGGCTGCGCCCCCCAATCTTGGCGTGATAGAGCGCAAGATCGGCACTTTGCATCAAGGTGTCGGCGTCTTTGCCATCGTCGGGCAGCAGCGCAACGCCGAGCGAGGCGCGCACTTCGAGCCGGTCGCCCTCGATCCGCATCGGCCCCATGATCTCGGCGTGGATTTCGCTCGAGACGAGCTCCGCGTGATGCCGGTCCTTGACGGGACAGAAGACAACGAATTCGTCTCCGCCGAAGCGCGAGATGGTCGAGCCTTCCGGGCAGACATTGACAAGCCTGCGAGCCACCTCACTGAGCACGCGGTCCCCGACCGGGTGGCCGAGCAGGTCGTTCACCTCCTTGAACCGGTCAAGGTCGATCCAGATAAGCGCAAGGCGGCTGTTTTCGTCGATGCTCATCATGGTCTCCACCATGGCGTGATTGAGACCGGCGCGGTTCGCCAGACCGGTGACAACATCGGTGCGCGCGAGCACTTTCATTTTTTCGGCAAGCTTCGCGCTCGTCTCCGCAGCGGCGATGGAATCGCGCAAAACTTTGAAGATGTTGAGGGTGATCGCAGCCATTGCCGGAAGCAGCAGCAGCATCGTCACGAACAATGTGATGTGGGCCAGGGTGCCCATGAGCAGCGAGACGATCATCATCGGTACGCAGCTTAGAGTAAGCTGACCGATGGCAATGCTCGGCCGTCCCGCATTGCGCGCGGCAACTGCGACACCGTAGCACAGCGCATTGGCTACCATAAGCACCTGCACCTCCGCGCTGGTGCCCAGCCAGACGGTGAGCGCGGCGATGATGCCTATGACCAGCGCATAGCTGAACGCGCCTATCTCGTAGATCAGTTCCAGCTTTTGCGTGCTGGTTTTCTGGGAATCCGGAGAGATGCCGAGTGCGGCGGTGACACGCGCCACGGCGATTATCGTAAGCACGAGGCTGCCGATCAGCAATTCGGGATGGTCGGAAACCCAGGCGGCGATGGCCGTGGCGGCAATCCCGTTGAGTGCGCCGATCGCAAGGCTCGAAGGTTGGGTATAGAGAGTCTTGACGAGCAGCCGCCTGACGCGCGCGGATACCTTGTCCGTGCGTTCACGCGCTTCGATACCGGCGCGAAGCTTCGAGAATGGCCAAGCGGCTTTCATACACCACGGGGATTATCCCCAAGTGGTCAAGTTCCGGTTAACGTGTCGCTTACCCAAATTTCCCGCGAAAAATCTGTGACTTGGCAGGATTGGCTTGAAGGGGGCTGGAGGCGCCCAGCCGGAAGATCAGGAAATTTCCTTGATCGGCAGTCGAGTCGAAGCCTCTTCGGCCAGTCTGCGATCCAGAGTGCGCGTGACGCCGAGCCACCAGTCGTAGCTCTGGCGGTCGCCGGCGAAGAACGCTTTTTCAGCTTTTCCGCGAGCCGCCCGGGCAGCGCCCAGGCCATGCTCTGCAAACATGCGCAGGGCATCGCGGAGCTTCGCATCATGACCTGTCATATCGCCATTATCGTTGGCGGCGCGCTCGATCGAGCGGCGCGCAAGAGCCCGAGCGATTGAAGGGGGGGCGGGTAGGCGGCCGGGAGTATGCGGCGCGGCAAAGCGGATCGACATATTTGTCTTCAATTCCATATGGTTGAGTCCGGTTCTCCGCACGAATTCTGATGAAGCATCCATCAGGCAAGGCGGGGTCAGGACTGCATTTTTTCAGCGACTGGGAGGGCAATAATTCCCGGTCGCTAAGGCTTGGTTTTCCGATAAGGTTTCGCGGGCGTTAACCAGGGCGTGCCTGTAAGGGGGCGCAATCGCCCTTACTCGTCGGCAGGTTTCGGCGCCTTTTCACCTGCGTCTGTCTCAGGATCATTTGGCCGCGCCTTCCATTGGCCCGCCTTGGCGTATTCGGCTTTCACCTGACCGATCCCTCCTGTTCTCGGCCGCGCGGTTCCGGGTTCAATCGCAACAGGCGCAGCAGAAGCGGCGACGGGCACATCATAGGATATCCGGGGCGTACCCGTTGGGGCTTGCGCGGCGGTCGCGGCAGGCGAGGCGCTGTTGCTTACGCCCGGTTCTAACCCGGCATAGCTCGTGGAAAATGCTGCGCTTTGCCCACCTGAACCGCGTTTGCGATAGAAACGGTGCGCGCCAATCGTCCCGACGTGGTCGAGTGATCCGGCCCACGCCGGGTTGACCCAGAGCGTGTGATAATGCGTCGCGAGACCGATGGGCGCATATACGCTGCCCGAAAGTGCATCGGAGGCGATTTTCTGCGCCCGCCGCCAGCTCGCTCCGCCGGCGCGGCGCGACAGGCTGCCATCACAAGTGAAGGTGAACTGGCAACCGGTCTTGCGCTGCGACCCCTGATAAACGACACCGCAAACGCTACCTGGCCAGCTTGGATGGGCGACACGGTTGAGCACCACTTGCGCGACGGCGCGCTGACCCGCATCGCTTTCGCTCGCCGCTTCGTACCAAATGGCCTGCGAAAGACATTCGAGCGCGCGACTGTGAGATACGCCGCCGGGTGCAGAGAAGAACGGGCGGGCCGCAGGCCCCGCATCGATCACTTTACCGAGAGCACCCGCATACCCCTCGGCTTTGCCCAAGGCGTCGGTCGCCGGAAGCGCAACCAGTGCCCCATCCACCGGATCGGCGAGGTAGAAAAATGCGGAACCCGGAAAGGTCATTCCCGGGCGTTCAAAGGGCATTGCCGGCATCGCCGCAAGCTCGCGCGAGAGGTTTTCGGATTCCAGCGGTGCATCGCCTGCAACAGCGCCGAAATCGCCAGGTGCCGCGATCGCGGGCACAGCAAGCACGGCGAGAAGCATGGCGAGGCGCTTTGTCAGCGTGCCGTCGTTTTTCATGTCGAGGAGGAAGGTGATCTTCTTCATGGCGCGCCAATGCGCGTAATCGCCGTGCCGCGTAAATGCGAGCGCACCGCCACCCTAGTCCCGATTACGGACAGCTGGCGAGGAAGCGGTTAATGCAAGTCCCGATGCGCCTTGCCGCTTGCAACCTGTCGCCCTATCGCTCGCATTTCAGGGATCAGGCTGGTTTGGACGTCTCCGCTATCTTTTTCTGTATCAGGCGATTGGTGGCAGTTCTCGCAGGCGCTGCGATGGCCGCATCGTGTGCGCAAGCACCGGTGCGAGACCGCGACGACGCGGAAAAGCCGACATTCGTAAGTCTCAATCCCTGCCTCGATGCGTTGCTTGTCGAACTCGCCGATCCGGACCAAATCCTCGCGCTATCGCACTACAGCCGCGATCCGCAATCGAGTTCGATCGAGCCCGGAGTGGCCGCGAAATTCACATTTACCGGGGGCACGGCGGAAGAAGTGCTCGCGCTCCAACCCGATATCGTGCTTGCATCGACTTTCATGGCTCGCCCGACCCGCGCCGCTTTTGAAAGACTGGGTATACAGGTCGAGACATTCGACGCCCCCCAGTCACCGGAGGCAAGTTACGACCAGATCGAGCGGCTCGCCGGTATGACATTGCAGCAAAGCAGGGCCGAGCGACTTGTCGAACGTATCGAGGAGGCGCTGGATGCCTCCGCCCGCATGTCTGAGGAAAGAGGCCAAATCGACACTCTTCTCTGGCAATCGGGGGAGATTGTTGCCGGGGAAGGGGCTTTGGTGACGCGCGTCCTTGCAAATGCAGGTTTTGTAAGGAAAGCCGAGGGTCGAACCTATGTCCAGGGTGAAAAAGTCTCGCTCGAGCAGCTTGTTGCATCGCCGCCCGAGCTTGCTCTGGTTGCGGGAGGCTCGCGCGGTCAACGCCACCCCGTCCTTACCAAGCTTGAAAACACGCGCGTCGAAACGCTCGACCCTTCGCTGTTTTATTGCGGCGGTCCATCCTTGATCGCGCTCGCGAAACGGCTCGAAGAAATCCGCGAGGGACTGGCGGAGTGAACCGGGCGACCCTCATCTTCGCGGTACTCCTCGCCTTCATCGCGGCACTTTCGCTTCTTGCGGGGAAGGTTTGGATCGATCCCGCGACAACGCCCAATGCCGCGCTAATCCTCATGGAGCTTCGGATGCCGCGCGCCGTTCTTGCGATCGCGGTGGGAGCAGGGCTGGGTGCGGCTGGTGCAGCGATGCAAGGTTATCTTCGCAATCCTCTCGCTGATCCCGGATTGTTCGGGATTGCGCCGATGGCGGCGCTCGGTGCGGTGGGGAGCTTCTGGTTCGGCGCGCTTATGCCGCCCGCAATCGCCACTTGGAGCCTTCCAGCCTTCGCGCTCGCCGGGGCCGCGCTCGGCATGGCGTTACTTGCGCTGATTGCTGGACGGACGCCTTCGGGAGCGGGCGGGGGGATTGCGCTCTTTACGCTCGCAGGTTTAATGATCGCCAGCCTTGCAGGCGCCCTCACGGCACTGGCTATCACGCTCGCGCCCAATCCTTTCGCGCTGTCTGAGATCGTGTTGTGGCTAAACGGTGCGCTAACCGATCGTTCGTGGCGAGAGGTGTGGATTGCCGCGCCGCTTGTGGCGATCGGGATCGGGGTGCTGGCCCTTTCCGCTAGATCGCTCGATGCGCTTACGCTCGGTGAAGAGGCGGCACAGTCGATGGGCGTCGATCCGAGGCGGTTGTTGTGGCTGCTGGTAGTCGGAGTTGGTCTTACAGTCGGGGCTGGCGTCGCGGTCGCAGGGATCATCGGATTTGTCGGGTTGATCGTCCCGCACCTCGTCCGCCCCTTGACCGACCGATTGCCTTCGAGCCTGATCCTGCCCAGCGCGCTTGCCGGCGCGTGCCTCGTTCTCGCTGCCGATAGCGCGGTTCGTGTATTGCCTTTCGTCACGGAGCTGCGCCTTGGCATCGCGCTCTCGCTGATCGGCGCGCCCTTCTTCCTGTGGTTGTTGCTCAAGATGAGAAGGGGGCTGCTTTGACCCTTTCTGCCAGCAATCTCTCACTCGTACGCGGCGGCAGGAGCGTCGTCGAGGCCGTGTCCGCCTCGCTTGAAACCGGTACGATCACCGCCATTGTCGGGCCGAACGGTGCGGGCAAGTCGAGCCTTCTGATGGGGCTCGCAGGGCTAATCGAACCGTCCCGGGGCGAGGTGTTCCTGGGCGGGCACGCGCTATCCGGCATCACGATGCAAGACCGTGCGAAGTCCATCGGGTACCTTGCCCAAAGCGCAGAGATTGCGTGGGACGTTGCGGTAGAGGCTCTGGTTGCTCTCGGGCGCCTGCCGCACCGCGACCGCGGACACGAAGCGATAGAGGCCGCCATCGAGGCATTGGCGCTAGAACCTCTGAGGCATCGCCCCGCAAGCAGGCTTTCGGGCGGAGAGCGCGCGCGCGCTTTGTTGGCAAGGGTCCTCGCTGGAGAGCCGGAATGGATCCTCACCGATGAACCGCTCGCCGCGCTCGATCTCGCCCACCAGCTCGCGCTCGTTGCGCATTTGAGGCGCTGCGCCGAGGCCGGCCAGGGCGTCGTCATCGTGCTCCATGACCTCGCGCTGGCGATGAACAATGCCGACCGCGTGTTGGTGCTGCGTGAAGGCAGGCTCATTGCTGATGGCATCCCTGCAGAAGCCCTCGACACGGACACGATCCGACGCGGCTGGGATGTCTCGGCCGACTGGATCGGCAATCCGGGCGCGCGTGCCTTGATCACCTCAGTCTGACCTTGAACAGTCAAACGCGCTGCCCCGCAAGGGACAGCGCGCCGTAAGCTCAATTGCTTTAGTCTGTGGCACAACCACAAGGTGCGACCCGAACGGCTTGCTAGACCTGCAAAGAGGCCCTTACCCTAGCTTTTCCGCGGGTTAGGGCGACTTCATTTTTTCTGTAGGTCTACCTAGGGGACATCACGCAGTGCGCGGATCGCTATAGTCATTTTTCGCAAATATCTGCGTGCGTCTGCGACTCCGGTTGATCAATCCGTTGGCGACACGTCCAGCAGCGGTGGTATAGCTCAGTTCGTCTGCAATTGCGTTATAGTCGGCGCTTGCGATTGCGCGGTTAAGACGCGGGCTGCGCTTTCTGGACAGGTTTCCCTCCCCCACATTGAAAGCGAGATCGACCAAAGCGTCGAATTCGTGCTGGTTTACGGGGAGATCGCCCAATAGCCGACGGGCGATTTTTTCCGCCTTCGCAAGATCGCGTTCCAGCAGGCTTACCGCACGCTGGTGCGAGATCCTGTCTCCGACGCGCAGATTGTCCTGTGGTAGCACGAGGTGGCCAACGCCGACCGTTGGATATCCCGCAACGTCGCGATAGACTTCGTACCGGACACCTTCCTCCTCGATCATTGCTTCGACCAGCTTGTCGCTGGCTGATAGCTTCGACGCGTTCCGGCGGATCGTGGGATCAGCGGCGAAATCTCTATTTGCACCGGATTCTACAGGATAGCTCTGTGCCAACCCCGGCACCGATCTGAGCGCGAGATGCGATGTTCCTGAAAGGGCCAGTGCGCTTGCACCGAGGGCCAGTGCCGCTCGTTTGCGCTTGCGCTTGGGGAAGTGCGATCGTGTCGCGGTCGTATTTGTGAACGCCTGACGGCGTCTTCGTAATCGATCTTCCCGCCCCAGTCTCCTGCGATCCCGAAATGATCGAAGAATCCTTCGCTTTCGCTCGTGGATCGGTCTGGGGGAAGATATTGTTCGAGATGGTTTGGTTTCTATGGGTTCGGAATGTCGGGATGGGATGGTCGGACCTCAGTTCGTTTCGTTGAAATAATGAAGAAATTTCAGTTCACTAAATCAACGGACGAAGACCGGGGAAGGTCCACGCCTCGTCGAACCTCAGGCACGGGATATGGAGCGGGCCGGGCCGCATCCGTACGTTCAATCGATATTGGAGAGCGGTGGAGCCCTAGCGAGCGCAGTAGCGGTAGTCGCCCGCATTGCAGCGACGCACGGCATCGCGCCATTCGGCCATCCGGCGTTCGTAATCTGCGAGATCCTGCTTGTGCTGTCGGCGCGCGCGCCAGCCTTTGGCGTATTCTGCATCGCGCTTCCGGACATAGCGCAGCTGCTCGCGGTTCAGCCGGCGGATTTCCGCCTTGTCGCGCGCGAGTGCCTCCCTGCTCATCCCGCCGCAATCGTCGGGATTGCAGGCAGCGCTGGCTGGAGCAGGTGCGGCGGTGGAGCCGAACGCGAAGATGGCTCCAGCGATTGCGGGAAGGAAAGCGGATTTCAGATAGATGTGCGGCATGAAAAGCGACCCCTCAACTTGTCCCACCACCAGTGGGTTTAGCACGGGGCAGGGTGAAGAGGGAGTTAAGCCGGAGGATTTGGCCGCAAAACCGGCGCGCACCAGCGCACCGGCTTTAGTTAATAATCTAGATCGGCCCCTCGAAAGCGGGTTCAGAAGAGGTCGTAGACCGTAAGTTTCCTGAATTCCCGCACCCCCGTCGTCACTAGCTGGTTGTCGGGCGTGATGATTAGCCGTCCACCTGTCGGGGCCTCCCAAACGATGGGATGCGCATCATCCTTGAGGTCCACTGCCCATGTGGTGTCGTGGTCCGAAACAAAGACAAGGTTTTCGGTGACCACCACATTGCCTTGAAAGATGCGCTCTCCGTAGAGACCAGTGTCGACAGGCAGCTGGGTCGCCCATTTCTGCTGTCCGGTTTTCGCATCCAGCGCTGCAAGAACATGGGCATCGTTGCGGACGGCATAGATCGTGTCACCCGCCACGGCGAAAGCCGTCGTGTATTCGGCAACGGATTTCCAGACGATCCGGTTTTCGGTGAGGGAAACGCCCATGATCTTGGCCGACGAATTGAACCTCTTCTCGCCCGAGAACAGGAAAACCATGCCATCATTTCCGATGACCGGCGCGCTTTCGAACGAAGAAACAAACCGGGCTTCGACATCCGGATCGATAATCCGCCCTTGCTCTTGCCCGGTCGCGCGGTCGATAACCACTAGCGCGCTGCTAGCCGGATAGAGAACGGTGTCGCCATCGACCGCCACGGCTTTTCCATCCGCCCAGCTGCTGTCCGCGACAGGCACTTCCCAGAGTTTTGTCCCTTGGACTGCGTCATAGGAAAACAGGACGCCGCCTGTGTATCCCGCGGCAACGAACACCTGGTCTCCCATGGCGGCGGGCTGGTTGAAGTCATGCCATTGCGATGCAAATTTCATTTGGTTCACGAACGAACCGTTTGCGGCGTCGAAAACCCATTGCGGGTTGTCGCGGCTGGAGAATTCCATCGAGGTCACGTGGACCATTCCATTCGAAAGCGAAGGTCCGCTCATGTTCGACTGCTCGCCGAGGTCGAAAGACCATGCGTTTGAGCCATCGGTGTTGAAGGCATAGACCTTTGCATTCTGGAAGTACGGCATTCCGCCATCCCTTCCGACTGTGGTAATAATACGTCCACGCGAAGCGGCGGGCGGCCTGATCCAGCTCGTGAGATCGGTGTCGGTCCACTCCCATGCCAGCGCAAAGTCCGCCGGGGCGAGCCGCACGGGCACATAGCCGGTGTGCGCGGCGTTGCGCTGGAAGCCTGCCCAGTCGCCCACTTCGACGTCGAGATTGACCGTGAAGGTCTGGGTCGATCCCGGGTAAACCGTGGAGCATGCGGCTGTTGTGCAGAGTCGAAAACGGACTGTGCTGGTCGTCGCGCCGCCGGCGGGAAATGGAACGGTCTTAAGGTTGACCGTGAAGGTGCTGCCCGAACCTGTGACGTCGCCATCGAGCTGGTAGCGACGCCCGCCGATTTCTACATCCGCGATGATCGCCTGCGAGCTTGTCCCTGTATAGCTGGCATCGAAACCGAAAGTGGCTTCTCCACCTTCATCTAAAACAACGTCCGCCGACGCTTCCGAAAGGGTGACGTTGAGTGTCGGCGGCGGGGTCGGTCCTCCGGTCGGGGGAGGGTTGCCGCCGCCATTGCCGCCTCCACCACCACAAGACACAAGAGCAAGCGCAGACGCGCCCGCGAGCGAAACCCGACGATACTGCATGAAACGACCCCTGTTACCATCACTGAAAGAACAGTGATGACAAAGCGTTACACAAATCGAGCGATCGAGTGCAAGGATCGAGTCCAGAACTCTTGTTGGAAAGCCTCGTCCGCGGACTTGCCAAGCGGCCTTGCCGAACATAGCATGAACATTAAACCCGTTGGCGTGATCGTGCTTTCGCCTATGGAATCCTCCGTCCCAGCACCCCATTTGGATCGCCATGTCCCTGACCAAAATCTCCGTCCGTGGTGCCCGCGAGCACAATCTCAAAGGCATCGACATCGATCTGCCGCGCGATGCGCTGATCGTCGTCACCGGGCTTTCGGGGTCGGGAAAATCTTCGCTCGCATTCGACACGATCTATGCCGAGGGTCAGCGGCGCTATGTCGAGAGCCTTTCGGCCTATGCGCGCCAGTTCCTCGAGATGATGCAGAAGCCCGATGTCGAGCACATCGACGGGCTCTCGCCCGCGATCTCGATCGAGCAAAAGACGACTTCGCGAAACCCGCGTTCCACCGTCGCGACCGTTACCGAGATTTACGATTACATGCGGCTGCTGTGGGCGAGGGTGGGCGTGCCTTATTCCCCCGCCACCGGAGAGCCGATCACGGCTCAGTCCGTCTCCCAGATGGTCGACCGCGTGATGGCGCTGCCCGAGGGCACGCGGCTCTATTTGCTCGCGCCGGTGGTGCGCGGGCGCAAGGGCGAATACCGCAAGGAACTTGCCGAATGGCAGAAGGCGGGCTTCACGCGTGTTCGCATCGACGGCGAGATGTACGGCATCGAGGATGCGCCCGCGCTCGACAAGAAGTTCAAGCACGACATCGAAGTCGTGGTCGATCGGATCGCGGTGAAGGAAGGTATCGAGACCCGGCTTGCGGACTCGTTCGAGACAGCGCTGAAACTCGCCGAGGGGCTCGCCTATGTCGACCTCGCCGATGGCGTGGTGCCGGGTCGCGAGGGCGAAGAGGCGTCGGGAGGCGCAATGAAGGGAGCGGGCATCCCGGCAAACCGTATCGTCTTCTCCGAAAAATTCGCATGTCCTGTGAGCGGGTTCACGATCGAGGAAATCGAACCGCGGCTATTCTCGTTCAACTCGCCGCAGGGCGCATGTCCGACCTGCGACGGGATCGGCGAAAAGCAGCTGTTCGACGTGCAGCTGGTGGTGCCTAATGAGGCGCTGACCTTGAAGCAGGGCGCCATCGCGCCGTGGGCCAAGTCCAACCCGCCGTCTCCCTATTACATGCAGGTGCTGACCAGCCTTGCGAAGGCGTATGATTTCGACATCACTACGCCGTGGAACGAGTTGGAGCCGGATCAGAAGCTCATCATCCTCCACGGCACGAACGGAATGCCTGTGCCGCTCACATTCAAAGATGGGCGCAAGGAATACACCGTTACCAAGCCGTTCGAGGGCGTGATCGGCAATCTCAACCGCCGGATGATGCAGACCGAAAGCAGCTGGATGCAGGAGGAGCTTTCCAAGTTCCAGACCGCGCAGCCCTGCGAGACCTGCGGCGGCAAGCGCCTCAATGAAAAGGCGCTCGCGGTAAAGATCGCAGGCACCGACATCGCCGAACCGGTGACGATGAGCGTGAGCGCGGCGAAGGAGTGGTTCCTCGCGCTCGACGACAAGCTGACCGAGCAGCAATCGCAGATCGCCCGCGCGATCCTGAAAGAGATCAACGAGCGGCTGGGCTTCCTCGACAACGTGGGGCTTGACTACCTCAATCTCGACCGCACCAGCGGCACACTGAGCGGCGGCGAGAGCCAGCGCATCCGCCTCGCCTCGCAGATCGGCAGTGGCCTTTCGGGCGTGCTCTACGTGCTCGACGAACCCAGCATCGGCCTCCACCAGCGCGACAACGACCGGCTGCTCGAAACATTGAAGCGCCTGCGCGATCTCGGCAACACGGTGATCGTCGTCGAGCATGACGAGGACGCGATCCGCCAAGCCGACCATATCGTCGATCTCGGCCCCGGCGCGGGCGTGCGCGGCGGCGAGGTGGTCGCGCAGGGCACGCTCAAGCAGATCATGAAGGCGAAGAATTCGCTCACCGCCGATTACCTCACCGGCCGGCGCGAAATCCCCGTCCCCGCCACCCGCCGCAAGGGCAACGGGCACAGCCTCACCGTCCACGGCGCGCAGGCGAACAATCTGAAGAACGTCACCGCCTCGATTCCCCTGGGCACCTTAACTTGCATCACCGGCGTCAGCGGAAGCGGCAAGTCCTCCTTCACCATCGACACGCTCTACGCCGCCGCCGCCCGCGTGCTCAACGGCGCGCGCGTCATCGCGGGCAAGCACGAGAAGGTCACCGGCCTCGAATATTGCGACAAGGTGATCGAGATCGACCAGTCGCCCATCGGCCGCACCCCGCGCTCCAACCCGGCGACCTATACCGGCGCCTTCACCAATATCCGCGACTGGTTCGCGGGCCTCCCCGAAAGCCAGGCCCGCGGATACAAGCCCGGCCGCTTCTCCTTCAACGTCAAGGGCGGGCGCTGCGAGGCGTGCACCGGCGACGGCCTCATCAAGATCGAGATGCACTTCCTCCCCGACGTCTACGTCACCTGCGAGACCTGCGGCGGCAAACGCTACAACCGCGAAACGCTCGAGGTGAAGTTCAAGGGCCACTCGATCGCCGACGTGCTCGACATGACGATCGAGGACGCTGAGGAGTTCTTCAAGGCGGTCCCCCCGATCCGCGACAAGATGCGGATGCTGAACGAGGTGGGGCTGGGCTATGTGAAGGTCGGCCAGCAGGCGACGACCCTGTCAGGCGGCGAGGCGCAGCGCGTGAAGCTTGCCAAGGAGCTTGCCAAGCGATCGACCGGGCAGACGCTCTACATCCTCGACGAGCCGACGACGGGCCTCCATTTCGAGGACGTGCGCAAGCTGCTCGAAGTGCTGCACCGGCTGGTGGAGCAGGGCAATTCGGTGGTGGTGATCGAGCACAATCTCGACGTCATCAAGACCGCCGACTGGATCCTCGACCTAGGCCCCGAAGGCGGCGTGCGCGGCGGCGAGGTGGTGGCTGCGGGGACGCCAGAGGAGGTGGCCGAGGAGGCGCGCTCGTTTACGGGGCAATACCTCAAACCGATGCTCGACCGTCAGAGGGAAGCGGCTGAGTGAGGCAAGCTCAGGGTCGGAGCGCGGCAAGGGCGTCCGCCCGCCCGCAGCGCCGCCAGGCGCGAGGATTTCGCGGCGCGGATGCGCTGCGAAACACCATCTGCGCGATCCAAGCTGTGGAATTGAGTCAGACCGCCATTGCTGAGGCGAAAACTGCAAATTAAATCAATCGTATGGATGAAGAACAAGCTGAATTGGTGGATTCTGAAAATGCACCTCCACGCCTTTTTGTCTCATATAGCTGGACAAGTTCTAGGCATGAAGACTGGGTCCTACAACTGGCATCCGACCTGAAATCAAACGGCGTTGATGTTGTATTAGACAAGTGGCACCTCAAGGTCGGTCAGGACGCCCATGAGTTCATGGAGCAAATGGTGCGGTCGGGCGAACTCGACAAGATCATTCTCGTCTGTGACCGGAAGTACGTTGAGAGGGCTAATAGACGGGAAGGCGGAGTCGGAGTTGAGTCTCAGGTCATCACTCAACAGCTTTATGAGGATGTAAAGCAAACCAAAATTGCAGGGATAGTTACCGAAGCGGTTGAAACGGATCAGCCGATGGTTCCAAATTTCTTGCTTAACAGACTTTGGATCGATTTTCGTGACCCTTCGTCTTATGGTGTCAGCCTCCAAAACCTCCTCAGGTGGATTTTCGATAAACCATTGTATCGAGAGCCAGAAATTGGTCCGCGTCCAAAATTCTTAGATGATCAAGTTGATTTCGAGCCTTTGAGCTTCGGAAATCAGCCTGGCGTTGGCCACAATTCTCGAGCTGAAATTGATCTAGTGGAGTTTCTCTTAAAGAGCCGTGAGCAGAGAGGCGATTTCACGGTTGAGATGAGCGCAGATGAACCAAACGATGAGTCGGTGTATCGGACGATTAGGTCGCTTCCAGCCTTCATCGAGCAGTTTTTATCTTCTTTCGACAAAGTCCTTTCTCAAGCTGAGCTTTCCGAGGCAGAGTACGGTTCCACAATAGAGTACTTTGAGGAGCTTTATACGAATTTCGAGAAGGGAGGGACTAGTTGGAGCGGGGATGCAACAAAGTTTTTGGCACGTTTTTTATTCACAGCGCTGATTGCTCGTTGCGTTAAGCATCGCAGATTCACGTCTGGAAAGCGTTTGTTGGATAGTCAATTAGTCAAGCGTCGTCCGGGTGAGCTAACTGCAGAGGCCAAGCCGTTAAGGTCCCTAAATTGCTTCCTTCCATCACTTGACGCGAGAAAGTCGCGCTTAAAGCTCAATAGAGCTTCGCTTGAAGCGGATCTAATCAAAGAGTTTTGCGAAACGCTCAGTATTGATTTTGCCGATTTTATCCAAGCCGACTTGGTATTGGCTATATCTCAATCAGATTGGGAAGCGCAGCGTATCTGGTGGCCCGATTCTGCAATCTATGTGGCAGATTCTTATGGCGCCTTGCCTTGGTTCATTCGGGCAGAGCAAATTGATTTTAGAGACAAATTCATGCCTATGCTCAAAATCTCGGGGCCAGATGATATCGATAAGATGATTGAGGATATCAAAAGTGGAAGGATCCGTGAAATACGTTGGACAAGCGCATTTTCTACCCTCGACCTCCCAATTCTGATGAACTTAAGCTCAATCAAGAGCACCTACTGAACCCATGATTTCAAGCCAATGCGATTGGCGCCACGCTGCTTTCCTACTTCAAGGAAAACTCCTATCTGCAAGAATCTGAACGGCCCGCAGGGCTGCAAGCGCGACGGCGCGCCCGCAGCGATGCGGCCTTCAGGTCGCGTGAGCGAGGAAATCGCAGCACGGATGTGCTGCGCAGCAGAAAGGACTTCACCATGCCCAAGACCTCGCACCTCCCGCCCATCTCCCGTGAGCCGAACGGCCTCAACCAGTTCGAAGCGCTCGATCATCGGCGCGCGTGGGAGCGGCATGTCGATGCTGGCCGCATCGGGAGCGGGCCTTCGACCACGCCGGAGCAGCTTGCGCGGCATGCTCGCAACGAGCTGATCCTGTGCGGGCCGCGTGTGCCTCGGATTTGGGAGGATTGAGGAGGGTGATGGATTCTCGTCACCCCGGACTTGATCCGGGGCCCCGCTTCTTTGTTGTCGATTGAAGTTAGCGAGACCCCGGCTCCGGGGCCGGGGTGACGGTTCTTGTGAGGTTTTGCTTTGTGGCCGGGACACGGTCGCGGGTGCTCTTCCTAGAGGTGAAGAGTCTTTGTTTTCCGCACGCCCTTCGGCGTGCGAAATCCTCGCGCCTTCGGCGCTGCGGGCGGGCGTGCAGGTGTGCTGTGCATGTCTCGCCCCTTCGGCTCAGACACCGCCCTTGCGGTCGGCTGGTCGCTGGCCGCGCTCTGCAACAGTTACATGTTCACGCCCATCGCCCGTGCGCGCGCTCGCACGCAGTTTTCCATGTGTCGCCCGACCTTGGAGCGATCGAGTTTGCCTTCCGTAAAGATGTTCCCCGTGGTCAGGCCAAGATCGTCGACTACGCACACGCAAAGCGGCTCTGAATGCTCGCGGGTGTAGCGCTGGTGCGCAGCCTCGACATGCTTGATGCACTGCACGATTTCATCCCCCACCGCGCCTCCGCCATAGTCGTCGGGATCGGGTGCATCGCAAGCGGCGAGCGAACCCACGAGGGAGACAGCAAAGATCGGGCGAGCGAAAAGCATCTTTTGTGCCAAGATCACGCTACGGCTTTAGCCGCAACATAATCCTCCAGCTTCGCCTGCATCACCCTTGCGCCGTCGCAGTCGCTGCCGTTCTCGCCGCAGCCTAGCAGCTCGACGAATTTCTCGGCGTTGATCGCGACGTCGTCGGGGCCGATCTGGTCGAACGGGTCCTCGAGGTGGCTCTGGATGTTGTCGAGCCCGGTCAGGATCACCGCGAAGAGCACGGGCATGACATAGGTCAGCACCGGCGCGTTATACTCGACCGCGCAATAGGCGAAGAACGGGCCGTAGATGAGCGGCAGGAGGATGATGAACACGTCGCTGAAGGCGCGCAAAGTGCGCGGGGTGCGGTACTGGTAGATGTGCTTCACGCTTTCGAACGCGACGATCATCTTCGAGACATACTGGTTGCAGCGGCTGCATTCGCCGCTCGCGAGCCCTTCGCCGCGCATCCGCTTCACGAAATCCGACAGCTGCGAGAAGGCGGCGTATACGTCGCGCTCGGTCCGGGGCATGTCCTCGATCCTGCCCTTGAACATGTCGCGGCAGGCGGTGAGGAGGTTGGAGAGCACGGCCTCGATATGGTGCAGGCGTTCCTGCTTCGCGCCGCCGTCCTCGTCGGGCAGCCAGTCGCGCGCGGCAAAATAGAGCGCGCGGCCATGGGCCTTGATCGTGCCGTAATCGTCGAGCGCGGCCTCGCGGCGCTTGTAGGCGTGGCCGATCGAGAAGACGATCGGGAAGATCACCGCGGTCGAGATGATGGTGAGCGGGTAGTCGGCGACGAGGCCGAGCTGGAGCGACGCCCAGGTCGAGACCATCGCGAGTGCGACGATCATCAGCGATTTTCCGTTAATTACCAGCCCGATACGGGTGAAGCGTTCCCAGCTCATGCGGCCCCTCGATTGCGATAGATCAAACTTGGATCGAGGGCTTAGCGCGGCGGAATTGAGGTATGGTTAAGGAGGCGCGAAGGCGGAGCTGCGCGCGTTTTCCTACACGGCGGGGGCGGTGTAGTGGTCAGCATGGCGGCTTTGCATGCGCTTGCCCTTGAAGCGCGTTCGAGTTGGAGAAGTGTCAACTTCGGATTTTGGCATTCAAGCGCATGAAAAAACGGAGAAAATTACTCTGAAACCAGCTTGACAGGGTGTCAACTTTGTCAACTTCGCACGGCGGCTTCCGATCGTCCTTCCCCGACTCGCCAAACAGGGGTAAAATCGGCGCTCCCTCAAGCGGGAGAGAGACCATGGGACTGAAAAATGCTCTCTGGGTGCTGTCGGCGGGGATGATAGGGGCGGGATTAGTGGCCGCTCCCACGCTGGCGCAGGCCCAGTATGCCTACACGGGCACATCGATGTTCGGCTCATACGAGGTCGGCCATGACGGTGCCGGAGAAGAGGCCAGCGGCGATTTCACCGCCGAGATGGACCTCGAAAACGGCAAGATGTGCTACATGCTCGAGATATCGGGGCTAGAGGGCTTCACCGCCGCGCACATCCACAAGGCGGAGAAGGGGCAGAACGGCCCTCCGGTGGTGACGCTCGAACTGGCGAGCGATGACAAGTGCATCGATGTCGATGTCGAACTGATGAAGGACATCGCGAAGAACGAGCACAAATACTACGTGAACGTGCATACCGAGGCGTTTCCGCAGGGCGCGATCCGCGGTCAGCTCGATATGTCGTGAAGGCTATTCGACGATCGCGAGGTCGACCCGTGCGTGGCCCCGGCTGATCATGCCGAGTTCGCGTGCCGCCGCACGGCTGACGTCGATAGTCCGGCCACGGACGAACGGCCCGCGATCGTTGATGCGCACGACGACGCTTTTTCCGTTACGCGGATTAGTCACGCGGACCTTGGTGCCGAATGGCAGGGTTTTGTGCGCGGCGGTCATGGCGTTCATGTTGAACCGCTCGCCGTTGGCTGTACGGCGACCGTGGAAGCGGCGACCGTAGAACGAAGCGACACCGTTGCCGATGCTGCGAGTGATTTCCTCCTCGAGCGGCGGGTCGAACGTGTCTAGGTCGACAGCGGTAAGTGGTACCCGGAGGTCAGGGTGAGGGCCGACAAACGGGCTGAACTCGTCCGCTAAAGGCGCGGCCACTTCGATCGCACCAGTTGCCATGGCGGTTGACGAAGACTGGTCCGGTCCATCGTCGCCAGTCGCTGCGACGGCGGAAGAAGCACAAAGAAGAGCGGCCAACGGGGCCATAGCGCGAACCGAGGTTGCGCGGCGCTGTTCGATCATGGCTGGAAATCCCCCCGGATTACGGTCGTTTTCCTACTTGCATCCCCGATGCCTATACCTCAGCGGCTCGAAATCCGGCAAATCCAGGAGCTTCCGAATAGCGCAGGAATAGCGCCGTCCAGCGTCAACCGCTCTTGAATTGCGCCAAAATGAAGACGGTATCACCTTGGTGGATCCGAAAAACCATATGCCCAAAGCAAATGGGGCCGGCATTGCTGCCGACCCCACTCTCACCAGCGCGTGGTCTTCCTTCCTGTCTGCACCCGAAGGTGCTTTCATTCCGGAAGCGCTTGGCGCCCGATGTCTTTCCGCGTGCCCGAAGGCCCGCGTTCTGTCACCGGCGCTCGCGCCGGCATCCGGCATTTGCTTGCGGTCCGCTGTGCTCGCTTTGGGCCGAAGCCCGCCGCCTGCACGGCTTCCCCTTGGGCAAAGCCGAGACCGATGACCTGTCTTGTCCGATCTCTCAAACGGCTGCTTCCAGCGTTACCTGGTAGCATCCTCGATCACAGACCAAATCTTCGGTCTTTCCGATGACACCGCTTCGCACTCTCTTCAAACGATCCGACTTGCATTCGACCGAAGTCTTTTGCATTTCGTCTCTCAGACAGCGCGTGGACAGATGCCACCGCATCTTTGCAACTTTGAAACCTTTGAAATTCAGAGCCTTGCGGCCTGCTTCTCAAAGCCTTCCTGTTCCGAAGACAGGTTGAAATTGCGCCCGAATCGCCGTTTCAGCAAGGGCTGCAAGAGCGACTTTTCCACTTTTGCCCAGATCACTTGTGGACTGCGGTGGATAAGTCGTCGGTTCGTCGCATTTCCGATTTCGCGCCTTACGATTGCGCTGGGAATTCGTCTCGATTGCGCGCCAGCACGCCATTCTCGCAATGAAATTTCGCGCAGCGACTCGGCGCGACTCGAATCAGTCGCGGGCCCTGTCTCGTGCTGCCAGCAGTTTCAGCCGGAGCGCATTCAATTTGATGAAGCCTTCGGCATCGTGCTGATCGTATGCCCCGGCATCGTCCTCGAACGTGACGTGCGCTTCGGAATAGAGCGAGTTTTCGGACTTGCGCCCCACGACGCTCGCCTGGCCCTTGTAGAGTTTGAGGCGAACGCTGCCACTCACATTCTCCTGGGAAAGATCGATAGCGGCCTGGAGCATCTCGCGTTCGGGGCTGAACCAGAAGCCGTTATAGATCAGCTCGGCATATTTGGGCATCAGCTCATCCTTGAGATGCGCCCCGCCGCGATCAAGCGTGATCTGTTCGATCCCGCGATGCGCGCGGGCGTAGATCTCGCCACCCGGTGTTTCGTACATGCCGCGCGATTTCATCCCGACGAAGCGGTTTTCGACAAGATCGAGCCGTCCGATACCGTGCCTGCGACCGTATTCGTTAAGTGCTGTAAGCAGGGATGCGGGGCTCAGCGCCTCTCCATTCAGCGCAACGCCGTCCCCACGATCGAAATCGATCGTGATGTATTCCGGCGCATCGGGAGCGTTCTCCGGGTTCTCGGTGCGCGAATAGACATAATCGGGCGTTTCTTCCCACGGATCCTCGAGCACCTTTCCTTCCGACGAGGTGTGCAGGAGGTTCGCATCGGTCGAGAACGGCGCCTCGCCCCGCTTGTCTTTTGGTACGGCAATCTGATGTGCTTCGGCCCAGGCGATGAGCGCTGTGCGGCTGGTCAGATCCCATTCGCGCCAGGGGGCGATCACCTTGATATCGGGATCGAGAGCATAGGCCGACAATTCGAAACGCACCTGGTCGTTGCCCTTGCCGGTCGCACCGTGGGCGATGGCATCGGCCCCGGTTTCGTGCGCGATCTCGACCAGGCGCTTGGAGATGAGCGGGCGGGCGATCGAGGTGCCGAGGAGGTAATCCCCTTCATAGCGGGCATTGGCGCGCATCATCGGGAAGACATAATCGCGCACGAACTCTTCGCGCAGGTCTTCGATAAAGATGTGATTGTCCGGAATGCCCATTGCCCGCGCCTTGTCGCGCGCCGGCTCGATCTCCTCTCCCTGTCCCAGATCGGCGGTGAAGGTGACGACTTCGAGCCCGCGCTCGACGCTCAGCCATTTCGCGATAACGCTGGTATCGAGGCCGCCCGAATAGGCGAGGACTACGCGTTTGATGTCGGACATGGTTGCATCCTTGGAAAGCTTCGCGCGGCGGCTAGCAGGGGGCAGGGCGCACGGCAACGTTTCCGGCACATTCTGCGCGCATACCTTGCGCTGCGTTTGCCAGCGCCTCTATCACTGTGGCGAGGGGGGCTTCACGAAATTATCATGCTGAAAATGTGGGACAAGGCGCGCGAGCTTGCGCAAATGGCTCCGCCCGAGCGCAATCGCTGGGTCGATTTCCTTCGCGCGCTTTCCATCCTTGCGGTGGTGATCGGGCACTGGCTTGTCGCTGCCCCCTACATCGATGCAACGGGCGAAATCCGGGGCGGGCACTTGCTCGGTATCTTGCCGTGGACCCAATGGCTGACCTGGGGATTTCAGGTGATGCCGATATTCTTTCTCGTCGGGGGATATTCGAACGGCGTGAGCTGGAGGGCTCAATTGCGCAAGGCCGAGCATGGCCAGACCGGCATATATCGTGACTGGTTCGCAAGCCGGGTGCAGCGGCTGATCACACCTGTATTCCCGGTGCTCCTGCTGTGGGCGGCGATTGCGCTCGGCATGACACAGGCGGGGATGGATCGCGACCAAGTCCGGATGGCGACGCAGCTCGCGCTGATTCCGGTGTGGTTTCTCGCGGTCTACCTGCTGGTGACGGCGCTCACACCGCTGACGCATGCCGCGTGGAGGAGGATCGGATTCCGGTCGTTCTTCCTGCTCCTGGCGGCGGCGATACTGATCGATTGGCTGGCGATCTTCAAGGGCGTCGCTTACGTCAATTTCCTCAATTTCCTGTTTGTCTGGGTGGGCATTCACCAATTGGGCTACGCCTGGCTCGACGGAGCGTTTCGCGGCACAGGCCATCGCCTTTTCTGGTTCGTCTCCAGTCTTGCGGTCCTCTTGTTGCTGACCGTGATAGGTCCCTATCCGATTGCCATGATCGGTGTTCCGGGTGCGCAAATGACCAATTCGATGCCGCCTACCATCGCGCTCCTCGCGCTCGGCATGACGCAAACGGGCCTTGTCCTCCTGCTCGAGCCGTGGGGGCGGCGAATGCTCGAAAACCTCACGCTATGGACCGCCACGGTCCTGATGAACGGCATGATCATGACCGTCTATCTCTGGCACCTGACCGCCTTCGTACTGGTGATGGTAGCGGCGTGGCTGCTCGGCGGCATCGGGCTCGGCCTATATCCCGGCACTGCCGAGTGGTGGTGGACGCGGCCGGTCTGGTTTGCCCTCTACATCATCGCATTGCTCCCGATGATCGCGATCTTCGCCCGTCACGAGCGGAGCTTCGGCCCGGTTCGCGGTGGCCGAACCGTGCCCAGATTGCGCGTGGCTCTCGGCGTTCTCCTGATCTGCATTGGTCTTGCCATGACAGCGGCGATCAGCATCGCCAGCCCCGAAGGGATTACGGGCGTGAGGCTCTGGGTCGTCGCATTTCCGTTTCTGGGGGCGGCGCTGCTCGGCTTCGGTCCGCTTTACGGCCTGTTCGCCCGCGGTAAGGCGGAAGGAGACTCAGCCACCTAGCAGCCGCTTCTCCTCCGCCTCGATGTAATCCCGCGTGATCGGCAGGGCATGGCGGCTGCGCGCGTACTGGATCTGGTAATTGCACATGCTGCCATATTCGAAGACGGTGGCAGCGCCCGCGAGGTAGAATGTCCACATGCGGAAAAAACGCTCGTCGTACATGTCGACGATGGCATCCTTGTGTTTCATGCAGTTGGCGTACCAGCAACGCAGGGTCTTTCCATAGTGCAGCCGCAACGTCTCGATGTCGGTTGCGATGAGGCGGAATTTTTCGGAGGCTTCCACCGTTTCGGAAAGCGCGGGGATATATCCCCCCGGAAAAATGTACTTGCGGGTAAACGCATCGGTCGAACCGGGCGATCCGAACCGCCCGATGGTGTGAAGCAGCATTACGCCATCGTCCGTCAACAGGTTGGCGCAGGCCTTGAAAAAAGTCTCGAACTGCGGCTGGCCGACATGTTCGAACATTCCGACCGACACTATTCGATCGAACTTGCGACCGGCACTGGCGAAGTCGCGATAGTCGACAAGCTCGATGCTAACCCGCTCGGCGACGCCAGCTTTTTCCACCCTTTCCCGCGCTAGAGCGACTTGCTGCTCCGAAAGCGTGATGCCGGTCACTTGGACGTCGTAGTGCTTTGCAAGGAAGATCGCCATGCCGCCCCAGCCGCACCCGATGTCGAGCACGGTTTGCGCAGGCTTTATCGCCAGCTTGGCCGCGATGTGTGCGAGCTTGGCGGTCTGCGCTTCGCCCAGCGTTTCGACACTCTCCGGCCAATAGGCACAGCTGTACTGCCAATGCTCTTCATCCAGCATCAACGCGTAAAGATTGTTCCCGATGTCGTAGTGGTGCGCGACATTGGCCTTCGCACGGACGGCATTGTTAAGCTTCTCCGCAGCGAAGCCGGCCTGATTGGCGATGCGTCGGAGCAGGCTGGGCGCAGCGATATCGCCTCCGCGCTCCCAGGGATCGTTCGCGCGCAAGAGGGTGGCAAGCGCCATAATGTCACCCTCTTCAATGATCAGCCGGCCGTCCATGAAAGCTTCCGCCGCGCCGAGCCGGGGGTCGAGCAGAATATCGCGGGGTACCTTGCCATCGGCAAGGCGGATCACGACTTCCGGAAAGCCCTCAGCGGCTTCGCCATATGTCCTGGCCTTGCCATCGGCGAACACCACGCCAAGACGCCCTTTCCTGACGGCGTTTGAGAAGAACTTGTCGAGTAGGGTCTTGCTCATTGAATTCCCTTGCAATGTCGCGGGCTTCGGTCACGATTTCATGCCGATGCTTTGTCCGCTGTCAATCATAGGCTAAGCTTTCGGGCATGGCTGAGGCGAAAACCAAACAGACCGACGTGCCGGTGGAGGAGTTCATCGCAAACGTTGAACCTGCGGCAAAACGGGAAGACGCAAAGGTGCTGGACGCGCTGTTCCGCAAGGTGACGGGTGAGGAGCCGAAGATGTGGGGCCCTTCGATCATCGGATACGGCGAATACGAGACGACCTATGCCAGCGGCCGCGATGTGCACTGGATGCGCAGCGGTTTCAGCCCCCGCAAGGCAAAGCATTCGCTCTATCTCATGGGCGGCTATTGCGATGAGCTGGCCGCTAAGGAACGTGCCGAGGTTCTCTCGCGTCTGGGCAAGCATTCCGAAGGCAAGAGCTGTCTCTACATCAACAAGCTGGCCGATGTGGATCTGGAGGTTCTCGAGGAAATGATCGCAAAGGATTGGGCGACGATGCAGCGGATCTATCCGCCCAAGTAATGTCGCTCAGATCCCGGCATACCACTGGTAATTGCCGTAATCCTCCCAGAACCCGCCCTTGCCGTCGCCGATATCTTTGAGGCTCGCGACCGCTTCGATGGCCGTGAGATACTTGGCGTGCTTGTAACCCAGCTGCCGCTCGATCCTCATGCGCAGCGGCGCGCCGTTCTTTTCGGGAATCGGCTCTCCGTTGAGCAGATGCGCCACGATGGTCTGCGGGTGGTAAGCATCGACCAAGTCGACGCTCTCGTAATAGTCGCGCCCATAAAGCACATCGGCGCAGCGGAAGACTATGAAGTTGGCATCGGGTCGAATGCGCGCGGCGTCGAGCAGGGTCGACAGCTGCGGTCCCGTCCACTCGCCGATTGCGCTCCAGCCCTCCACGCAATCGTGCCGGGTGATCTGGGTGCGTTGGGGGAGGGCGCGAAGATCGTCCATCGAAAGAATCAGAGGGTTCTCGACCATCCCGCCGACGGCAATCCGCCATCCCGCAAACCCGTTCGCCAGTTCCGCGCGATATTCCGGCGTGTCGACAGTTAGCGAGCCGTTGCCCCTGAAAGTCGGCGAGCGGTCCTCCAGCGAGTATTCGGGCGCGAGCGTTTGACGCCCTGCGAGCGCCCGATGCGCGGCGCGGTGCCAGTCCTCTGCTGTATCAAACAGGCTCTGTCCGGTTTCGCTGCCAGCGAGCTTGGCACAGGCTCCTGTGCCAAACGCTGCGATGCCGGCGAGCAGGCTGCGTCGTCTAAGGTCAGCCATTGCGTGTCTCCTCAAGCGTCCCGCCGGTTATCATCGCCTTGATTTGCATCACTGGGCCTGAAAGCAGCACCATGACGATGTGCACCATGAAGAACGCGAATAGCGCCCATGCGACAATGAAATGCAGGCTACGAGCCGATTGCCGCCCTCCCATAATATCGATCAACCACGGTGCGGCGGGCTCGATGCCCGGACTGATCGCCAGGCCGGTAAACACCATCATCGGCAGAAGCACGCCGTATACCAGGCCATAGGTCATCTTCTGGAGACTGTTATACTTAGCCCCCTGGCGCTCAAACTTGCCCTGCAAGTGCGCGAACATCTCTTTGACGATTTCGCGCGGATGCCAATTCCGTAGCGAAGTCGCCAGATCTTGCCTGAAATGTCCATTTGCCAGCATCGCGATCCAAACAAGCAGCAGCCCGATGCCGAAGACCCAAGCGCCCAGGTTGTGCCAATCGCGCGCGGCGGCAAGGTCGTAATACTGCGGCAAGGTCGCCCAGGCGGGGAAGCGGATCACGCTGGTCCATGCATCGGCCGGATCGAATCCGTAATCGCCCCAGTAGAGATAGCGATGCGCGTTCGAGATATTCAGGCCCGACATGAACAGCACGATCAACGCTGCCGCATTGATCCAGTGCCACAATCGTGTCGAGAGACGGTGCCGCTTCATGCCGGGGCTCTGCGGTCCTTCACCTGCTCACGGGCGAGCCAGATGACGTCCCGATCCTGATCGAGCAGATGCTGTCCGCTGTCGATGAACAGTGTTTCCCCGCTCCGCAATTGGCCCGATGCGAGGAACAGCGCTGCAGCGACGATCTCGTCAGGCCCGGTCTTGCGCCTCAGGAGGTTGAGGCGGTGCGAAACCTCCGTCTCTTCCTCGCTCTGATCGTGACTGGCGAGAATGGCGCCGGGGGCGATACCGTAAATCCGGTCACTGGCTTCTAGGCTCTTCGCCAACATCCCGATAGTCGATGACAGCGCGTGCTTCGACATCGTGTAACTGAAGAAATCGGGATTGGGATTGGCGATCTTCATATCGGTGACCTGGATCGCGCAGCGTCCAGCGGCGCACTTTGCACCGGCGAAGTACGCTTGCGTCATACGGGCGGGGGCGAGGGCATTGATTTGCATCGCCTCCCGGTTCGTTGCCGGGTTGAGATTGGTTGCACTGTCATAGTCAAAAACCGATGCGGAGTTGATTAGGCACCGCCAATGGGGGAGACGCCCGGCCAACTCCTCGATCATCGAAACCGCCGCATCGTCATCGCTGATGTCGCACTGTATCGATTCCGCTGATTTCAGGCTTGCTGCCAGCCGCTCGGCGGGTTCCGCGGACGAGTTGTAGTGGATTACGACGTGCCAGCCTGCATTGGAGAACCCCCGCGCGATTTCGGCTCCGATCCGGGTTGCTCCGCCGGTTATCAGGACTGCAGGCAGGGTCATCGCTTACCGGCGTAACAGCGGGTTCGCTTCCGTTCAATCGCAACGCGCAAACGAAAGGCGCCGCCGACCAGATGGGCCGACGGCGCCGATCGCTTTGCAAAGAGGTTTGGTTAGCGGCAGCGCAGTTCGCCGCGGTCGATCTCGCGTCCAAGCAATGCGCCGATGGCACCTCCGAGCAGCGTACCAACCGTGCGATCGCCGCGTGTGTCGATCGCGCGACCGATCAATGCGCCACCGGCCGCGCCGATGATCAGACCGGTCGTGCCGTCGCCGCGCTTGCAGTAATAGCGGCCGTCACGTCCGCGCCAGATGCGATCCCCACGGCGAATGCGACGGGGTTCGTGGTAGCGCTTGCGACGGTCGTCGTAGCGATCCTCGTAATAGTCGTCATCGTCGTAGTAGCGATCGTCGTAACGGCGGCCATAGCGACGATCATACCTTGGCCCATGATCTGCATGATGCGCATTCTCTTCGAGCGTGTCGAATACGCTGGCCAGCTCGACGGTAGAAACCGTTCCCGTCGCGCCAGGCATGGGGGCGATGTCGGCGGCATATGCCGGAGCGGACATCGCTGCGAGCGAGCCGGCGGCGGCGAGGAGTGCAATCTGTTTCATCTCGTGATCCTTCCTGACCCTCTTGAGGGGGTGATCCCCGATTTCGTTCATTTAAGAAGAACTGGAGATGAACGCCCCGTTGGAAGGAAGACTGTGTGGATGAGCCGACTTTCATGTGCGGCGAGCCGAAGGGTTAGCCGAGTTTTGCCTTGGCCTTGGCACGGAGCTTTGGGGCGAGTCGTGAAAGGTTCGCGAGCTGCTCCAGCCCGTTGTGAGATGCTTTGCCCGCTATCAAAGCCTCGAAGGTTTCAAGCACCGACCAATCTTCGTGTCCGACCTCGACTCGCTCGAGCGTATCGCCAACCTGGGTGTGGCCGATCTCCAGCACGCGGAAGTACCATCCGCAACGACCAGTACTAACGATTTTGGCGACCATACCTTTGCTGTTGGCAAAGTCCTCGAACCGCCGCTCGATTTTCCAGCACGGCTGGCGCGGCTGGCTGATTTCGATCAGCGCAGAGCCGAGGCGGAAGCGGTCGCCGATATGCACGTCGCTTTCGGTGAGACCGCACACCGCAAGGTTGGATCCAAAAGCGCCGGGTTCGTCGAGCAAGTTGATCGCCCCGAACTGTTCACGCCAGAATTCGTGGTGATCGAGCGGGTAAAGATGGATGGCCATCTCCGGCCCGCCATGAACGCGGCGATCCGCCTGCTCATCGGGAGCGAAACCCTCTTCGAGAATCTGGACGATACCCTCACGTGGGCGCTTGGCAATAGCGCTTGTCTCGACCCCGTGAAACGGCCGCGCGGTGCCCGTACAGATTGCTTCGACTGTCAGCTTCATGGTCGCCGCACCGTGATTGCGATCCAGTCGCGCTGAGTACCGTCACTGCCCTTTCCCGCGAAGATCTCCTCGTCGATCTGGCGGAAGCCGGTGTCGCGGTAGGTCTGCCGGACCCAGCGTGCTTCGGGGAAATTGTGTAGCCGCCCCAGCAGGTCCCGGCCTTCTCCATAGCCGAGCTTGAAGCTTGCATAGTGAAAGCCGCCTGGACGAAGCGCATTGAAGATGCGTTCAAGGACAGCTGGCAATTCTGCTCGCGGGCAATGGAGCAAGCACGCATGCGCCCACACGGCGTCATAAGCTTGCCGGGCATCCAGCTGGTCGAAACGCATCAACCGTGCACCAATATCGTGCCGTTCGTTCGCCTTTGCAACGAGCGCGGGAATGCCGTCGGTCGCGTCGAGATCGAAGCCGCGCTCGGCGATACGAGCAGCGTCGCGTCCGGCTCCGCACCCCAGTTCGAGCACATCAGAGCCAGGCCGCAGCCGATCGAGGAATGCATCCAGGTGTCGGCTGTGAGAGACGGCCGTGCTCAAGGAGAAATGCGGCGCTTGGCTCTGGTAGAATTCGTAGGTTGCAGGGTCGATGCTCACGCGTTCGCCGCTGCCGCAGCAGCAGCTTCGCGGTCGCGTTCGGCGCGGCTTTTCTTTTGAGCTGCCGTTTTCAGCTGGCCGCAGGCTGCGTCGATGTCGCGCCCGCGCGGGGTTCGAACCGGCGCGCTGATACCGCCCTCGAACACGATGTCGGAAAAACATCTGATGCGTTCCGGCGTAGAACACTCGTATTCTGCTCCCGGCCACGGATTGAACGGTATGAGGTTCACCTTGGCCGGCAGGTCATACCGCTTGAGTAGACGGACAAGCTCGCGCGCGTCCTCGTCGCTATCGTTTTTGTCCTTGAGCATCACATATTCGAAGGTGATGCGCCGCGCGTTCGAGGCACCGGGATAGTCGGCGCAGGCCTGTAGCAGCTCTTCAATTCCGTATTTGCGATTGAGCGGGACGAGCTCGTCGCGAACGGGCTTGGTCACCGCATGCAGCGAAACTGCTAGATTAACACCGATTTCCTCGCCGCAGCGCTCCATCATCGGCACCACCCCGCTGGTCGAAAGCGTGATGCGGCGCTTCGACAGCGCCAATCCGTCGCCATCCATCACGAGGTTCATGGCGTCGCGGACGTTGTCGAAATTATAGAGCGGTTCGCCCATGCCCATCAGGACGATATTGGTCAGCAACCGCCCATCAGCGGTGTAGTGGCCGGTGCTTGCGTCGTCCTCAAGCCCGTCCATCCGCCCCTTTGGCCATTCGCCCAGGGCATCGCGCGCAAGCATGACTTGGCCAACGATTTCGCCCGGAGTGAGATTGCGCACGAGCCTCATGGTGCCTGTGTGGCAGAAGGTGCAATTTAGCGTGCAACCGACCTGGCTCGAAATGCACAATGTCCCACGATCGGCATCCGGGATGAAAACCATCTCGAAATCATGGCCGTCGGCGGTCTGCAGCAGCCACTTGCGTGTTCCGTCGGTGGAGTGCTGGGCTTCAACGACATGCGGGCGACCGATCACGAACCGCTCGGCCAGCCACGGACGCATTGTCTTGGCGATATCGGTCATCGCCTCGAAATCGGTTACGCCGCGGTGATAAAGCCAGTGGAACACCTGCTTGGCCCGCAGCTTCGCCTGCTTTGCATCGAGACCGGCTTCGGCAAAAAGCTCGCGGATGCGCGATTTCGGCAGTCCTATCAGATCGATACGGCCATCGGCGCGCGGCGTAATATCACGCGCGACGGGAACCGGGTCGACCTGCCCGGGGATGGCCATGAGGTTCGTATCTGCCATGAGTGAGCGCGCATATAGTGCGATGCACGCCATTTGGAAAGTCGGCTAAAGCTCGCTGCAGCCCACCACAGCCGCGTCCATCGCAGTTGCGACCCCGGACAGCTCGTATCGATCGGAGAGTCCGCCGCCGGTAACACGCATGGTGGTGGCAGAGCGAAGCGCTGCAAGGATCGCGGCATTGGTCTGCGGATCCTTTGCCCAGGCGTCGCGGCCCCGCGCTGTAAGGTCATAGTTTGTGCGACCGATCCGCAAGCGAATGCGGCTTCCCTGATAGGGCGCGCGTGAAAGCCGGATATGAACCTGATTGCGAACTCTTTGCTTCGGCCACGTGGCAATGCTGAAGTAAGCGGTGCTTGCATTTCGCCCGCGCGGCTTTGCAATGGCATAACAACGCGGCGTGTCGACATCGCGAAATGCCGCCCAGCTGGAGTAGACACCGAGGCTGTCTTTTGCGGAAAGCGGGGCGGCAAGAGCGGCCAATGCAATAAAGATGGCGAGCCTATGCATAGTCGATTGACATCACCTCCCACTCTTTCGCACCGCTGGGAAGGTTCACCACGCGCAAATCCCCTACCGAGGCGCCCCTTAATGCCTTTGCCATGGGAGAATTCCAGCCGATCCGCCGCTCGCTCGCATCCTGTTCATCATCTCCGACAAGTGTGACAGCCATTCTTGAGTCATGTTCGTCGGCAAGCTCGACTGTCGCGCCGAAAAACACTCGGTTCTTGTCGGGCTGTTTGGATGGATCGACGACCCGCAACACTTTCATCCGGCGCGCGAGATATCCCAGCTCGCGGTCGATTTCCCGCATTCGCTTGCGGCCATACAGATAGTCCCCGTTCTCCGAGCGATCGCCATTGCCCGCAGCCCAGCTCACGATCTCCACGATCTCGGGACGCTCGGTGCCAAGAAGGTGATCGTAGCGCGCCTTGAGCGCAGCCATGCCCTGCGGCGTTATAGGTGGTTCCGGCTTTAGCGCCATGATCGCTCTCTATGGCAGAAAACGATCGACCGTGCGGGGAATTCCCGCTTTTTCCGGGTACATGTGGGAATAGGTCACGGCGTTTCCGATTACGCGCATGACATAATAGCGGGTTTCGAAATTGGCCGGGATTTTCTCGATCCATGTCACCCAGTCAATGTCGCCCCTGCGCGGATCTCCGTTGAGGCGAATCCACTCGCGCACGCGACCAGGTCCGGCATTGTAGGATGCGATCGCAAGCGGGTAGGCGCCGCCGTAGAGATCCATGCGCCGCGCGAAGTGCGCGTCACCAAGAGTGATGTTGTATTTTGGATCTTCTGTCAGGTTGGCGCTGAGATACTGGATGCCGAGTATTCCGGCTTCTTCACGCGCAGTGCTGCGTAGCAATTGCATCATCCCGATGGCGTTCGCATGGCTCCTGCGAGTGCGGTCGAACTCGCTTTCCTGACGGGCAATCGCGTGCACCATAGTCCAGTCGTTCACGCGCGGAACATCGACGATCGGAAAGCCGATCCGCTCAAAGCCTTTGAGGCCATTCGCGCTCGCCTCCATTCCGACAACCACCGCCATTTCATCGAGCCCGGTGGTAGTAGCCAATTCATAGACGAGCATCAGTTCCTGCGGCGTCTTGGCCTGTTCGCCGATCGCCTGGAAGAACCGCCTCTCTGTGCGCCAGTCGTGGCGGTTCTGCGCCATATGGCGGATCGCCTGCACGATCGGCCGCGCTTCGAATTCGGCGCGGGTCGCGGCATCGATCTCGAGGCGGGGCAACTGAGCGAATTCGGGCATAGGCTTGCCCATCGCATTGAGGGCGAGCTGGCCGTAATAGTAATGGGGGTATTCGGCTGCCATCTCAAAATAGCGGCGAGCCTGGTCTTCATTGCCTGCTTGACGGGAAGCACGCCCGGCCCAGTAAAATCCTTTCGCGCGCGTCAGCGGCGAACGTGCCGCCTTGCCATATCGCTCGAACATGGATGCAGCACGGGCGCCATCAGACTGACGCCAGAGCGCGTTGGTCCCGCCCATCCACATGAGATCTGTGTACCGATCCCGAAGGCGGAATGAGCCCTGCGAGATATCCGTTCCCGGCTCGAACAGGTCGTCAATCCGGCTGACAATACGGACTGTGTCGGCTGCATTGGCGGCCTTCGCTACGGCAAGGATATCGCCGAGCATTTCTTCCGGATCGAAGGCGGGCGCCTCTACCGAAGGTCGCGTTGCTAGGAGACGGATCGCATTGTTCGTTTCCCGCTTGGCGCGATAGTGATTCACAAGATTGAAGATGTAGCCCGCATCGCGCATTGCATTCGGCGGGATGGTCAGGCCCGCTTCGCTAGGGGTCGAACCACGGAGCAGCGCAAGTCGCGCCATGGCCATCGGGCGGTCCTGTGGAGCGAGGTTGATCATATGCCGTTCAGCAGCCTCTGCATTCTGCTGCCAGAGCAACGCATTCATTCGCGCTGCATGATCTTCCTTGGTGAATTGGTTGCCATATAGGCTTAGCAGGTAGACTTCGGCAGGGCCGCTCATCGTCCCGCCGCGCCATGCCTGGCGTGCCATTTCCGCCGCGCCATCTCGCCCGGCGCCTGCGAGCGACAGCGCGTAGAGCGCGCGCCCGCGATTCGTCAGTGGCGGATAAGCGTCGAAGAAGTGGAGCACTTCGGCTTGGCTAGGGGTTTCGTTTTCAAGCGTGTTCTCGGCGCGAATCCGAAGCAGCTCAGTGCGTGGAAAATCGGGATAGCGCAGGACAAAACCGGCGTAATCGGAAAATCCGAGCTCGCGATCGGCCTGCAAACGCTCCCACTGGGCGAGCGCTCCGCCAATCGAGGAAGGCTGACGCGCCAGCATGCTGGAACCACGCGCATCGCCCTGCGCCTCTGCCATGGCTGATGCGGGGGATGCTGTGAAACCGGTGGCCGCAATGGCCGCGAGAAGAACGGGGGATTTTCGCAATTGACGAAGCATGCTGGACATCGTGGCAATCGGCTCCTTATCAGGCGCTGAACGGAGGCGACCATCGCGTCGATGCATGCCCCCTGTTGAATTGGTAATTGGTAGAAGCGGGAATAAAGACAATGTTCAGCGGTTCAATTCCGGCTCTGGCGACTCCTTTTCGCGACGGATCGTTTGACGAGGCCGCCTTTCGCAAACTCGTCGACTGGCAAATAGAAAACGGCAGCGCGGCGCTCGTTCCATGCGGGACGACGGGAGAGGCTTCGACCCTTTCGAATGCCGAGCACCATCGCGTTATCGAGGTCTGCATCGAACAGGCTGCTGGGCGAGTGCCGGTGATTGCGGGATGCGGGTCGAACGATACCATGAACGCTGCGCTTCACATGACCTTCGCGAAGAAGGCAGGGGCGGCGGCAGGGCTGTGCGTCGCGCCGTATTACAACCGGCCGAGCCAAGAAGGGCTGATGGCGCATTTCAGCTATCTCGCCGAGAACACTAAGCTCCCAATCGTGCTCTATAATGTGCCGAGCCGCACGGTCACCGATATTGAAGATGAAACGGTAGTCGCACTCGTGCGCAAGTATCCAGATCGGATTGTCGCCATCAAGGATGCCAGCGGCGACCTGTCACGGGTCGCCGACCATCGCATGGGGATCGGGCGCGAGTTTTGCCAGCTTTCAGGCAATGACGAGCTATGGCTGCCGCACGCCGCCGCCGGGGGCAGGGGGGCAATCTCGGTCACTGCGAATGTCGCGCCCGCACTTTGCGCCGAATTCCACGAAGCGATTGCCGCCAATGATCTCAAGAAAGCTCGCGAACTGAACGACCGGCTTTTCCCGCTTCATTACGCCATGTTTTCGGACGCGAGTCCGGCTCCGGTCAAATATGCGCTCAGCCGCGTGCACGACTGGTTCGAACCCGATGTGCGCCTTCCGCTGTGCAATGCGAGCGAGGCCTCGCGCAAGGCGGTCGACGATGCGCTCGTTCACGCCGGAATTCTCGACGGCTGAAGGGCGCCGCGTTCAGCGGCCTTTGCTAATTGATCGTGAGCGCCTATCTCGCGGCCACCATGGCAAAGCCCAAACCCAAAGAGTTCGACAAGCAGAAGGTCGTCGCGGAGAACCGACGCGCGCGCTTCGATTACCATATCGAGGACAAGTACGAGGCCGGCATCGCCCTCCAGGGCACCGAGGTGAAGGCGCTTCGCGCGGGCGAGGCTACCATCGCGGAGAGCTATGCCGAGGTGAAGGACGGAGAGGTCTGGCTGATCAACTCGAACATTCCCGAATACAGCCATGGCAATCGGCTGAACCACGAGCCGCGCCGCCCGCGCAAGCTGTTGCTCAACTCCCGCGAGATCAACAAGCTCTTCGGCGCAGTGGAGCGCAAGGGAATGACGCTCGTTCCATTGTCGATCTATTTCAATGGTCAGGGCCGGGCAAAGGTCGAGCTGGCGCTCGCCAAGGGCAAGCAGGCGCACGACAAGCGCCAGACGATCAAGGAGCGCGATTGGAAGCGCGACAAGGCGCGGCTGATGCGCGAACGAGGCTGAACCTCGATACATTTCCGACAGCGTGAATTCAGCCTCTGGTCACTGGGTCAAGGCTACCCATATGGACATTCATGGAACTGGGCCAGTACCTCGGCGAGAATGACTTGCGCGCGCGCGGCTCCGCGCTCACAGACTGCTGTCAGTCATGACATTCTGGCGCAACTTCTCTTCTGGCTCAAAAACATGGGCGATGGACACCATCCGCAAGTACATGCCCACGCGTGAAGAGATGGCGCGTAACAGGTATCTTGCGCCGATCGCACACCGGTTCCTGAGCCCCGAACTCTGGCGTTTTACCCGTCGCAGCGTCCCGCGCGGCGTGGCGCTCGGCCTTTTCTCGGCTTTTATCATCCCGGTTGGCCAGATTTTTCTTGCTGCATTTCTCGCCCTGCCATCGCGCGCGAATGTGCCGCTCGCTGCGCTTGTCACATTCGTCACGAATCCGTTCACGATCGCATTCTGGGCAGTGCTGGCAAATCGTGTCGGCAACTTCATCCTCCAGATCGATGCGGCAACCTCGGGCATTGCAAACGAACAGCTTAAAAGCGGCGCTTGGCAGTGGATCATCGACGCGTTCGAAGTGGCGGGCGTGACGGTCGTGGGATTTTTCGTCTTGGCAGTCGTATCCGCTTCGATCGGATATCTGATCGCAAGCGCGGTTTGGCGCTTCGTGGTTGCACGCAGGCGGGCAAAACGGCTGAAAAAGATGGAAGCGCGGCTCGACCAGAGGCTCAAGGCCAACTAGCGTTGCGCGCGCTCTCGATGGGTGTGCCTGCTTCTTATTGCCATCTAGAACACGGGATTGTTTTCGCTTGAGCAGCTTCAACGACATTTCGAGCGATAGCAGAGGCAACGCCGGTTCGGCGCTTTTGGCTGGTAATGCCCCGGTCTTGCTGGGGACACTCGGCGGCGCGCTTGTGCTTAGCGCACTCCTGGTCTTCGCAGCGACGTCCGATCTTCTCATCACGCTTACCTTCGCGCTCGGGGTCGCGGTGCTACTCGCGGGAGTTTTCGCTTTCGACCGGATACGGACAGAGCCGGAAGAAGCTGCGATCGCTGCGCCGGATTGGTCGGTCACCGTCGCTGCCATCGAAGATCAACACGGCGCGGCTGGCGACCCGGTTGCAATTACCGACCGGGCCAATCGCCTTGTGTGCGCAAATTCCGCATTCATCGAGGCCTTCGGCGCTGGAAGCGCTCCGCCTGCCCTGCCGCTCGAACGCGCAGGGCTCGAAGCGATGACCCGGGTGGCCCGTGAGGCATGGCGCGACGGGCAGGCCACGCTGGAGGAGGTTGAGAGCACATCCTCGGTCGAAACTTGGAGTGTTTCGGCAAGACGAGCGGGGCGGGGTGATGACCATCTGATTTGGCACTTCAAGCGCGTAACTCGCGAAGAGGCGGAATCGATGGACGATCTCGACCTTGGCGGTCCGTTCGGGCGGATGCTTAGCCGGGCTGGGATCGAGTCCGCGATTACAACGGCGAGCGGAATTGTGCGACAAGTCAGCGCCGGGTTCGCCGAACGTGCGGCAGGCGACGCATCAGCAACCCTTGCCGGACAGGATTTCGTCTCTTTCCTTCGCACGGATGACCGCGACCGTATCTTCTTTGCTCGGGAAGGGCGCGGGGGCACGCCGCAAACACTGGTCGATGTGCCGCTGCTCGACCCGCTTGTCGCGCGCGATGTCGGACCCGATAGCAATGCGACTTTGATGCTCCTGATCGACAGCGGTGTAGGAATCGGCAGCGGCTGGGACGGCTCCTCGCAGGCGGGCGTCGCGCAGCTTGAAGCGCTGCTTGGCCAGTTGCCGCTCGGCCTTGCCATGACCGACCGCGACGGTCGTTTTCTCTTCGGCAACGAGGCTTTCCTGCGTTCGGTCAACCGCGAGGGCACCGGGCTTCCGGCCTTTCCGACTGATCTCGTGGTGCGCGAGGACAAGGCAGCGCTTTCAGATGCAGTTCGTCGGCACGGACGCGGCCCTGCCACGAGCGGCGATATTCCGGTTCGGCTATCCTCGCAGCCCGACGAGTCGGTATCGCTCGGCCTTGCTGGCGTTCGCGGCCTTGGCGAAGCGGCGGTCTTACTCAGCCTCACCGATTCCTCGGAAGAGACGCAGCTCAAGCGGCAGGTTGCGCAGGCAACCAAGATGCAGGCGGTGGGCCAACTCGCAGGCGGTGTGGCGCACGATTTCAACAACGTGCTCACAGCAATCATCGGCACATGCGACCTGATGCTGCTGCGGCATACCCCCGGCGACAGTGACTATGACGACATCCAGCAGATCCGCGCAAACTCGAATCGCGCAGCATCTTTGACGAGACAATTGCTCGCCTTCTCGCGGCAACAGACGCTGAGGCCTGAAATCCTGCAATTGCCTGACGTGGTGAGTGAAGTCAGCCCGCTCATCAAACGGCTGCTCGGCGAGAAAATCTCTTACTTTGTCCAGCACGATCGTGACCTCGGCGCAGTGCGTGCGGATCCTCAGCAGTTAGAGCAGGTCATCATGAACCTCGCCGTGAACGCGCGCGATGCAATCCAATCGAATGGCCGGGGCGAAGGGCGCATTTCGCTGCTTACGCGAAGTCTGCAGGCGAAAGAGGTCATGAAACTGGGGTCGGAAATCTTGCCGGCAGCCGATTACACCGTACTCATCGTGCAGGATACCGGCGGCGGAATCCCTCCGCAGGTATTGCCCAAGCTTTTCGAGCCATTCTTCACAACAAAGGAGCAGGGCAAGGGGACAGGGCTCGGACTTTCAACCGCCTACGGTATCGTCAAACAATCTGGTGGCTTCATCTTCGCCGACAATGTGACCGACGCGCACGGCCTGCCTGTCGGAGCACGGTTCACCGTGTATTTCCCCGTCCATCGCGGCGAAGTACCCAAGCGGCGCGAGGCCCCCGCGCCGGTTTCTTCCGACTGGTCGGTTGGCGGTAAGGTTCTCTTGGTCGAAGACGAGGATATGGTCCGCGCCGTAGCCGAGCGGGCGCTTTCGCGCGCGGGTTATGAAGTGACCGCATGCCCTGGCGGCGAGGAAGGCCTCACCGCTATCCAGGAGGGCGGCGCATTCGACCTCGTGGTAAGCGATGTGGTCATGCCCGGGATGGATGGCCCCGCAATGGTGCGGGAAATCCGCAAGGCGCGTCCGGACATTCCCGTCCTGTTTATGTCAGGATATGCCGAAGAGCAGCTGCGCAAGGATATCGATATTCCCGACATGCACTTTATCGCCAAGCCCTTCAGCGTCTCGGAAATCAGCGACAAGGTCGGCAGTGTTATGCGCGAAGCCTCGGCGAAGCAGGATCCGGCATAGGACCACCCCTTTTCCCGAAATGAACGCGTTCCGGTGATTTCGTTCATCGAGGATATTGCATCGCGCGCTATCGTGTGCACGGTGTGAGGGTCTGCGGGGAGGGTAAGTCCATGAAAACCGAAACTTTCGTGCGTTCGATGAAGGTCGTGGCGTTGAGCGCGACCGCGCTCATATCGGCGAGTGCCGCTTCGCAAGGCGCACCCGATGCGGATGAATCTGCGCAAGGTGATGTGTCGGTCACGATCTACAACAGCAACCTCGCACTGGTGCAGGACGTCCGCCAAATCGACATCGCGAACGGCCGCAGCCGGGTCGAATTTCCCGATGTTTCGGCGAGCATCCGTCCCCAGACGCTGAGCTTCTATGCGGCTAACACGACCATCATCGAGCAGAACTTCGACTTCGATCTCCTCACGCCAACCAAGCTGATGGAGAAGGCGATCGGGCAGACTGTAACCCTGCTGCGCACCAATCCCGCCACCGGGGTCGAGACGCGCGAGCGGGCAACCGTTCTCTCCACCGCAGGCGGTGTTGTGGTTCGAATAGGCAACCGGATCGAGGTGCTTCGCGACGACGGCTTGCCCGTGCGCGTCATTTTCGACCGCGTGCCACCCAACCTTCGCGCGCGTCCGACGCTTTCGGTCAATATCGACAGCAGCCGCGCCGGCTCGCGCCCCGTCTCGCTACGCTACTTATCCGGCGGACTCGGATGGGCTGCCGATTATGTCGCGCTCTACAACGAGGCGGGCGGTACGATCGACATGCAGGGTTGGGTCACACTCACCAACAACACCGGAACGACTTTCCATCGCGCCAACACTCTGCTCGTTGCGGGCAATCCCAATCGCGGCGGAGCGCGCGGCTTCGGCAGCAGTCGCGGGCAAATCACGCCCGGGACAGAAAGTACCGACCGCGAACGGCTGGGCGACTTTTACCTCTATCCGATCGATGGTCGAACCACGATCGCCAACGCACAGACGAAGCAGGTGAGTTTTCTCGACGTGCAAGGCGTACCGGCGCGCAAGGTCTATGAACGGCAAGTCAATTGGCTCACCAATGACAGCAATCCTGTCAATGTGACGAGTGCGATCGCCTTCTCTTCCTCGCGCGACCAGGGGCTGGGCGAAGCACTCCCTGCTGGCACTGTGCGGTTTTACCAACGGGACAGCCAGGGCACGCCACAATTCATCGGCGAGAACTCGATCGGTCACACGCCGATGGGGAGCGAACTGACGCTCGCGACTGGAGATGCTTTCGACATTACGGTGCAGGCTGAGGTCGAAGACCGCAGGCGCATTACAACGGACGAGTGGGAGAAGTCGGTCCGCTATCGCGTTATTGAGGATGGCGAAGTCGTCCGCCAGGTCGAGACGGAATATCCCAAGCGCTACTATCGCACGGTCATGCGCTACAAGATCACCAACGCGAAGAATGAGCCGGTCGAGGTCGAGCTAACGCAGGCGGGGCTTAATCGTTATTGGTGGGCGTGGGACTACCGCATCGTGAGCGAGGATATCGTCGGCGAACAGATGAATTTCGACCGCCGCAAGTGGGTGGTGCCGGTGCCTGCCGAAGGCGAACGCACCATCCGGGTCACATTCGATACCCGCTACTGATCGCGCGGAAGGTTAGGCTGTGAAACGCCTCTTGATCCTTCTTGCCGCTGCGCTGGCTCTGGCATCACCGGCAGCTGCGCAAGAGCGAGCCATCGTCGATGCATCGGCGCCGAGCGATCTGTCAGTCACGATTTATCGTGACCCCGAGCGCAGCGTGGGCGAGGAGATGGAAACCAACTGGCCGCAAGGCTTCGCCATGATCAGCGAAACCCGTACGGTCATTCTGCCGCCCGGCCAGTCGACCGTCCGCTTCGAAGGCGTTGCCGAAGGCATGGTTTCTGTCAGCGCGATCGTTACCGGTCTGCCTGGCGGCACGATCGAAAAAAACCGCAATGCCGAACTCTTGTCGCCAGCTGCGCTTGTGAACGGAGCGCTGGGCAATCGCATTACCATAACGCGGACCAACCCTGCGACCGGCGAGCAAACATCCGAACGTGCCGTCGTCCGCACCCGCGCCGATGGAGGTCTGATGCTGCAATCGAGCGCCGGTTACGAGGCCGTCCGCTGCGCCGGCGTTCCCGAGCGCCTCACTTTCGATCGAATTCCCTCCGGTCTGTCGGCAAAACCGGTTTTTTCGATCAACACGCAGGACGCGAACGGCGGCACCTACGAAGTTACTCTCACCTATCTCGCATGGGGCTTCGACTGGCAGGCCGATTACATCGCGACTTTGACGGGCGAGGGGCGGCGCGATTGGTTCGAGATGAATCTCCTGAGCTGGCTCAGCCTCGTCAATGATAACGGCCAGTCGTTCGAGAATGCGCAATTGCTGGTGATTGCGGGCACTCTTAATGTCGAAAGTGATTTCGAGGGGCTTTCCGATCCACCAACCGCCGCTCCGCTGCGCCTCACCTGCTACCCACTCGGCAACACGAAGCAGGGTTCGCCGTTGCAATCACCAGTAGCAACTTTGCCTTTGGCGGAAGCGGAGATGATGGAGTCGCGTGCGGGTGAGATGATCGTCGTGACCGGTGCGCGCAAATCGACCGCGGACATGATGTATTCGCCTGGATCGGTGATGGAGGCGGGCGAGGAACGTCTCGGCGATCTCAAGCTTTACCGCGTGCCCGAGCGTGTGACCGTCTCGGCAAAAGGATTGAAGCAGGTCGCTTTTCTCAACCGGCAGGATGTGCAGGCACGCTATCTCTATGTCGCTTCGTGCGGACCTTATAACTGGTTCGACCCGGAGGAGGAATTCAGATCGGCCGACATGCTGCTCGTGACAAAGAACGAAGACAGGCGCGGCCTCGGCGTATCTCTTCCGCAAGGCATGATGACGGTTTTCGAACCGAGCGCGTTTGGTCCACAGCTGGTCGCCGAAACAGAATTGCGCGATTACGCACGTGGCCAGGAAATCGAACTCGATTTGCCTCGCAGCAATCAGGTCAACTTTCAGTGCGGTCGCGTGGTTGACAATCTGGATGTCGACAACAACGATCGCCAATGGGTGGAGATGAAGGGCGAAGTTCGCAATGCCAATCCCCATCCGGTTACAATGCGTGTCATGCTTGGTCAGTCGGTGGATTGGGACGTTCGGATACGCCGGGTGAAGTCCAGCGTGAAGAACGGTTTCCGGATTGCCGAATTCAAGGTTCCCGCCAACGCGACGCGCGAATTCCGTTGGAAAGTGCGGAGTTCGGCCGAGGAATAGGCGCCTCATAGCCCTGATCAAAAAAATTTGTTCCGCTCTTGTTCTCATAGAACAAATCAGATACATACTCTCCCAACAAGGGCGCGGTCGATAATTCCTGATCGCATCTAGGCAAGTGAAGGAGAGCGTGCGATGGCAACCAATCTCAAGCTGGTAGAGAAGGAAAAAGACGTGGACCGTCAAAAGGCGCTGGACGCTGCGCTTGCTCAAATTGATCGTGCTTTCGGCAAGGGTTCGGCGATGAGGCTGGGCTCGAAAGAAGCAATGGAAGTCGAAGCGATTTCGACCGGGTCGCTCGGACTCGATATCGCACTCGGAATTGGCGGCCTGCCGAAAGGCCGCGTCATCGAAGTTTACGGGCCGGAAAGCTCGGGCAAGACTACGCTGGCGCTGCACTGCATCGCAGAGGCGCAGAAGGCAGGCGGTACTGCGGCCTTCGTCGATGCCGAGCATGCGCTCGATCCCGTCTACGCCAAGAAACTGGGCGTGGACATTGATGAACTGATCGTCTCGCAGCCCGATACGGGCGAACAGGCACTCGAAATTACCGACACTCTCGTGCGCTCCAACGCGATTGATGTGTTGGTGGTCGACTCGGTCGCGGCGCTAGTCCCCCGCGCCGAAATCGAAGGCGAAATGGGCGATTCCCATGTCGGCCTTCAGGCGCGGCTCATGTCCCAATCGCTGCGCAAACTGACCGGGTCGATCAACCGTTCGAAATGCATGGTGATCTTCATCAACCAGCTGCGGATGAAGATCGGCGTGATGTACGGCAATCCCGAGACGACGACGGGCGGCAATGCGCTCAAGTTCTATGCCTCGGTCCGTCTCGACATTCGCCGCACCGGCCAGATCAAGGACCGCGATGAGGTGATCGGCAACTCGACCCGTGTAAAAGTGGTCAAGAACAAGGTAGCCCCTCCGTTCAAGCAGGTCGAATTCGATATTATGTACGGCGAGGGAATTTCGAAGATCGGCGAGATCCTCGATCTCGGGGTCAAGGCCGGGATCGTCGAGAAATCGGGCAGCTGGTATTCTTATGACAGCGTCCGGATCGGTCAGGGCCGTGAGAACGCCAAGGTCTATCTGAAGGAAAACCCTGAAGTTTGCGACCGGTTGGAAGCCGCTATTCGCGGCCGCACCGACGAGGTTGCCGAGGAAATGATGACAGGCCCGGACGCGGACTGATCGATCTGATCCTCAAGCGGGCGAACAGCTGCTTGTCCCGCAGCGCCCGGAAGACCGGAAAACCGGCGCGTGCCAGCCCGACCCCAAGGGCAAAGGCGGCGCCGGTTTTTCTGTGCCTGCACCGGTTCTGACCGCGAAAGCCCATTGGCGTCAATGTCAAGTGGCGACATTGGGTCGCACACCCTCCACACGGTGGCTTGCCGCAGCCCCATGCATTGCCTAACTGCGCTTGCATGACCTCTACCAACGATATTCGCCGGTCGTTTCTCGATTACTTCGGCAATGCCGACCACGTACAAGTGCCGAGCGCGCCGCTCGTGCCGTACAATGATCCGACGCTCATGTTCGTCAATGCCGGGATGGTACCGTTCAAAAACGCCTTTACCGGCCTTGAGACGCCGCCAGCTCCTCGCGCTGCATCGTCGCAGAAATGTGTGCGTGCGGGCGGCAAGCACAACGATCTCGACAATGTCGGTTATACCGCGCGTCACCACACCTTTTTCGAGATGCTCGGCAACTTCTCCTTTGGCGACTATTTCAAGGAGCAGGCGATCGAACACGCCTGGACCTTGCTGACACGCGAGTGGGGTTTGCCCGCCGACAGATTGACTGCCACCGTCTTCCACACGGATGATGAGGCATTTGATCTCTGGCGCAAGATTTCGGGCCTTCCCGAAGACCGCATCATCCGCATCGATACCAATGACAATTTTTGGTCGATGGGTGATACCGGGCCATGCGGACCGTGTTCGGAAATTTTTTACGATCACGGCGAGCACATTTTCGGCGGACCTCCGGGAAGCCCGGATGAAGACGGCGACCGTTTCGTCGAAATCTGGAATCTCGTGTTCATGCAATACGACCAGCAGAGCGATGGTACGCGCCACGACCTGCCCAAGCCTTCTATCGACACGGGCATGGGGCTCGAGCGGATTGCCGCAGTCATGCAGGGCGTGCACGACAACTACGACACTGACACATTCAAGGCCTTGATCGCTGCTTCGGAACAGCTGACTGGCGTTGCAGCGGAAGGAGATCGGCAAGCCAGTCACCGCGTGATCGCCGATCATTTGCGCTCCGTTAGCTTCCTGATGGCGGACGGCGTGCTGCCTTCGAACGAAGGACGCGGCTATGTGCTTCGGCGCATCATGCGCCGCGCAATGCGTCATGCTCATTTGCTTGGCGTGGGTCAGCCTCTCATGCACCGCCTCGTTCCCAGCCTTGTCTCTGAAATGGGTCAGGCATATCCCGAGCTTGGCCGCGGCCAAGCGCTCATCGAGGAAGTGCTGGAACGTGAGGAGACACAGTTCCGCAAAACGCTCGACAAGGGCTTGAAGCTGCTCGACGAGGCAACCAGCAACATGTCAGAGGGCGGCGAGCTTGACGGTGAAACCGCCTTCAAGCTCTATGACACCTACGGCTTCCCTTACGACCTTACCGAAGATGCGCTGCGCGCTCGCGGCATTGGCGTTGACCGCGCGGGCTTCGATGCAGCGATGGCGCGTCAGAAGGCTGCCGCCCGAGCAGCATGGAAAGGTTCGGGCGAGGCTGCCTCTGGCGAGGTGTGGTTCGACATCGCCGAACGCGAAGGCGCTACCGAATTCACGGGCTACGCTTCAACAACAGGTGAAGGTACGGTCGTGGCGATCGTGAAAGACGGGGGCGAGGTTCAGTCCGCAAAGGCTGGCGAGGAGGTCGTGATTCTCACCAATCAGACACCGTTCTACGGCGAGAGTGGCGGTCAGACTGGCGATACGGGAACGATCAGCACACCGGACGGCCTTTCGGCAGAAGTGAGCGACACGAGCAAACCGCTCGGCCGCCTCCATGCCCATCATGCAAGGATCGTATCGGGGGAAGTCTCCGTCGGCGACAATGTTCAGCTGGAGGTCGATGCTGAGCGCCGCACCGCGATCCGTGCCAATCATTCAGCGACTCACTTGCTCCACGCCGCACTGCGCAATCGACTGGGCAACCATGTGACGCAAAAGGGCTCACTTGTTGCAGAAGATCGTCTGCGCTTCGACTTCTCGCATCCCAAGGGACTGAGCGATGAGGATATCGCCGCGATTGAAGAAGAAGTGAACGCAGAGATTCGCGCCAACGAACCGGTGGCGACGCGGCTGATGAGTCCGGACGATGCGGTGGAAGCCGGCGCTCTCGCGTTGTTTGGCGAGAAGTATGGCGACGAGGTGCGCGTGCTCTCAATGGGGCGGATAGGCGAAAGCGGACGTAGTTACTCGGTTGAGCTCTGCGGCGGAACGCACGTGAAGGCGACAGGCGACATCGGAATATTCCGGATCGTGTCGGAGAGTGCGGTATCTTCAGGTGTGCGCCGCATCGAAGCGCTGACAGGCGAGGCTGCCCGTCAGTGGTTGGTCAAGCGCGAAGAAGCGCTAAAATCTGCCGCGAGTGCGATACGCGCAACTCCGGAAGAAGTCCCCACCCGGATCAGTGCGCTGCTGGACGAACGCAAGCGGCTCGAAAAAGAACTGGCCGAGGCGAAAAAGGCTCTTGCTCTTGGAGGCGGTGGCCAAACTCCAGATGCCACTGAGGACGAAGAAGTTGGCGGTGTGAAGTTTAGCGGGCAGGTGATCGACGGCCTCAGCCCCAAAGAACTGCGTCCGCTTCTCGATGAGGCCAAGCAGCGCCTTGGCTCTGGCGTCGCTGCAATTGTGGCATTAAACGAAGGGAAGGCCAGCATAGGCGCTGCGGTCACCGACGATCTGACCGACAGGATCAGCGCTGTCGACCTCGTGCGCGCCGGTGTTGAAGCGCTCGGCGGCAAGGGCGGCGGTGGCCGTCCCGACATGGCGCAGGGCGGCGGTCCGGACGGTTCGAAAGGCAGTGCGGCAATCGAGGCTGTGAAGGCAACGCTCGCGGGCTAGCCCGGCCAGCGCCAGCGTCAATCCGAAGACGCGTCTGGCGTCTGCTTGGTTTGCCCGTCACTCCCGCGTGGCACATCGTTGCCGCCAGTATCGCCAGGCTGCCCGCGTCCGGCGTCCGTCGGGGCCTGATCATTCAGCGGCCCTTCAACGTTTTGCGGTTTGAATTTTTCGTCGTTCGGGATTGGCTTGGTTGGGTTCTGCGTATCGGCCATTTGTCGTCTCCTTTCCGAACCAACGCGTGAACCGCGGAAAAGGTTCGAGAAAACCGGGCTAACTAGCCATCCGACGCGACGTTCGAAGCTCGCAATTTCGGTTTTTGTGATAGGCCACCCTCGCGCTCTAGCCGTGCGCGGAACTCATCGCGTTTCTCGTGGATGGAAGCGATGACAGGGCCCATCGCGACGCCGATGTCCACCAAGACGGCCTCCGACAACTGGAGCGAACTTTCGAGTGTCTCCGGCACCGCATGGCTCGCACCTGCTCGGTAAAGGGCGGCCGCGTGGTCTGTGTCCCGGGCACGGGCGACGATCAGGAGGTCCGGATGCTCCTTCCTCAACTTGGCGACCAGGCGCTGCGCGAGAACCGGCTCGTCCATGGTTAGCACCACCGCCGGTGCGCTTTCGATGCCGAGGCGGGTGAGGGCATCCCCGCGTGCAGCATCTCCGAATATGGCACGGTAGCCGTCACGTTTGGCGCGATCGATGATGTCGGGATCGGAATCGAGCATCACGTAGGGCTGATTGTGAGTTACGAGCATGTCGGCCACGAGCCGCCCCACGCGGCCACCGCCGACAATGATCGTGCGCGCTTCGTCCTCGTCGTCTTCCGGAAGTTCTGGCGCCCCGTCGACACGCCGGGCAATGACCCGGCCGAGCCTTGCCAGCAGGGGGGTGATCGTCAGGCCAATTGCGGTGACGATCTGCCAGAACTGAGCTGTTTCAGTGTCGATCACCAACGCGCTTGTCGCAGCGGCGAGCACGATCAGAGTGGTTTCGCTGGGGCTGGCCATGAGTACGCCGGTTTCAGCAGCCGTGCTTTTGCGCGCGCCCATCATGCGCAGCAGCGCTCCGGTCACAATCGATTTGAATACGAGGACGCCAACTACCGCTATCGCGATTGTCGTCCAATCCGCGATGATGGTCATGATATCGATGCTCATCCCGATTGTGATCAGGAAGATACCGAGCGCGAGACCCTTGAACGGTTCCATGATGCTTTCGACTTCGCCGTGATATTCGGTCTCGGCGATGAGGAGACCGGCTATCAGGGCGCCGACAATCGGTGAGAGGCCCGTCGCAGCCGTGGCTAGGCTGGCTCCGATAACAACCAGCAGCGATGCGGCGAGAAACAGTTCAGGGCTCTTGGTTCGCGCGGCCTGCGAGAACAGACGCGGAAGGGCCACGCGACCGAAAACAAGCATGAGAAGGATCACCAGACCGCCCTGCCAGATAGTCGTAAACAGGCCGCCGAGCCCGTCGCTTTGCGCGTAGGGAGCGAGCGCGCCAAGGATGAAGATGATCGGGACGATCATGATGTCTTCGAACAAGAGCATTGAGAGTGCGGCGCGTCCTACGGGCGACCGCGTTCCCGAAATGGGCAGCACGATTGCAGTCGATGAGAATGCGAGGGCAAAGCCCAGCGCAAGCGCGGCTGTACCGCTCATCCCGCTGTAATACGCGAAAAACACCGCCGAGGCTGATCCGATGATCAGCAGTTCGAGCGAACCCAGACCGAAGACGAGCTTTCTCAACTGCCACAGGCGGTTGAAAGACAACTCGAGGCCGATTGCGAATAGCAGCAGGATTATTCCGAAATCCGCGAAGGGTCGCAATCGCTCGGGATCGGAAATCGTGACAAATCGCAGCCATGGTATCTCGTCGACGAGTGTGCCTAGGCCGAACGGCCCGACCAGAACGCCGATGAGAATGAATCCGATGATCGGGGTGATGCGGAAGCGGGCAAAAACCGGGATGATGATGCCGGCAGCCCCCAGGATTACGAGCGCATCCTGCATCACCGGGGACATGGTTAGTTCGCCTGCCATGCGAGACGCTTACCTTGGGAACATCACCGTGTCATCCACCACCTGCATGCGATGTGCCAAGCGGCTTTACACCCTGTTCCTGATCCTCCGAGGGGAGGCCGAGCGGGTCTGAAATATTGCCGACGCGTTTGTCCCATTCGATGCGATAAAGGTCAAAGCGTCGATCATGGAGATTTTGCACCGTGCCCTCAGCGCGCGCCCATGAGAGGTCGGCGAGATTTACATCGCTAATGGTGAGCGTTTCGACATTCTCGCTCGCCTCGGCTGCAATGCCGTCGCGTGCGAAGGGAAAGTCGCACGGAGTGAGGATGCAGCTTTGAGCGTACTGGATGTCCATGTTCGCGACGTTTGGAAGGTTGCCGACATTGCCCGAGAGGACGACATAACACTGGTTCTCGATCGCGCGTGCCTGCGCGCAATAGCGCACGCGCATATAGCCCTGGCGACTGTCGGTGCAGAACGGGACGAAGATGATCCGAGCACCTTCGTCGACCAGCCTGCGGGCAAGTTCGGGAAATTCGCTGTCGTAGCAGATCAGCACCCCGATCGGACCGCAATCGGTCGGGATCGCATCAATGCTGTCGCCGCCCTTGATGTTCCACCAGTAAGCCTCGTTGGGCGTAGGGTGGATCTTCTCCTGCGCGTGGATTGAACCGTCACGCAGGCAGACATACGCAACGTTGTGGATGTCGCCGTCCTCCATGCGGGTCGGATGCGAACCACCGATGATGTTGATGTTGTAGCTGAGCGCCATCTCCGACAGGCGCTTTCGAATGCGTGGAGTGTACTTGCTCAGGCATTCAATGGATTCGAGCGGGCTCAACTCCTTGTCTTCCGCAGAGAGAAGCATGAGGGTGAACAGCTCCGGGAAAACGATGAAATCGCTCTCGTAGTCGGCGGCGACGTCCACGAAGTATTCCACCTGCTTCATGAACTCATCGAAATCGCTGACTGCGCGTGCCTGCAACTGGCATGTCGCGATGCGCACGCTTTCGACATCGCGCGGCAGGCGGTGCTTGGGCGGCGCGTCCACATCCACATACGGGTTGCGCCAGATCATGCGCACCGCGTGAGTCTTCGATTGCTTGTCTTCGGGCAGATACTCGTGGAGGATGCCGTGTGGTTCGAAACCGTTGGCAAGCTGGAAACGCAGCACGGGATCGTGAATCTTGGCATCGATGACCTTTTGAAGGTATTCCTCCGGCGTGTCCGCGCGATTGGTCTTGCGCTTCATCGCGCGGGCAAGGCCGGGCATACGCCCGCCGAACACGATGCCTTTCAGGTCGAGCCGCTCGGCAAGCGCACGGCGCTCTTCATAGAGCCTGCGTCCGATACGTGTGCCGCGCACGCCGGGATCGACACACATTTCATAGCCATAGAGCCAATCGCCGGTCGGATCGTGGCGAGAGCCAAATCCGTTGCCTGTTACCTCGTCCCATGAATGGTCGGACAAGGCGACGCGTTCGTCGAGCCGCATGGACGCGCAATAGCCAACCAGCTTGCCGTCGAGCTTCGCGACGAAACAGCCGTCCGGGTAGTTGTTGATCTGCCCACGAATTTCACCTTGCGTGTATGCGGGCAGGTCCTTGTAGGCCCTGCGGACAAGATCACCAATTGCACGAACGTCCTTAAGCGTTGCCTGACGCACTTCGAGGCGGGCCTTGCGACGTGTTTCGGTCATTTCTCCAACACTCCCCGTCCATATGCAAAGGGCGGCCCTCCCGATGGAAAGGCCGCCCTCATCTTACGCGGTACGATTGCGCCGGTTCCGATCAGGCCCAGCTCTGCATTTCTTTTTCAAGGTTCTGAACGATCGCCTCGAAGAATTGCTCTGTGGTGAGCCAGTTCTGGCCCGGACCGATCAGCAATGCGAGGTCCTTGGTCATCTGCCCGTTTTCGACCGTCTCGATGCACACCCGCTCAAGCGTTTCGGCGAAACGCACCACGTCTGGCGTGTTGTCGAATTTGCCGCGATACATCAGCCCGCGCGTCCATGCGAAGATCGACGCAATCGGGTTGGTAGAGGTCGCCTTGCCTTCCTGGTGCTGGCGATAGTGACGGGTAACAGTGCCGTGGGCCGCTTCGGCTTCGATCGTCTTGCCATCGGGAGTCATCAGCACCGACGTCATCAGACCGAGCGAACCGAAACCTTGCGCCACGGTGTCCGACTGAACGTCGCCGTCGTAGTTCTTGCAGGCCCATACGAACTTGCCCGACCATTTGAGGGCGGCGGCAACCATGTCGTCGATCAGGCGGTGTTCGTAGGTGATACCGGCTTCTTCGAACTTGTCCTTGAACTCGGTGTCGAACACCTCCTGGAAGATATCCTTGAAGCGGCCATCGTACTTCTTCAGGATCGTGTTCTTGGTCGACAAGTAGACCGGCCACTTGCGATCGAGGCCGTAATTCATCGAAGCCCGAGCGAACGCACGGATCGAGTCGTCCAGATTGTACATCGCCATCGCGATACCGGAGCTTTCGAACTCGAAGACTTCGAGGTCGATGTTCTCGCCGTTTTCCCCTTCGAAAACGAGGCGAAGCTTGCCCGGTCCCGGAATCAGAGTGTCGGTCGCACGGTACTGGTCGCCGAATGCGTGACGACCAACGACAATGGGGTGGGTCCAGCCCGGCACGAGGCGCGGAACGTTGTCGATCACGATCGGCTCACGGAAGACCACACCGCCAAGGATGTTGCGGATCGTCCCATTGGGCGAGCGCCACATCTTCTTGAGGTTGAATTCTTCGACGCGCGCTTCGTCAGGAGTGATTGTCGCGCATTTCACGCCGACGCCGTATTGCTTGATCGCATTGGCCGCATCGATCGTGATCTGATCGTCGGTCTCGTCCCGCTTTTCGATCGAGAGATCATAGTATTTGAGGTCGATATCCAAGTACGGCAGGATCAGGCGCTCGCGGATCCACTGCCAGATGATTTTGGTCATCTCGTCGCCGTCTAGTTCGACGACCGGGTTTTCGACTTTGATTTTCTGCATGGCTTGCGCCTCATCCCTTCCTGGATTTCGTGAATTTCGTCAGGATGTCTGAATTGATCCCTCACGGGCGCTCTAGCAGAGGTGCGCTGGCTTTCAAGGTGGACTTGGAAGCGTTTGATCCGAGTCCGAAACGAAAAAGGCGCCGCTTGCGCGACGCCTCTTCAATCAGTTTCGATGGTGGGCGTAGGAAGAGTTGAACTTCCGACCCCTGCGATGTCAACACAGTGCTCTACCACTGAGCTATACGCCCGATCCATCGGATCACCCGCCGCTTTTCCGTGGCGGGAGCGGCCCATTAACGCGCCGCCGATCATGGTGCAAGCCTTAAGCTTAGCCGAAAACGCGTTTTGTGTCGCCTCAAAGGCTCGCTTCTCGCTGTTCCTCGAACACTCGCTCTACTTCGAGCACGAGATCGCGAAGGTGAAACGGTTTGGACAGCACTTTGGCATGGGGCTGTTCGCGACTCGCACGCAGCGAAACCGCAGCGAATCCGGTAATGAACATGACTTTCGTGCGCGGCGAAATTTCGGCGCAGCGCTGGGCGAGCTCGATCCCGTCCATCTCCGGCATGACGATGTCTGAAAGCAGGAGGTCGAAATGCTCTTTTTCAAGAAGGGGAATCGCTTCGGTGCCACGGTCGACACAGCGAACGTCGTAACCGGCTTTGGTTAGCGCGCGTTCGAGATAGGTGCGCATTGCCTCTTCATCCTCGGCCAGGAGGATGCGTGGTGAAGGGTTGGTCGTCATGGGTTTCCCTTACCACCGGGCTGTTAAGAAATCCTGTCCATCATGCGGATTGACCATATTTGAGACGATTAACGAAGCTAACGGCATGTTAACCGCAATACAGGCGCGACTTCTCGCTCGCTATCCTACCTGATATCGGCTTTGACTCACGGCGGAAATGAAGGCAGCGTTGCTACTCCCATGAGCCCCTCACCAAGATCCAAACACACGCCGCGCAGCGCTGCGCCATCGAGCGACCCTTTCAAGGGTGAGTTGAGAAGTTTCAAGGGCGGCGCCGTATTGGGCAGTCGCCCCGATGGCCCGATGGGCCCCGCATTTACGCATGTATCTCCCCCTTCAATGCCGCTTCCGGTATTGATCGCGGTGCCCCACGCAGGCCGGGTCTACCCGTCCGAAACTCTTGCCGAAATGCGCGATGCAGATCTCAGCCAGTTGCGGCTCGAAGACCGCCATGTAGACTTGCTCGGCGTCGAGATCGCCAAAGCAACGGGCACCGGGCTGATGGTCGCCCATGCACCCAGGGCCATGCTTGATTTGAACCGGTCACATGACGATGTGGATTGGGAGATGGTCGATGGGGCAGGGCGCAGGCTATCAAAGCCGCAGCCGGTCCTAACTGGCACGAACAGGAGGGCGCGGAGCGGTCTTGGCCTCGTGCCCCGCCGGCTCCCCGGTTTCGGCGAGATCTGGCGCTCCAAGTTGCCGCGAGAGGAGCTTGATCGCCGCATCGACCGCATTCACCGGCCTTATCACGAATATCTGGGGCGAGAGCTCGAACGGATCAGGAATGCATGGGGCGCAGCGCTGCTGATAGACCTGCATTCGATGCCGCCTCTCAGGAAACAGCACGGGCAAAACGAACCGCCGCGGATCGTGCTTGGCGATCGGTTTGGCTCTTCGTGTGACGGCAGCCTGATAAGCCGGGCCGTTGGGTATCTCAAGCAGCATGCCTGCCCGGTCGCGCATAACCGCCCCTATTCGGGAGGATATGTGCTCGATCGCCACGCTTCACCGCGACGCGGATTGCATGCGATGCAGGTTGAGGTGTGCCGCGCCGCCTATCTTGACGACCGCCTCGCCGAACCGAGCGACCGGCTAAGAGGACTTGCGCAGATGCTGGCCGGAATGGTCCGTGAGCTGGGCGCAGAAACTGCCCGTCTGGGTGCTGCGGGACAGATGGCTCAGGCGGCCGAGTAACTGGGATGTTGTCTCAAGAAATTCCCTGAACAATTTGAAAAAAAGAAAAAACCACCTCGCGCAAAGGGGCGCGCGAGGTGGCCAAGGTTCAGGGAGGACTGCGCCTGTATGGCGCAGCTGCGGACGGTAATGAGGGGGGTGGACCGCCCGCATGCTCTAGATAAGATCGCGGCGGAGGGCCTTCAAGGGACGCCCCGCCGCCATGTTTTCGAAAGTTTTCGAGTGCGTTTCGCGATCAGTTGGTCGCAGGAGCCGGCGCGTTTGCGTTAGGCTCCGGAACCTTGCCCTGCGCGGACTGGCGTTCAAAGATGGCGCGCATGAGATTCAGCGAAAACAAGTGCGCATGAATGATCATAAGGATGCCGTTCTTGTTGAGCTGCTCGACGGTTTCCGCCGGGAGTTCGCGCAGCTTCTTTTCGTCGACCATTCGGAAGCCGCGATAGACGAACGGGGTGTCCGGCTGATCGCTACGGGTGATCGCAATTTCGCCGTCCATCAAAAGGTCCAGCTTCTTGAGTTCTTCGAGCAGCTGGCGAGTACGCTGGCCTGCCTCCTCGAACTTCTGGCAGAAGTCTAGCACCTGCTTGGTATACTCGGTCGGTTCGCCGCCATCTTCGAAAAGGGCATTTCCTTCCTTGTCCTTTCCGATCACTCCGGCGCTCGGGTCGAAGCAAAGCGACATATCGTCGCTGTCCTTCTGCAGCTTGGCCAAGATGAACGGATAACGGCGGATATAGGCCGGAACATAGACACCCGCTTCAAGCTTGCCGCTTTCATCGATGAACGTGTTTACGCCCTCGTTGAGGCCCATGAGGGCGATCGGCAGCGGATTCTCGCCTGCAGTGAAAACGATCGGGTAATTGCGCTGCGCATCGACGAATTCGTCGACCGTCAGCGGAATCGCATGCGTGCTGGCAAGGAAATCGGCGTTTTCAAACGATCCGGCTTTCCAGTCTTTGTGATCGCGGCTGTTGAGCGGAAGGAGGTCCTTGTAGAACAGCGGAAGTTGCGGCTGCGGCGCGCTGGCCATGAAAATTCTCCGGAAAAATTATTCAGATGATGTCGTTGAAGTCGGCCTTTGCTGGATCCCGTTCAGGCCGTTCGCAGGGCGCTTTAGGCGCTTGCGCCCCCTCGTGCAAGCGGTGGTCGCTCAGTCGGGCACGAGCTTCCCCGGATTGAGCAGCCCCTGTGGGTCGAGCGCCCTTTTAACGCTGCGCATTATGGAGAGCGATACGGGATCGCCGAGCCGCCCCAGTTCCTCAACCTTCATTTGCCCGATGCCGTGTTCTGCACTGAATGACCCGCCCCACTGGGTCACGAGATCGTAGACGCGCGCGCTGATCTTCTTGCCTTCGCCTTCTTCCCATTCGCCAGGTACAACCCCTTTCGGTGCTAGGATATGGAAGTGCACGTTCCCATCGCCCAGGTGCCCAAATGCGACGCCGCGGGTCCCGGCAAAGCGCTCTTCTATCTCCGGGATCGCGGCGAGGATGAATTCAGGCATTTTCTCGACCGGAACGGAGATATCGTGCTGCATCGCAGGGCCAAGCGCACGTTCGGCGGCCGAGATCGAGTCTCGCAGCAACCAGAACGCCTCCGACTGAGCCTCGCTGGAGGCGATGGCGGCATCGGCAAGCAGGTCTTGCACCAGTGCCTCGCCCAGCGCTTCTTCGAGCCGGGCGCGCAACGCGTCGCTGTCGCCCTCGCTCGACACGCATTCGATCAATGCATTCCAGGCATGACGCTGTTCGAGGGGAGAGCGCGCATCGTGGAGATGATCGAGCACGCTGTCGAGACAGTGTGCCGGCACGACCTCGAACCCTTCGAGCGAGTCGCCCATTTGCGCTTCGACGAAGCGCAAAAGCGACCGTGCACCTGTGATAGTCGGCAGGCCTACCCAGGCTGTCGCGCGGGCAGATGCTTCGGGCAGCAACCGCAGGTTTGCGGCTGTCACAATCCCGAGCGTACCCTCGGACCCGATCAGCAACTGTTTGAGGTCGAAGCCGCGATTGTCCTTCTTGAGAGCGGTCAGCCCGTTGAAGATGCTCCCATCGGCCAAAACTGCTTCGATCCCCAGCACTTGCGCCCGCATTGTGCCATGGCGCAGCACCTGTGTGCCGCCGGCATTGGTCGAGACGAGCCCGCCAATCGTCGCCGATCCTTTGCCACCAAGCGTCAGAGGGAAGCGCATTTGCGCCTCACCTGCGGCTTCATGGAGCGTTTGAAGGATGACCCCCGCCTCACATACACATTGGCCTGCTTCCCGATCGAGGCTGCGGATCTTGTCCATCCGACGCAGCGACAGAAGAATGGCATCGCCGCTCTCATCAGGCGTAGCGCCACCGGCCATCCCGCTGTTCCCACCCTGCGGAACGATCGGGACGCCGTGCCTCGCACATAGCTTGACCAGCGCTGCGACTTCCTCGGTCGAGGCGGGGGAAGCCAGGGCCATCGCTCTGCCGGAGTACCGTCCACGCCAGTCGGTCAGCCACGGCGAGATCGCCTCATCATCTGTCGAAAATCCCTTCTCTCCAAGCAGGTCGCTCGCTTCGGCTAGAAAAGTGCCCTGAAGGCTCACCGTATCGCTCATAGTGGCTCCTATGTCACACATTGGGCAGGGATTGCCAGTCGCAGGTGTTGCGATGAAGCGGCAGTTAAGCGAAGGTTCAATCACTTCCGCTAGGGATAGCGGGCACAGCATACGAATACCGACAGGCCTATGAAAGCCCGTCACTAGGAGGGTTCCCGCAAGCAATGCCAAGCATGCTCGCCTTAGCGATGCCGGTCGCGCTCCTATTGCCGTTTTTCGGGCAAGGGGATGATGGTGTGGAGCGCGCGCGATTGAGCGGCGCAGCATCATCGGAAACTGCATCTTCCGAAAAGGCCGGTGCGCGGCCTGTGTCGCTCACGGCTCCTCAATATCCCGTGACGTCTGATGCACCTTTGCCGCTCGATGCTTTTCGAGACGAACAGACCGTGCGTCAAATCCGGATCGAACAACGTGTCATCGTGCGTATTTCGCCGCGCCGGTCGCGCACCCAAAACGAGCTTCTCGCGCAGCTGCCGCGCCAGAGCCTCAATCGTCGTTACGAAGAGCGCAAAATGGAAAAGTGCGTGCCTGTGAGTTCCATCGCCGGCGTCCAGACCGGAAGCGGCAACCGCCTGCTGCTGTTCATGCGCGACGCGGGGATCGTTTCGGTTAACCTCGAAAAGGCATGCCGCGCTCGCGAATTTTACTCGGGATTTTATGTCGAGAAGAACGCCGACGGACAGATTTGCGTAGACCGTGACAAGCTGCAATCGCGGAGCGGTGCGAAATGCGAGGTGCAGCGTATGCGGCAGCTCGTTGCCGTGCAGGAGTAGCTGCGGTCCCCTTACCGTTGGGCAAATCTTGACTTTTCGGCGATTTTTCCGCAGAGGCGCTGGGCTTGTCCAGCCGTGCTAACGCGAGGCTGTGCAAGCTGAACACACTGTGGCGCTGCGCCACCCTTATCCGGACATTGCGAACCGCATGACTTTTGCCGATCTCGGCCTATCACCTGAATTGCTCAAAGCTGTCGAGGACGCAGGCTATTCCGAGCCGACCGCGATCCAGGCAGAAGCCATCCCTGCCGTCCTTATGATGAAGGACCTGATCGGGATCGCGCAGACCGGCACCGGCAAGACTGCGAGCTTCGTGCTGCCCATGATTGACGTCATGGCGGCAGGTCGCAGGCGGGCCTTGATGCCGCGTTCGCTGATCCTCGAGCCAACGCGCGAACTCGCCGCACAGGTGGCCGAGAATTTCGAGAAATACGGCAAGAACCACGATCTCAAGATGGCGCTGCTCATCGGCGGCGTGCAGATGGGGGATCAGCTCAAGACGCTCGACGAGGGTGTCGACGTGCTGATCGCGACGCCGGGCCGTCTGATGGACCTGTTCGAGCGGGGCAAGATCCTGTTGAACGGATGCGAGCTGTTGGTGATCGACGAGGCCGACCGGATGCTCGACATGGGGTTCATCCCCGACATCGAGTATATCTGCGACAAGCTACCCGAAACACGTCAAACGATGCTTTTTTCGGCGACCATGCCGCCGCCGATCGAAAAGCTTGCGAAGAAATTCCTCAGCAATCCCAAGCGGATCGAGGTGAGCCGCGCGGCTTCCACCAATCAGGACATCACCGCTTTCAAGATACCTGTGAAGAGCCGCCAGAAGCGCGAAACGCTCGAATGGCTGCTCAAGAACGACCATGTCGAGACCGCGATCATCTTCGCCAACCGCAAGACGACCGTGCGAGAGCTCAACAAGCAGCTTCAGCGCAGCGGCTTTGCCAGTGGCGAGATCCATGGCGACATGGACCAGAATTCGCGCCTCAAAGAACTCGAGCGTTTCAAAAACGGCGAGATCAATATTCTTGTGGCATCCGACGTTGCTGCCCGCGGCCTCGATATCAAGGGTGTCTCCCACGTCTTCAACTACGACACACCGTGGCATCCCGACGATTACGTTCACCGCATCGGTCGCACGGGCCGGGCAGGGGCAAAAGGCCGCGCTTTCACCTTCGTGGCCGAAGAAGATGCCGAAGCTATCGCCAATGTCGAGAAACTCACCGGTCACCCGATCAAGGTATTCGGCAAAGACGACGTCCGGGTCGAATTAGCAAACCCTTCGGATCAGGCTGAGGACAAGCCCGCCCGGAAGAAGCCGCGCAAGAAGCATGAGGGTGATGACGGCGAGGGCGATCGCAAAGCGGCTCGCAAAGCGGACAGGTCGCGCAAGGAACGGTCTGCGGAGGATGGCGAGAAGCCAAAGCGCAAGTCCCAGTCCCGCCGCCGCAGCGAGGATGATGAACCAGTCCCGGCGGGCGAGTGGAATGGTCCGCGCCCCGGCTTTCTGGATGTCGGGTTCGGCTAAAGAAATCATTGGGATTCTCCCTGACAGAGCAGCCTCGGATCAGGAGGGTGCTTTCTCGGCATATGTGACGCGGTTGATGGCACTGGCACTCGTCCGCCATTTCAAGGCGAGCGCGAAAATCGCGCCGAATGTGACGAGAACAACAGTCGCGAAGAAGTAATCGTCGAGGTCGGTCGGCGGCGCGATGAAGGTTCCGAGAGCTGCCAGCGGCGCTACGACCAGGTTGAAGAGGCGTGCGTGTTTTTGCTTCAGCAATCGCGACAAGAGCATCCCGAGCAGGAACAGTTCCACGGCGAATGCCCCTGCAAACATTGCGCTTTCGGTAACGGGATTTCCGTTCATCTGACCGGCGAGGATTTCCTCTATGGTTTGTGCGACGACCAGCTGGTGGATATCGCGAAAGATGGTGTTCAGAATGGCGAAGAGCCAGAGCAGCGAAATGGTCTTTCCGAGCTGCTCATCTGAGAATGGGCTTGGCATATTGATCTCCTTTGCCCGCCTTCTGATGCATTCGAATTTTGAATGGAATTGACGAAATTCGTCGATCTTCTATGCGTAAATAGATGAACCGAGGCGCCGCGTCTTTCGACTGGAACCACATCCGCGCTTTTCTGGCGACGGTGGAAACCGGGTCGCTTTCGGCAGCCGCTCGCGCCCTCGGTCAGACACAGCCCACGCTCAGCAGGCAGGTTTCGGCGCTTGAAGATGCGCTCGGTCTGACATTGTTCGAGCGCGGCACGCGCGTGATGATGCTTACGGCTTCGGGCGAGCAATTGCTGGACCACGTCAAGGAAATGGCTGAAGCTGCAACGCGGATATCGAGGGTTGCGACCGGCCAGAGCGAGACCGTCGAGGGTGTCGTTCGAATCACGTCAAGCGACGCAATGGCGGCCTACGAATTGCCGCGCATCACGATGGATCTGAGGCGCGACCATCCCGGCATTCGGATCGAAATTGCGCCGTCCAGCGAAGTCGCCAGCCTGTCACGTCGCGAGGCCGATATAGCGATCCGGCATGTCGAGCCCGACCAGCCTGATCTTATCGCCAGGCGCTTGCCCGATATCGAAGTCTCGCTCTATGCTTCAACCGAGTATCTGGACCAGCTTGGTTCTGTCTCTGCGCCGGCTGACCTGAATAAGGCGTCATTCATCGGCTTCGAACAGCCCGAGCGCCTGATCCCGCAAATGGCGATGATCGAAATCGAGCTGACGGCCGAGAACTTCGGCATCACCGCGACGACCGGCACGGCGATGTTCGAACTTGCACGAGCAGGAGCGGGGATCGCGCTACTTCCAAGCGAGGTTGCGGAGGGGCGCCTTGGGTTGAAGAAAGCGCTACCCAAACTGCCGTCCTTCCCGGTTCCGCTATGGCTGGTTACGCACCGCGAGATCAGGACCAACAAGCGCATTCGGCTAACATTCGATCATCTGGCCAAGGCATTGTCGAAAAACAGGCGAAGCGTGTAGAGGATTATCCCACTACGGTCACAAAGCTGTCGATCACGCGCTTGGTGCCGTGTTCCTCGAACTCGATCTCGAGCTTGTTGCCTTCCTGGTCGGTGACGCAACCGGTGCCGAATTTCTCGTGGTGGACCATCGCGCCGATGGCGATGTCGCTGCGTGGTTTTGCGGCGAAGCTGGCGGCAGAGCGGCTAGGTTCGCGAAGGCGCTGCTGTTTGGTTTCATAGCCGGTCGCGATTGCGCGCTGCCAGCCGGGGCCGCGGGCCTGGGCGCGGTCGGGACGGTCCTTGGCAACGTGGGCGAACGGATCCTCGTTTTCGCTCCAGTTCGCGCGCCATAGAGAGGCGCCGCCGGTCATTGTCGTCTCTTGTTCGATATGCTCGTCGGGAAGCTCCTCGATAAATCGAGAAGGTATCGAGCTCGTCCACTGGCCGTAGATGCGTCGGTTCGCGGCATGCAGGATCGTGCAGCGACGCTTTGCCCGAGTGATCGCGACATAGGCCAGACGACGTTCTTCCTCGAGGCTCGCAAGTCCGCCTTCGTCGATTGCGCGTTGTGAGGGGAATACGCCTTCTTCCCAGCCAACGCAGAATACGTGGTCGAATTCGAGACCTTTGGCGGCGTGGATCGTCATGATCGTCACCGTCTCCTCATCGTTCGCGCTGTCATTATCCATCACAAGTGCGACGTGTTCGAGGAAATCACCGAGAGTTTCGTATTCTTCCATCGCGCGCGCGAGTTCGGAGAGGTTTTCTGCACGACCTGCGCTTTCTGCAGAGCGATCGTTGGCGAGCATGTCGTTGTAGCCGGTCTCATCGAGCACGAGACGCAGGAGATCCGCCGGGGTCATATTCTCCGCAGCTTCGCGCCAGGCGAGGAATTGCCGCATCAGATTGCCGATCGTGTTAGACGCTCGCTTTGGCAGCTCATCGCTATCTGCGAGTTCCAGAGAGGCGGCAGCCAGCGGCAGACCCATGCGCCGGGCATGCTGATGCATCTTCTCCAGCGTTTTCGCGCCAAGCCCGCGCTTGGGCTGATTGTAGATGCGCTCGAATGCGAGATCATCCTGCGGCTGGGCGATTACCCTTAAATAGGCAAGCGCATCGCGAATTTCGGCGCGCTCGTAGAAACGAAAACCCCCAATGATGCGATAGTTGATCCCGATCTGTATGAAGCGATCCTCGAATTCACGCGTCTGGTACTGTGCACGCACTAGAATCGCGACCTGATCGAGAGGTGCGCCTTCGCCTTCGAGCCGCTCGATCTCCTCGCCGACGCGGCGCGCTTCTTCGGGCGCGTCCCAAACGCCGATGACGCGGACCTTGTCACCGCCATTGGCCTCGGTCCACAGCGTCTTTTCGTGGCGTTCGGAATTCGCCCGGATGAGGCCTGATGCCGCGCCAAGGATGTGCGGGGTGGAGCGGTAGTTTTGCTCCAGACGCACAACATGCGCACCGGGGAAATCCTTTTCGAAGCGAAGGATGTTTGCGACCTCGGCACCGCGCCAGGAGTAGATCGACTGGTCGTCATCGCCGACGACGCAGATATTCTTGTGGCTTTGCGCAAGCAGTCTCAGCCAGAGATACTGGACCGCATTGGTATCCTGATATTCGTCGACAAGGATGTATTTGAAGCGCTTTTGGTAGTCTTCGAGCACGTCGGTGTGCTTGCGGAAGATGTTCAGCATGTGAAGCATCAGATCCCCGAAGTCGCAGGCATTGAGCGCCTTCAAACGCTCTTGATAAGCGGCATACATCGCCTGCCCGCGACCATTGGCGTAGCTCTCATTTTCTACCGCATCGAGATCGGACGGGTTAAGCCCGCGGTTCTTCCAGCGATCGATCAGCCCCGCGAGCTGGCGCGCCGGCCAGCGTTTTTCATCGAGATCGTTGTCAGCAATCAGCTGTTTCAGGAGCCGCAACTGGTCGTCGGTGTCGATGATGGTGTAGTTGCTTTCGAGCCCGACCAACTCGGCGTGCCGACGCAGCATCTTCGCGCAGATCGAATGGAAGGTGCCGAGCCAAGGGATGCCTTCGCTTTCCACACCCAGATGCGACGCGACACGCTCGCGCATTTCGCGCGCGGCCTTGTTGGTGAAGGTGACGCACAGGATCTGGCTCGGCCATGCCCGACGGGTTGCAACGAGATGGGCTAGACGCGCAGTCAGAGCCGCGGTCTTCCCCGTACCCGCACCAGCCAGCATCAGGACCGGGCCCTCAGTGGTCAGCACGGCTTCGCGTTGCGGCGGATTGAGGCGTGCAGCGTAAGGCGGGACCTGACCTTCAGGCGGCGACGGGGAGGGGGCGATATCACTCATGACACAGGGTTGAACAAGTAGGGAACGTGGGGCTTTCCTGCAAGGCGGACGAGATGCTTATCGACCAACGAAGCAAGGGTCCCGTTCCCGGGCTGTCGGCGAACTTTCTTGGAACATTCGAGGCTGGAGTTTCATTGGTTGGGCAAACGGGAGAGAAACCCAAGGAGTTGGAACGATGAAAAACATCCTCGCAACCGCCATCACTGTCGCCTCGTTTGCCACGCTCGGCGCAACCGCCCCGGCCCTGGCCGATGGTCACGGCGACAAAATGAAGAAGGACTGGAAGGCCCAGAGTCCGGTAGTCGTAGAAACGAATGCAAAAGGCCAAGCGACCAAAGTCCGCATCGGCGATGAGGTATACGAAGTTTGCATGACCAAGGGACAAGATGACTGCATCCAGCCGCGCGCGGCGGGGCTTAAATGGGGCAATCGTCCGCTTACCTACTGGCCTGGCAAACCGGCCAGCAAGATGGACTGATCCTGCGTAACCCATTGATTGAGAAAGGGCGGCTTCGGTCGTCCTTTTTCGTTTTGCCGCGAAAGCCGCACGGTTTTCGCCCGAACGTGCGCTCCAAAAGATGCGCGGCGCCTGCCGCACTTGCCCGCAATCGAGTCGGGCGCTCATAACAATCTCGCTTGGTCGGGAGGGGTTTTCCGGTCGGGCAACGGGCATTGTAGCCCGGCTCTTTGGGTCGCGTTCGTTTGCGCTTGGGACTTGTTTCACAAGGAGAAACCCATGCGTCGTTCCCATATCTACCTTGCTGCCGTTGCTGTTGCGACTCTTGGAGTGGTTATTGCCGCTCCCGGAACCGCACAGGAAGGGCCACCACCCGCCGAGACGCCGATCGATGAAGTCTCGCCCGGCACACAGGCACCCGCTCTTTCGCCCGATCAACAGGCGGAATACGACGGATGGCCGCCCGATCGGAAGTTCGCCTATGACGCATGGCCTGCCGAAACCCAGACATATTACTGGTCGCTGGAACCGGAGCGACAGGCCCTGTTTTGGCGTCTCGCTGACGAGGACAAGATCGCAATCACCGCGATGACTGGCACCGAGCGTGAAGCGGCTTGGGAAATAATAGAGAAAAACGCGGCAGGCAGCGGTGATCAGACCGATGAAATGCCCCCACCTCCCGGCGAAGGTTGAAGACCCCGGATAACCAGTCGCCCGTGACGGGAGGTCAGTTGGGTGCGGCGTCCGGGTCGGGGTATCTGAGCAAGGTCAACTTGCCTTTCCCGACCCGGCGTTCCGCATCCACTTCCAGGCCGTTCACCTCGACATTTTCATCGGCGCCTGTTTCTACCGCCATCCAGGTCGCCGGACCGATCCAGCCTAGTCGCAACAGCCGGTCGAGTGCCACAGCGCCGGCCCCTGTCTTGTAGGGCGGATCGAGCAATATGAGGTCATAGGGTTCGCGCGCCGGACGAAGGTGCATGACCGACATCGCTTCGACGTCGCTTCGCCCCCGTGCGTCCAGTGCGGCGATATTGCTCTTGATCGAATCCAGCGCTGCACGATCTTGTTCGACGAAAAGGCAGTGCGCCGCGCCACGCGACAGGGCTTCAAGCCCGAGTGCACCCGACCCTGCAAAAAGATCGGCGACGCGAAGACCTTCGAAGCTCCCGAGCCTGCTCGTCAGCATTGAAAATAGTGTCTCGCGTGTGCGATCTGCGGTGGGCCGTGTGGCATCGCCTTTTGGTGCCGACAGCTTCCGCCCGCGCCAATCGCCCGCGATGATCCTCATTTGCGATCTCGCTTTAGGCTCGAACGGAACCTGTCGAGGTCGCCCTTGCGGATGCGCGCAACCCGGCCGCGGGGCAGATCGCCAAGCCGGAACGGGCCGTAAGCGGTGCGGATGAGCCGGTTCACCTTAAGACCGAGATATTCGAGCACTCGGCGCACCTCGCGGTTCTTACCCTCGGTGATTGTCATCTCGATCCACTGGTTCTTGCCGGACCCGGACGCGCGCTCAAGGTTGGCGTCGATCGAGCCGTAGCGCACGCCGTCTATCTCCACTCCTTCGATGAGAGCTTCCAGCTGTTCCTGCGTTACATCACCAAACGCACGCGCCCTGTAGGTGCGCGGAATTCCGTTGGCAGGAAGCTCCATCTGGCGTTTGAGCCCGCCATCGTTGGTAAGCAAAAGCAAACCCTCGGTATTGAGGTCGAGGCGTCCAATCGGCATCACTCGCGGCGCATCCTTGGGCATTGCGTTGACGAGCGCGGAATAGATCGTCGCGCGCCCAGACGCATCTCGCTCTGCGGTGATGAGGCCGGTGGGTTTGTGAAAAGCGTAAAGCTGTGTCGGCTCGGGTCCCGCCACAGGCTTTCCATCAACGCTCACGCCTTCGAGGGTTGTGAGAAACGTCGCGGGTGTCTCGACCGGCTTGTCGTTGAGCGTAATGCGTCCATCGGCGATCATACGCTCGATCTCGCGGCGGCTGGCGACGCCTGCGCGTGCAAGCAGCTTGGCGATGCGATCGCCTTCAGGCCGGTCTTCGGATTGCTTGGGATTGGTGGGCATGGCGCGCGGTTAGGCGCTCAGGCGTGATCCCGCAAGAACTCCTGCACCGTCTCATCGAAGCGTTTGATCCCGCTTTCCAGCGTGCCGAGAGTTATGTGATCGACCGCGCCGCTCTCGAGCCCTTGCTGGCCGAGTTCGGCCGCGCGGAAATCCTCGCTCGCAAAGACCCCGCCATCGAGCAGCGCCCAACTGCGCTCCCAGTGGTCGCGAGCCTTGTCTGTCGCTGGCGCCTCGGGGATCAACATGAAGTCCTCGACCAGTGTGAGGTTATGCGCCTTCGGCATCAGCACCATCACGTTTACATAGTCGGGCGAGGGGACGATGATTGTTGCCGGAAGCAACTGGTAGGCAAAGGTCACCACACGCCGCATGTCGGCCATGTCGGTGAGATCAATGCTCTCCATTTCCTCCAATCGCCCGACGGCAGAGCGCATGTGGGGGCCGATACTGTCGCCCGCCGTGATCCCATCTTTGAAGAACGGCCCGATCGTGTTCGCATGAAGACGCGTCACGTGGTAGCTTTCGAGAAAGGCATCCATGATCAGTTTCCAGTTGCTTCTGACCTCGTGCATCTTTCGGCGGAACAGGAAGCTGTCGTCCATTTCAAAGGCGCTGAAATCCTCGCCAAGCGTTCTCGCAAGAGCGAAATCGGCGTGTTCCTGCGGCGCGAACCAGATGAGGCCACCTGCCTCGCAACTGGGCAATTCCCTTAGGTGATATTGGCTCTTGTCGAGATCGGGGAAGGTCTCCGGGCGCGGTAAGCCCACCAGACTGCCATCAAGCTTGTAGGTCCAGGCGTGATAAGGACAGACGAGTCTGGAGGAGCATTGTACCTCCGTGCCCTCGACCAGCCGTGTTCCGCGATGCTGGCAAACGTTGAGGAAGACGTGCGCTTGGCCGTCCTTGTCGCGTGTGATCAGCAGCGGGCGGCCCGTCGCATCGTGAGGGACGGCCATGCCCGGTTCGGGTAGCAGGGCGCTCGGCACCAGCACTTGTGGCTCTCGGTCGAAGAGCGCGCGTTTTTCCGCCTCGAAATGACTCGGATCAGTGTAGCGGCTCGCTGGGACTGCCTCTGTGCCCTCTGCCTCGCGCGCTTTTCCGTCTCTGATCGCCTCAGCAAGAGCGAGTTGACTGTCAGTCGGACGAAGCGGTCCTCGACTGTCCGGCGCTGTAGCTGTTGATGGTTTTGCAGGCGCGTTCATCGCGGCGTTCCTAATCCTCTCTGCTCCGCGCTAGTGTTGCACGAACATCAGTACGAGAAAAGGACCGATCGACAATGGAGGAGGCTGGAGGATCGGAGCAACGCGATTTGTGGGGTGCGATCAAACCCTATCTCGAAAAGGAATCGCTCGCAGCGTTCTTCGTCGGCGTCTCATCCGGATTTCCCTACGCCATGATCGGGGCGACGCTGACCACGCGGCTTGCGCAGGATGGCATCGACAAGCCCACGGTTACCGCGTTCACGCTCGCCTTCCTCGTCTACAACTTGAAGGTTTTCTGGGCGTGGATCGTCGATGGCGTCCGTATCCCGGTATTGTCCAGCCTCGGGCAGCGCGTTTCCTGGATGATCTTCTCTGGCCTGTTCGTGATCGGCGCAGTGGTGAACCTTGCGCTTGTCGACCCTTCGCAAGACCTTGCCGCGACGATCTTCGCGGCAGTGCTTGTCGGAGTAGCCGGGGCGACCTTCGATATCGTGATCGATGCCTACCGTATCGAAACGCTGAAACCCTACCAGCTCGGGACCGGTTCCGGCATGAGCCAGTATGGGTGGCGGATTGGAGCGGCAGGAGCGGGCGCACTCGCGCTTGTGGTGGCTGCAAGACATGGCTGGACGGCCGCGTATCTTTCCTGCGCGGCTTTGGCGCTTCCCGCGATGATCACCGCGCTCATCCTCGGCGAACCGGCTCGGCACGAGGTAGCAATCGCGAAGAAGGGTATCGCCGAGGTCTGGCAGTCAATTGCAGGCCCCTTTGGCGAATTCTTCCAGCGCCACGGCGCGTGGCTCGTCCTCGCATTCATCATGGTACACAAGATCGGTGACACTCTCGCCAACCTGACGTTTCGCCTTCTGTTTGACGACCTCGGCTTCACCAATGACGAGATCGCCATTTACGATGTCGGTATCGGGTTCTGGGCCTTCATTGTCGGCATATTCGTTGGCGGGGTTTTGTATTCGCGCATGGGCCTGAAGCGTTCGGTGCTTATCGCACTGATACTGATGGCGATATCGAACGTGAGCTTCGCTGCGCTCGCTGCGACCGGAAAATCCAATCTCGGTATGGCGGCCGCGATCGGTTTCGAAAATTTCGCAAGCGGATATGGCGGCGTCGTTGTCGTTGCCTACTTCTCGGCGCTGTGCGACCTTCGGTTCACGGCCACGCAGTACGCGCTTATCTCTGCTGCGGCGAGCGTGGTTGGACGGCTGCTTACCGGGACAACGGCAGGCGGAATGATCGAGTGGATGGGGTATGTCGGTTTTTACCTGCTTACCACGCTGCTCGCCTTGCCGGGCATAATACTGTTCTGGTGGATGATGCGCACCGGACTTGTCGATGATGCCGTGGGAACCGCCGGAACCGAGCCTGCGCGTGATAGGACTTAGAGTACGGCATTGCCATAATCTGTTGATGGCGTTGTGGCATCGTTCATCGCGCCGTTCCTATTCGACGATCACCCGGCTAGGTTCGCACCAGAGGTTCGCAAGAGGAAGGACATCCGTGAATGGCTGACATCGCTGAGGTCAAGAAGCCTAGCGCCTGGCGAGCGCTCGGGATCGCGCTTTCCAATCGCAAGACCTTCTTCATGCTGGTCTTCGGATTTGCCAGCGGTCTTCCGTTTGCCCTTTTCCTAGGTACTCTCTTCGCTTGGTTGACCGAGGCCGAAGTCGATCTGGAGACGATGGGCATCTTCTCGCTCATCGGGCTCGCCTATGCGTTTCAGTTCCTGTGGTCGCCGCTGATCGACAAGCTCGACATTCCCGGCCTGAGGCGCTTGGGCAAGCGCAAGCAGTGGATCGTACCGATGCAGATCCTGCTCGGCGTGATCCTCGTGACGCTGAGCGTGCTCGAACCCAAGACGCAGCTTGGCTGGTTCAGCTTGCTTGCCGGGATCGGAGCATTCGCGAGCGCAACCCAGGACATCGCGATCAACGCGTGGCGTATCGATGTGGCAGATGAGAAAGCAACACTCGATATCCTCTCGACCGTCTACCAGATGGGATACCGGTTCTCTTCGCTAGTCGGCGGGGCACTTGGCTTGATCATCGCGGCGCGGATCGGCTGGCCCGAAACCTACATGATGATGGGTGGGTTCCTGCTTGCAGCCGGATTCATCGGGTTGTTTGCGCCCAATGCGGAAGACGATGGCGTGATAAGCGAAGCTCCTGCGGATGAACAGGTGCTTGCACTCAGGAAAGCGGGAGAGCTCGCCCCTTCAGTCCGCGCCAAGGCTCTCGCTGCCGTCGGCCTGCTATGGGCAGCTGCCATCGGTGTCGTTCTCGCATTCATGATCATGTCGATGACCTATGCGCCCGAGGACCGACCGAACCCCACCGAGTTCACTCGCAATTTCGGCCCGTGGATCATCGTTGCGACGATTGTTCTGCCCGCGCTGATAGCCGGCTGGCTTGCGGCGAAGAAACGAGAGGGTAAGTACCTCCTCGCAGAAGACGCACAGCAGGCGACCGGCGGGGCCTACGCCATGGACCATCTCTATCGCGCGCTGGTACTGCCACTGGTGGAATTCGTTGGGCGAATGGGGTGGAGTCTCGTCCTGATCCTAGCCGTGGTTCTGACCTACCGGATCTGCGATGCGATCTGGGGCACGTTCGCCTATCCGTTCTACCTAGGCGAATTGAATTACACCAATGACGAGGTCGCTTTTGCATCAAAGTTCTTCGGCATCGGTGCGATCATTGCAGGGCTGGCGCTTGGCGGGCTCATGCTCACCGTTATCGGACGGATGGCTACCCTCTTTATCGGCGGACTGCTCGCGGCGCTCACAAACCTGCTTTACGCGGACCTCGCTATCGGCGGGGCGAACATGCAGTTGGTGAGCGATGCGGTGGGATTCACCTGGGCCATTTCACAAGTACCCGTGATCGGCAGCGCGTCGCTTGCAAAGCTCACGATCACTGTCGCGTTCGAAAATCTCGCCATCGGGATCGCCGGCGCGGCCTACATTGCATGGCTCTCTTCTATCGTCTCGAAAAAGTTCAGCGCGGTTCAATATGCGCTTCTTTCTTCGCTAACACTGCTCGTCGGAACACTCGGGCGAGGAGCGCTCGGCGAGATGATCGAGAACCAGGGCTATTTCGACGTATTCGTTCTGACCACACTGATCGGTCTCGCTGCCGTTGTACTGGTCGCTCTCGAATGGTGGCGGGAAGCGCGCAGCGGCAAGGCCTCGGGTGTCGTTACGCCAGATGCGGTCGCGCAACCGGCAGAGTAGTCAGTCAGGAATTTCGTTGTTCAGCTTGAGGGCTTCACCGGCGAGATAAAGCGACCCGGCGATAAGGACCGGCATGCCATCGTCGGGAAGCGCCTGCATCGCTTCGACAAGACCGGAGGAAGTCTTCGCAGTCTGCCCGAATGCACCTGCAGGATGTGCATCGTGTCCCGGAACGGGAACCACCAAGAGACTTTCGATGCGCCCCTCCAGCGGCGCGATCAGGCTCTGGGGATTCTTGTTGTCGAGCATACCGATTATGGCGTGAAACCGCTCGGGCAGGCTTCCGGCGATGGCGAGGCCCGCGCTCGGATTGTGCCCTCCATCCAGATATGTCTCGCGTCCCTTTGTGAGCGGGCCATCCGAGAGCCGCTGCAACCGGGCTGGCCAGCGCGCGAGCCTCATGCCTTCGGCCATAGAATCCGACCCGACCGATACCCTGTCCTGGTGGCGCAACATGGCAACGGCCAGGGCGGCATTGGCGAACTGGTGCGCCCCGGGAAGGGAAGGTGCGGGCAGATTGAGACGGCCCCTCTCATCTTGGTAGGCAAGGGTAGGTCCGTCGCGAAAATCCCAAGCCTCGCCAGCCAAAGCCAGCTTGGCTCCTGCTCGCATTGCCGATGCCATAAGCTCGTTGTTCGCTTCGGGAACCGATGAAAGCGCCACGAGCGGCACGCCGCTCTTGGCGATACCGGCCTTCTCAAAGGCGATCCGCGCCATCGGCACGGAAGGCACGCCTTCCTCGGGTGCCAAGAGAAAACGCTCGTGATCAATTCCAAGCGTCGCAATCCCGCACGCGGCCAGCACGTGTGCCTCGAGCACATTTGTCGCGTCCAGCCTGCCGCCAAGGCCGACCTCGACCACGCATGCGTCGGCGGAGGTCCGCGCGAACTCGGTAAAGGCGGCGGCGATGGTGATCTCGAAGAAACTGCATCCGAGCCCTTGGGCGGCATCGAACACCTCTTCGAGAAGTTCAGCCAGTCGGGAGTCTTCGATCAGGTTGCCCGCAATGCGGAAACGTTCATTGTAGCGCACGAGATGCGGGGAGGTGGTCGTATGGACGCGGTAGCCCTCAGCCTCGAGTATTGAGCGCAGGAAGGCGCAGGTTGATCCCTTGCCGTTGGTACCGGCGACGTGAAACAACGGCGGTAGGCGCAAATGCGGATCGCCCAAGCGGGAAAGCAATTCACGGACCGCATCGAGCCCGAGAATATCGCGCTGGATGCTAAGGCTGGAAAGCCGATCCAGCTGCGCCTGCACCCGTGGATCGTCGGATTTACCCATGTCCCTCATTGGCGAGAGGTCGAGCGGATCAGGCCGCCTTGCCCTTGCCCTTGGCCTTGGCAGGCAGGAGGTAATCGATGACGCTGGCGAGCGTTTCCTTCAGATCCTTCCGGTGCACCACCATGTCGACCATGCCGTGCTTATGGAGATATTCCGCGCGCTGGAAGCCTTCGGGCAATTGCTCGCGGATCGTGTCCTGGATCACGCGCTGCCCGGCAAATCCGATGAGTGCGCCGGGCTCTGCGATGTGGACATCACCGAGCATGGCATAGCTAGCCGTCACCCCGCCAGTGGTGGGATCGGTGAGCACGACGATATAGGGTAGCCCCGCCTCTTTGAGCCGCCGGGTCATTACGGTCGCACGCGGCATTTGCATAAGCGAGAGGATGCCTTCCTGCATACGCGCGCCGCCTGCCGCTGTCACGACGACATAGGGGCACTTGCGGGTGAGCGCGCGCTCGGCCCCGGCGCAGAACGCCATGCCGACCGCCATGCCCATCGATCCGCCCATGAACCCGAAATCCTGCACGCCGACCACCGCCGGATGCCCTTCGACCGTCCCCGATCCGACAACGAAAGCGTCGCGCTTTGGCTGATCGGGCGGATTGTTGGCACGCGCGGCCTTCAGGCGATCGGTATACTTCTTGGTATCCTTGAACTTGAGCGGGTCTTCGGCAACCTCGGGCAGGTCGAGATATTCGAAGCCCTCGTCGAGCAGCAGGGCGAGCCGCTTGTCGGCACCGATCCTGCCATGATGGTCGCAGCGCGGGCAGACCGAGAGGTTTTCCTCGTATTCCTGGACGAAAAGCATTTCCTGACAAGATTTGCACTTGATCCAGAGATCCTTGTCGGTGGTCTTCTTGTCGGCGCCAAAGCCGAGTGAATTGCGGACGCGGGTGAACCAGTTCATCTTTCGTGACCCCTTAGGAGCGCGCTTGCTTGATTGCGGCGACCATTGCTGTTGTGAGCTCTTGTAGCTTGGCAGGCGCGTCGGTGCCAAATTCGCCGACGAGATCGACGAAGGCCGAGCCGACGACGACACCGTCGGCTACACGCGCGATTTCCGCAGCCTGTTCCGGAGTACGCACACCGAAACCGACCGCAACGGGCAGGTCGGTGTGCTGCTTTATGCGGCTGACATTGTATTCGATCGAGTCGATTGCCGCCTGCTGCTTGCCGGTAATCCCTGCAACGGAGACATAATAAACGAAGCCCTCCGAGCCATCGAGGACGCTCGGCAAGCGCTTCTCGTCCGTGGTGGGGGTGGCAAGGCGGATGGGAGCGATGCCCTCGGCGCGCAGGGCAGGGCCAAGCTCGGCGTCTTCCTCGGGCGGGATATCGACGCAGATCACGCCATCGACGCCCGCGCCGCGCGCATGTTCTGCAAACCATTCCGCTCCGCGCCGGATCATCGGGTTGGCATAGCCCATCAGCACCAGCGGGACGTCGGGATGCCGCGCGCGGAATTCGTTGGCGATCATCAGGACGGTCTGGGTGGTCGTGCCCTTGGCGAGACTGCGCAGATTGGCGGACTGGATCGCGGGGCCATCGGCCATCGGATCGGTGAAGGGCATGCCCAGCTCGATTACATCCGCGCCGCCTGCGACGAGGGCATCGAGATTGGCCGCCGTGTCGCCATCGCCAGCGGTGATGAAGGCGACGAACGCGGGATGCGGCTTGGAGAAGGCATGGGAGAGGCGGGTCATACTGGCAAATCTTTCTTAGAAAAGAGACCCCAAACTCCGCAAAGGCTCGCGATGATAAGCATCACGAACGGCACTCCGTCCCATTGAAATTCTTCGGCGCTGAGTGATTTTATCAAAATAATCACTGGTGAGACCAAAAGTCCAAGCCCAAAGCCCTTCAGTCCGCGCTTGAAACTAAAGGATCCGAGCATCCTTTCGGTGAATGACGGTTTTGCTCCCAAGATCGAACCTTTGCCGCGATCTTTCACGTCTCCACTCCTAGCTTCTCAGCCACGGTGAAGATGTCCTTGTCACCCCGTCCGCACAGATTCATCAGGATGATCTCGTTATCGCTCATCTGCTTGGCGCGGTTGGCGACTGCGGCTATGGCGTGCGACGGTTCGAGTGCGGGGATGATGCCTTCGGTGCGGCACAGCAGCTGGAAGCCCTCGAGCGCCTCGTTGTCGGTGACGGCGGTGTATTCGACCCGGCCCGTTTCCTTGAGCCATGCGTGCTCGGGCCCGATACCGGGATAATCGAGCCCTGCGCTGATCGAGTGGCCCTCGGTGATCTGGCCGTCCTCGTCCTGCAGCAGGTAGGTCTTGTTTCCATGGAGCACGCCTGGAGATCCGCCGAGCAAGCTTGCCGCGTGCTCGTCGCCATCGAGGCCGTGCCCTGCCGCTTCGACACCGAGCATCTTCACATGCGGATCGTCGAGGAAGGGGTGGAACAGTCCCAGCGCATTCGATCCGCCGCCGATACAGGCGACGAGGAGATCGGGCAGGCGGCCGACACGTTCGAGCATCTGTTCGCGCGCTTCCTTGCCGATGACGCTCTGGAAGTTGCGGACCATCTCCGGATAGGGATGCGGGCCTGCGGCCGTTCCGATGATGTAGAAGGTGTCGTGGACATTCGCGACCCAGTCGCGCAGCCCTTCGTTCATCGCGTCTTTCAGGGTCGCGCCGCCGCTGTGAACAGGGACGACTTCCGCGCCGAGCAGCTTCATGCGGAAGACATTGGGCGACTGCCGCTTCACGTCCTCTGCGCCCATGTAGATCACGCAAGGCAGGCCGAAGCGCGCGCACACGGTAGCGGTCGCGACGCCGTGCTGGCCCGCTCCGGTTTCTGCGATGATGCGCGTCTTGCCCATGCGCTTGGCGAGCAGGATCTGACCGATGCAATTGTTGATCTTGTGCGCGCCGGTGTGATTGAGCTCGTCGCGCTTGAACCAGACCTGCGCACCGCCGAGCGCTTCTGTCAGCCGTTCGGCAAAATAGAGCGGGGAGGGGCGGCCGACATAGTGCTTCATCAGGTCGTCGAACTCGGCTGCGAAAGCCGGATCGGCCTGCGCCGCGCGATATTCCTTTTCGAGATCGAGGATCAGCGGCATCAGCGTCTCGGCGACGAAACGACCGCCGAATTGGCCGAAATGCCCGCGCTCGTCCGGCATTTGCCTGAAACTGTTGGCGTCGGGCTGGGTGCGGAAAGAATTGGGAGTATTTTCGGTCATGGGATTCTCAAGCTTCGAGAGCCGCTTTGCAGAAGGCGCGGATCAAGTCCACATCCTTGACGCCCGGTGCGCTCTCAAGGCCCGAAGAGGCATCGACCAGTTCCGTACCGGTCTGGCGGATAGCCTCCGCGACATTTTCGGACGACAGACCGCCCGCAAGGCCCCAGGGGATGCGATGCTCGAACCCGGTGAGCAGATCCCAACGAAAGGTCTGGCCCGTGCCACCCGGTAGCGCCTGCGCCGGAGCGTCGAAAAGCAGCCGATCGACCAAACCTTCGAAGCGGCGCGATTTTTCGAGCGTTTGCGCATTCTTTACGCCCAGAGCTTTCCATGCCTCTACTCCTGTCTTTTCGCGAACGAGCGCGATCCATTCAGGCGTTTCATTGCCGTGGAACTGAACAACATCGGGCTTGACGAGATCGATAGCTTTTCCGGTGGTCTGGACATCGGCGTTGACCAGCAGCAGCACCGCCTTGACCGTTTCGGGCAATCGGGCGCGCAGTTTGGCAGCGTCGTCCAGCGAGAGGTGCCGCGGACTCTTCTCGAAATGGATGAGCCCGACATGGGTTGCGCCCGCATCGACGGCGGCGGCGAGGGTTTCGGGCGTCGAAAGCCCGCAAATCTTGATCTGGACTGACATTGATTTCGCCCTAGAGCGTTGCCTCTATTGCCCGCGCAGCCGCCTCTGGATCATCCGCGCGACTGATCGGGCGACCTATCACGAGCACGCTTGCGCCGTCGTCGCGTGCCTTGCGCGGCGTGACGACGCGTTTCTGGTCGCCGTTTCCGTTACCACCAGGCCGCAGGCCGGGCACCACGAAGAAGCCGTCCTTCCACTGGTCGCGCACGCTTCCGACTTCCTCGCCAGAGCATACGATTCCGTCGAGCCCCGCATCCTGCGCCAGTTCTGCAAGACGCATTACGTGATCATGCGGCGTGCCTCCAACGCCGGTGCGCCTGAGGTCGTTCTCATCGAGGCTCGTGAGCATTGTTACGGCGACGACCTTGCAGCCCTCCGCGGCCGCAGCCTTTGCATCTTCGAGCATCGCCCGCCCGCCGCTAGCATGCACCGTCACAATCGATGGTTCATAGACGTGTATGGCCTGCATTGCGCCTGCGACGGTGTTCGGGATGTCATGGAATTTGAGATCTAGGAAGATCGGCAGGCCCATGTGGGCTATTTCATGGACGCCATGCCCGCCATGCGCGCAGAAGAATTCCAGGCCGAGTTTGACTCCGCCGATATGCGCCTTGACCTTGCTCAGAAGCTCTTTCGCAGGGTCGATCTGCGGTACGTCGAGCGCAAGATAGACCGGGTTGCTCATGGCTTGTTCGTCTCAACCTGGTCCGAATGCGCCCCGTCTGCTGGCGTGAGGGTATCCCCAGCGCTTGCCGGGTTCTCCACGGGCTTATCCACAGGCGGCGGAGGGGCAGCCGGAGCTTCCCCGGTCGATGGCGCAACAGGCTCGTGACGCTGTGAAAGCGCATTCGATTTCAATGAGTTTTCAAGGCTTCGGATGCGCCTGTTGAGGCTCCACTTTACACTGCGGTGATAGAGCCACGTGGGTACGAGGCCGAGAAGGAAGGCGATGATCACCAGCGCGGGGACCTTCGTTTCCACCACCAGGTTATCCCAAAGCGTCACCTCGACCGGCTGCCAGTTGAAGAACGAAAATGTCAGCAGCGCCAGCAGGATAAGTATCCAGACGATGGTGCGAACAATCTGCATGGGCTTTCTATCCCCTTTGAATCCCGCGACTTGACACCAAGCCTAAGCTATTTGCGAGCTGAGTCTAGCGAAGGCGGTCAAATTGCCGGTTGTCAGCCAAACACCCGCTCGAAAACGGGATCGACATGTTTGAAGTGGTAGGCGAGATCGAATTTCTCTTCGAGTTCTTCGTTGGAAAGCACTGAGGTCACCTCCTCGTCAGCCTTGAGAAGCTCGAGCAGCGACAGCTTTCCGGAGGATTCCCACACCTTCATCGCGTTGCGCTGGACAAGTCGATAGGCATTGTCTCGCGTTACACCTGCCTGCGTAAGGGCGAGCAACACACGCTGCGAGTGGACGAGGCCTCCCATTGCGTCGAGATTCGCTTGCATGCGCTCTGGATAGACGAGCAACTTGTCGATTACGCCGGTCAGTCGTGCGAGCGCGAAGTCAAGCGTAATCGTCGCGTCGGGACCGATGAAACGCTCGACGCTGGAATGGGAGATGTCCCGCTCGTGCCAAAGCGCTACGTTTTCGAGCGCGGGCAGGGCGTAGGCACGAATCATGCGGGCTTGACCGGTAAGGTTTTCGGTCAGGATCGGGTTGCGCTTGTGCGGCATCGCGCTCGAACCCTTTTGACCCGGAGAGAAGTATTCCTCCGCTTCGAGAACTTCGGTGCGCTGAAGGTGGCGAACTTCGACCGCAAGCCGCTCGATCGAGGATGCGATCACAGCGAGCGTTGCGAAGAACATGGCGTGCCGGTCACGCGGGATCACTTGGGTCGACACCGGTTCGACCGCGAGACCAAGCTGCTCGGCCACGTATTCTTCGACCGAAGGATCGATGTTGGCGAAAGTACCGACCGCGCCAGAGATCGCGCAGGTGGCTATTTCCTTCCGCGCGGCCTTCAAGCGCTCAAGGTTCCGTTCGAACTCGACATAGGCCTGCGCAAGTTTAAGCCCGAAGGTTGTCGGCTCGGCGTGAATGCCGTGGCTGCGCCCGATCGTCGGCGTATATTTATGCTCTTCGGCCCGGCGCTTGAGCGCGGCAAGCAGCGCTTCCATGTCGTCGATCAGGATGGCCGATGCGCGGTCGAGCTGCACCGCAAGAGTGGTGTCGAGCACATCGCTGGAAGTCATTCCCTGGTGCATGAAGCGCGCTTCGGGGCCGACTTGTTCTGCCACCCAGTCGAGGAAGGCGATTACATCGTGCTTGAGAACCGCTTCCTTTGCATCGATCGCGGCGACGTCAATGCCCGGATCGGTCTGCCACCAATCCCACAGCGCCTTGGCGCCGCTTTCAGGCACCACGCCAAGCTCGGCAAGTTTTTGCGTCGCATGCGCTTCGATCAGGAACCAGATCTCGTATTTGGTTTCCGGCTCCCAGATCGCGGACATTTCAGGGCGGGCATAGCGGGGGACCATCGGTGGTATCCTGTAGCTAGGGTTGCGTTTGCGAGGCGGCTATTGCCCGCGCGCGCTCTTGGCAAGTGCGCAGGAAAGGTCTGTAACCAGAAGACAGCCGCGCGCGAACCACCGTGCAGGAGGATACCAGGCTATGGCGGGCACCGCGAAAGACGGGCGTGAGCTCTTGCAGGAAGAGCGATTGTCACCGTTCGTGCGCGTGACGCTGAGACGCTGGACGAAGTGGTATCTCGACGGGACAGAAACCTTCTGGCCGGTGACGGACATAGTCACGCGGGTTTTCATTGCGCTTTGGTTTTTGCGGTCAGGTCTGGTGAAGGCTGCTGATTGGGAGACGGCGCTCTACCTCGCGGCAAACGAGTATCCCGTGAGCTGGATGGAGCCCACGACCGCGGCGACACTTGGCCTCGGGATCGAGATCGTGGGACCGATCCTGTTGATTTTCGGCTTGTTCACGCGCCCTGCGGCAGCAGCGATGGCGGCTCTGACGATAATTAGCCAGGCAGTCTACGTCCCCACCACTACCAATCTGATCGTTAGCGCCATGCTGGTCTGGTATGTCTTCCATGGGCCGGCCAGGTTTTCCCTCGACAGGGTTCTTGCCTCCGGGATCAAATCGAGCGCTTTACCTCTCGGCAGGCAAATGGTCGTCGCAAGCGAATGGTCGCGTGAGAACCTGGCGCCCGTCATCATGGCGGCGATCCGTATCTGGATGGGTGTAACGCTGCTTGCCTATGCGGGTGTGATCGAGCCTTCGGTTGCGGTGCTGACATGGTTGCCGACCACCATTTTCTCCGGTTTTCCCGATTGGCTCGCGATTTTCTGGTCGATCTTTTTCTTCACCGGGTTCGGTGCGGTGGTCGTCTCCTACGGCCTGTTCTTCCTGATCGGTGCCTTCATGATCGCGGGCGCGCATCCCAATGTGACGTTGTTCCCGTTCCTGTTCCTTGCGCTTTACGAGGCTCGCGGGGCGGGGCCGTTTTCGGTCGACCGAGCGATCCTTGCGTGGTTGGAGGAGAACATACTCTTCGACCGGCACTATGCCGACATTCCCGACGACTGGCCGCATATCGTAGTTGTTGGTGCAGGTTTCGGAGGCCTCGCCGCGGTCGAGCGCCTTAAGCGCCTGCCGGTGCGCATCACATTGATTGACAAGCGCAACTATCACCTTTTCCAACCACTGCTTTACCAAATCGCGACGGCGACGCTGAACCCGGCGGATATCGCACTGCCGATCCGCAGCCTTTTCCGCGGTGACGGCAATGTCCGGGTTCTCAAAGGTGAAGTTAGTGCCATTGATCCCGAGGCGAAGACCGTCACGTACGGTGAGGACCGGATTATTCAATTCGACAAACTCGTACTCGCGACCGGTGCGACGCACAGCTATTTCGGCAAGGATGAATGGGGGGCTTTTGCCCCTGGTCTCAAGACAGTGGAGGACGGCGTGGCCGTGCGCGGATCGATCCTCAACGCCTTCGAACTTGCCGAAGCCAGCGACGATCCGGCCCGGATCGAACGACTGTTGACCTTCGTGATTGTTGGCGCGGGGCCGACGGGCGTCGAGTTGGCAGGAGCGATCGCCGAACTGGCGAAGATCAATGTGGCCCGCGAGTTTCGAACGGTCGATCCAGCGAGTGCGCGAGTGGTACTCGTGCAATCGGGTCCACGGATACTTCCGTCCTTTCCCGAGGAATTGTCGAACAAGGCAGCGGCATCACTCGAGGCGCTTGGGGTCGAAATTCGGACCGGGAGCCGGGTGACTGAAATCGCCGAGGAATACGTGCGGATTGGCGACGATGCCCGCATCGATACCGAAACCGTGCTTTGGGCGGCCGGTGTGACCGCTTCGCCTGCAGCACAGTGGCTTGGTGCCGAATCCGATCGCTCAGGCCGGGTTGAAGTGGACGAACACCTGAGGGTCAAAAGGCATCGCGATATCTTTGCCATCGGCGATACGGCGGGCAGCAATGCGTGGGATGGCAATCCTGTGCCAGGTCTCGCTCCGGCAGCAAAGCAGGCAGGCGCCTACGTCTCACGTCTGGTCGAAGCGGAATTGCTAGGGAAGAAATGTCCCGGTCCTTTCACCTACAGGCATCAGGGCAGCCTTGCGACGATCGGGCGCAAAGCTGCGGTCGCCGATTTCGGTTCGGTTAAACTGTCGGGCGGGTTGGCATGGTGGCTCTGGGGCATTGTCCATGTCGGCTTTCTGTCTGGCGCGCGCAACCGGTTGACGGTCGTGATCAACTGGGCCTGGAGCTTCTTTGCACAGCATTCCGGTGTGCGTCTGATTACGGAAAAGCAGTCCTAAATCAGCCCCTTGGCTCGCAAACTTACGTGACCCTCACGTCCCACGATCACGTGATCGTGGACTGTGATGCCGAGCAGCCGCCCGGCTTCCGCGATTTTCTGTGTGATCTGGATGTCTGCCCTGCTGGGCTCGGGGCTGCCACTCGGATGGTTGTGCACCAGAATCAATGCCGTCGCCCCGACATCCATCGCTCGGCGAATGACCTCACGCGGATGGATTGCGGCTTCGTCGATCGAACCGTCGCCCACATGATGGTCGTCGATCAGCCGGTTTCGCGTATCGAGATAGAGTACCCGAACGCGCTCGACCGTGAGGTGCGCCATGTCGATTGCGAGGTAATCGAGCAGCGCCTGCCAGCTCGATAGGACGGGCTTTTGGGTGACCTCGCTGCGAGCCATGCGGCGCGCTGCGATCGCGACGCTTTTCAGGGCTGCTGCGCTCGTTTCTCCGACTCCCTTTACCCGCTGGAGCGCCTTGGGATCGGCATTGAGTACGCCAGCCAGCGAGCCGAAGTGTTTCAGCAATTCCTTGGCGACTGGCTTGGTATCGCCCTGCTTGATCGCGGCGAAAAGCAGGTATTCGAGAACCTCGTAATCAGCGAGCGCTTCAGCCCCGCCTTTGAGCATTCGCTCGCGCAGGCGGGCACGGTGGCCGATACCTGCCTGCTTACCGGAATCCGAACGATTTGAGGAGTTTGCCGCATCGGCTGCTGCAAAATCGAAAGAATTGTCAGATTCTGGCAATCCGCCCCCCGGCAAAGCAATTTCCCTTATGCTTCATTGCCTTTGGCAAGCGTTCGGCGCAAGTGGGAGAGACGATGGTCGCCACCGAGCAGTACGTTCTGGAGAATGATGACGCCCCCGGGCGCTCGGGCTTATGGCCTTCCCGCTGGCGCTGGCGGATCAGCCTCGGTATGCTGCTGGTCATTCTCGCCGTGCTCATTGGCGCGTGGTTCAGCCGCGAGCAGATTGCTGGGCTGGTGATCGAAGACCTTCTCGAACAATACGATCTCGAGGCGAGCTACGACATCGTTTCCATCGACCCGCAGCGTCAGGTTATCGCCAACCTGGTCATCGGCGACCCGGACCGTCCCAATTTCACCGCCGAGCAGGTGACGGTCAATCTGGACTACGGGTTTCGCTCGCCGTCGGTTGAAGGGGTCTCACTGGTCAAGCCGCGCCTCTACGGCACCTATCTCGAAGGCGAGCTGAGTTTCGGCAGCCTTGATCCGTTGATCTTCACAGACAGCGACGGGCCAGCTGCACTCCCCGAAATGGACGTCTTCATTGAGGACGGTCGCGCGCTCATCGAAAGCGATTACGGCGCTATCGCCGCCAAGCTCAATGGTAGAGGGCCGCTCGACGACGGTTTCGCTGGCGAGTTGGCTTTGACAGCACCGGGTATTGGTAATGAGACGTGCTCGGCACGCGAGGCGACTGCATACGGTGACTTGGCGACATCGGCGGGCTCACTGTCGTTCGACGGACCGCTCCGGCTGAGGAAACTCGAGTGCGAAGGCGCACGGGTCGCCAGTGCCTATATCGGTGCCTCCCTTGCTGTTTCCAAGGACTTCACCGTAGTCGACGGCGATCTCGACCTCAGGGGCCAGCGGATAGCCTATTCCGGCAACTCGCTCGCACAACTCGCGGGCGAGGTAGAATTCGGCTGGAGCGAACGCGGGCTAAATCTCGATCATAACCTGACAGGCGAAACGCTCGCGACCGCCTACGCGACTATCGGTCGAATTGCTGCGGACGGATCCTTCCGAGCCGATCCGTCCTTCGAGCGCAGCGAGTGGCGTGTTGGTCTCTCGGGCGAAGACCTGAACATGGCAAGCGATGCGTCGGCACCACTCGCGAGTGCGCGCGACGCAAGCGAAGGCACTTTCTTGGCACCCTTGCTCGCGAAATTCGATCGCTCGCTGGCGCAGGCTCTCTCCGGTGGAAGGCTCGAGGCAGACGCGATGGTCCGCACCGGAGATGCCGGTTTGCGGGTGCTTCTCCCCGAGGCCCGGGTGGCGGGAGCCAATGACGATATGATCCTCGCGCTATCGCGAGTCGCCTGGGCGAACGTTGAGCAAGGCACACGGATCACCGGCAACTTCATAACTGGCGGCGAGGGGCTGCCCCAGATCACCGGACGGATGGAGCAGTCGCCCGGAGGATCTTTCGCTCTCCGAGCGACGATGGAAGAATACGCTGTGGGTGCGGATCGCATTGCGATCCCGCGAATGCAGGTTCGCAAAGATCGCTCCGGAAGTCTCAATTTCGTCGGCCTCGTGCGGGCAAGTGGCGCTTTACCCGGGGGAAGCGTGCGCGATCTTGATATTCCGCTCGAAGGCGCATGGGGCGACAATGGGCTAGTGATTGGGCAGCGCTGTAGCGAAATGCGGTTCGAGTCGCTCGCCATTGCCCAGCTTTCTCTTCGCGCCCAGCGATTGGCGCTTTGTCCGCAGTCTGGCGGGTCGATGGTCCGGTACGACGATGCGCTGCGCATTAAAATCGAAACTCGTTCTCTCACGTTAGCTGGGGAGCTTGCTGATTCTCCGGCATCGCTCTCGGCCGGTGCGGCTTCAATCAATTACCCCGGCGGGTTTAAGCTCGAGGAATTCTCGGCGACGATCGGGACCGGGGGGAGCGCTGTAAGGCTAACCGCTGCTCAACTCGATGGCACCTTTGATGAAGCTGTCGGCGGCACCTTTACCGGCGGAACGGCGCAGCTCGATCTTGTGCCGCTAGACTTGGCTGAAATGGCCGGAAACTGGGCCTACGTCGGCGACACGGTGGTCGTTGAGGAGGGCGCATTCGTACTGACCGAGAGGTTAGATGGCGTCGAGGTGACCGAAGCGCGGTTCGAGCCACTTATCGCAAACGATGCGACTCTCACGCTTTCCGGCGAAACGATTAGCGCCAAAGCGGATCTGCTCAACCCGGGCTCGATGCGGCTCGTAACGCGCGTCGACGTGATCCATGACCTTGCAACTGGTAATGGCCGCGCGGGGATCGATTTTCCCGGATTGCTCTTCGATGAGAAACTTGCACCGGAGGACGTGAGTATTCTCGCGAAGGGCGTAATCGCGTTTGCGAACGGGACGATTTCGGGTCGCGGGGAAGTCCTCTGGACCGATGGTGATGTCGATAGCAAAGGTACTTTTTCGACCGACGGCCTGGACCTTGCGGCGACATTCGGCCCCATCGATGGGCTCAGAGGTTCGATCGCATTCACCGATCTCATCAATTTGACTACCGCGCCCGGTCAGGTGCTCGAAATCGCGGCTCTCAATCCCGGGATCGAAGTTCTGGAGGGCCGCGTCGAATACTCGATGACCGGCGGTGAGTTGATCGCTGTCGAAGATGCGCGCTGGCCATTCATGGGCGGCACGCTGATCCTGCGCCCGGTGAAGATCGAATACGGTTCTCCCGGCCCGCAGCGTTACGTGTTCGAGATGGTTGGCCTCGATGCCGAGGTTTTCGTCGCCCAGATGGAGCTGAGCAATATCGGTGCGAGCGGCATCTTCGATGGCACAGTCCCGATCGTTTTCGACAGCGAAGGCAACGGGACTATCGAGGGTGGTCTGTTGATCTCCCGACCACCGGGCGGCAACGTCTCCTATGTCGGAGAGCTAACTTATGAAGATATGGGCGCGATGGCGAACTTCGCGTTCCAGTCGTTGCGCTCACTCGATTACAACCAGATGATGGTCGGGCTGGACGGAAGCCTCGCCGGCGAGATTATCACCAACTTCCGCATTGATGGCGTAAGGCAGGGGGAAGGCGCGAGTCGCAATTTTGTCACGCGCCAGCTCGCCAAGCTGCCGATCCGCTTCAACATCAGCGTACGTTCGCACAACTTCTACGAACTTTCGACCGTGGTGCGGTCTTATTTCGACCCGTCCTATCTTTCCAATCCGACCACCCGAGGATTTAGGTTCGAGGATGGAAGGTTGGTTCCGATCAGTCCTTTCGCCGAACCACAGCTGCCGGATAACCCCGATGACGGCTCCTCCAATCCTGAAGAAATTCGGCGCGACGATGAACCCGCCGTTCAACCTCCAGAAAGCGATAACTTGCAATGACCCAAGCGAAATTGACCGGACTCCGCTGTCCTGACAAAACATGTCATTATTCAGGAGCGGGGTGGATGATAGTCAGGGCCGGTATGGGAATGTTGGGTTTGGCGATGCTGGGTGGATGCATCAGCGTCGAAGCGCCCGATGAGCCGATCGTGATCGAGCTCAACATCAATATTCGGCAGGAAGTGATTTACCGATTGGCTGAAGACGCCGCCAACACGATTGAGGAAAACGCGGATATATTCTGATTTGCAGAATCGTGATCTTGCTTGAGGGATTGGACGACAATGACAAAACTACGCAATCTCGCCGTAATCGCTGCCGCCGGTGCGGCGACGCTCGCTGTTTTCACAGCGCCAGCCCACGCGCAGCGCGATCCCGCTTACGCTGCTGCGCGTGCTGCGGGCTTGGTTGGCGAGAAGACGGATGGATATCTCGGCATCGTTGGTGAAGCGACGCCCGCACTTCAGCGGCTGGTAGACGATATCAATATCAAGCGCCGCGCGGTTTATGCCGACAAAGCACGGGAAAACCGTGCCACTATCGAGGAATACGCCTTTTCGGTCGGCTGCCAGACGATTCTTTTGCGTGTGAAGCCGGGCGAAAAGTACCAGGCACCCGATGGCACCTGGCTTACACGTACGAGCGAGCCGCCCATACGCGATCCACGCTGTCCGTAGCGGCATTGCATGTGAGGGAGATTGAGGGACGCTTCCCTCAACACTTCGTGCGCCAATTACACCTCTCTCACGGTTGACTCGAATATGACCCCCTTCTAAGGGAGCGGCGCCCTCGGCGGGCACTTCTTTGCGTGTGCCTCGTAACCCTTAAACGGAAGCTGGCATGAGCGACGAAAAGCCTGCACGAGAACCCATCGCTGAGGATGCGCGGATCGATGCGCTCGAAAAGCGGCTGAAGGCCGCACGCGAGCGCGAAGACGAACGCAACCGACCGAAGATCAAGGGGGCCGACGCGAATTATCGCAGCGGCAACCGGGTGCTTGCGGACCTGCTCGGTGGGATTTTCGGAGGCTTGGTCATTGGCGGTGCGTTTGACGCGCTGGTCGGGACCACGCCCTGGGGTCTGTTGGTCGGCCTGTTTCTCGGAATAGGTGTCGCCTTCAGGAACATTATTCGAGCGGCGAATGCGCGTCCTGACGATCCCAATACGGATCAATAAGCGGCGCGCGTTGCGCAAATGGCATTAGGGACCGACACAAAGTGGCAGCCGAAGCAGGCAAAGTCGATCCGATGAAACAGTTCCAAATCGAGCCTCTTTTTGGCTTGAAAGAATGGGATCTGGCGGGTTTCAACATCGTATTCACCAATTCCGCGCTGTGGATGGCGATCACCGTCGTCCTGTTGTGGATCTTCGTCTTTGGCGGCATGAAGCGCGAGCTTGTGCCGGGGCGCTGGCAGATGGCGGTGGAAACCTTCACCAGCTTCATCGACGACATGCTCGAAGCGAATGTCGGCAAGGAAGGGCGCAAATATGTGCCCTATATTTTCAGCCTGTTCATGTTCATCCTGTTTGCCAACCTGCTCGGCCTGCTGCCGATCGGCGTTCTTGGCCTGCATCCATTCACGTTCACCAGCCACTTCACTGTGACTGGGGTTCTTGCGATCCTTTCGTTCTCCATCGTTCTGATCGTCGGTTTCTGGAAGCATGGGATCAAGTTCTTCTCTCTCTTCGTGCCGCACGGGACGCCCGCGCCGATGGTCTTGCCCATCGCGCTGATCGAGTTTTTCTCGTTCATGATCCGTCCTTTCAGTCTCGCGCTGCGTCTTTTCGTGGCGATGATGGCCGGTCACGTATTGCTCAAAGTGTTGTCGAGCTTCGTCATCGACGGATTCAACGCGGGTGTAGGCACCAGCCTCATCGTAGCGCTGCCCAGCTTTGCGCTTATGGTTGCTATCAGCGCGCTCGAAATCCTGGTCGCAGGCATTCAGGCATACGTCTTTGCACTGCTTACGTCGCTTTACATTAACGACGCCGAGCACCTTCACTGAGTTTTACACATTTCCATTCCAACAGTTTTGATTTTCTAAGGAGTTTATAAAATGGAAGCAGAAGCAGCCAAGCTCGTGGGCGCAGGCCTCGCAGCCATCGGTGCCGGTATGGCAGCCATCGGCGTGGGTAACGTCTTCGGATCGTTCCTCGAGAGCGCCCTGCGTAACCCGGGAGCAGCAGACGGCCAGCAGGGCCGCCTGTTCATCGGCTTCGCCGCGGCCGAACTTCTCGGCCTGCTGGCGTTCGTCGTCGCGATGATCCTGATCTTCGTCGCCTAACAATCTTGATATGTCGGGCTGGCGGGCATGTGCGCTCGCCGGCCCGTCAGTTTTCTCATTCAAGTAAGCTTCGGATCCGGCTCATGCCTCAGATAGCCCAACTTCCCGAATTCTGGTCGAGCCAGGTTTTCTGGACTCTGATCTTTTTCGGCATCACATTCTTTGTCATCGGACGCGGCATGGTGCCCAAGGTGATGGAAACGGTCGAACTGCGCGACAAGCAGATCGCCGATGACCTCGCCGCTGCGCAGGCTGCCCGCGAGGCCGCTGACAAGCAGGAAGAGGCTTGGCGGGAGCGCGAGAACGAAAACCGTGCCAAAGCGCAGGCCCTGATTGCAGAAGCAAAGGCGAAGGCTGCCGCATCGACCGAGAAGAAGCTTGCTTCCGCACAGAAGCGTCTCGACAAGAAGCTGGCCGAAGCCGAGGCCGAGATCGAAGCCGCGCGCGCAAGTGCGATGGCAGAGATCGAAGACGTCGCTGCCGAGGCTACGCAAGAAATCGTCGCGCGGCTCTCGGGTGAGAACGTAGATAAGAGCGCCGCACGCACGGCCGTGAAAAGGGTGATGGCCGATGCCTGAGATCCTCATCTTCCTCGCCGCCTCTGAAGAGGGATACGCCGCTCCGGCCGCATTCGGCATCCAGGATTATGTCTGGGTCTCGATCGCCATGCTCGTGCTGATCGGCGTATTCCTGTGGAAGAAGGTTCCCGGCATGATTGCCGGCGGACTCGACAACAAGATTACCGAGATCAAGCAGCAACTTGACGAAGCGAAGAACCTGCGCGCCGAGGCCGAGAAGCTACGCGACGAATACGCTGCCAAGATTGCCAGCGCTGAACAGGACGCGGAAAAAATGATGGAAGGCGCTCAGCGCGAAGCCGACGCCATCCTCGAAAAGGCGGAGGCCGACAGCAAAGCGATGGTCGCCCGGCGCAAGCGCATGGCGGAAGACAAGATTGCCGCTGCCGAGCGTGAAGCGGTCGCAGACGTCAGAGCCAAGGCAGTCGAGGCTGCGGCTGCCGCCTCGCGCGACCTCATCGCCGAGCGCCACACGAAGGATGCCGACGCGAAGCTCGCGGACGAGGTTATCTCCTCGCTTTAAGGCTCGCTGTCACTCACGATTTGGAGAGGGGAAGGGCGGTTCATCGTGACCGCCTTTCTTGCGTTTAACAACCGGGTTCGAAAACAACTTTCCCAACGAGCTGGCGATTGGCCATCGCCTCGAAACCCTCGCGCCATCGCGACAGCGGCAGAACACGGTCGATGGCCGGCTTGATACGTGCGGCGGCCGCGAGTTCGGCAATCCTGGAATTGATCTCCACCCCCCGCTCGGGAAAGCGCCGCGCATATTCGCCTGCGCGCAATCCGACGATCGAAAAGCCTTTGATTAGCGGAATGTTGGTCGCGACTTCTGCGATACGTCCGCTTGTAAAGCCGACCACGACGAGCTTGCCTCCGAATGCTACGCAACGCGTGGATTCGTCAAAGATGTCGCCGCCGACCGGATCGAAGACGATGTCGCAGAGACGGTCTCCCGTGATCTCGGCTACCTGTTCGCGGAAACGTCCCTGGGCGAGGATGACGGCGTCTGGATGGTGGAGGGATTCGATCCGGTCGCGTTTACTCTCGATGCCGGTGGCGGCAATCACCTTCGCACCCAGTGCTTTGGAGAGGTCGACCGCCGCAAGGCCCACGCCGCCACTCGCGCCGTGAACGAGGACCCACTGTCCTTCCACAAGAGCGGATAATTCGACGAGCCCGGTGTAAGCGGTGGAGTACGCCGCACCCATGGCCGCAGCTGACCAAAAGTTCATGCCATGCGGAATATGAGAGAGGGCGTGCGCCGGGATCTGCGCCAACTCAGCGAAGGCACCCGTCTTGTTTCCCCCCATGACGCGGTCGCCGGGCGAGAAACCGCTGTCTTCATCGGCTTCGATCACTTCCCCAGCGCATTCGAGCCCGAGCGTGAAGGGCACCCCGGGTTTGAACTGGTAGTCACCGCGCGTCATGAGCAGGTCCGGGAAATTTAACGAGGCAGCGTGAACGCGGACCAGCACTTCGCCTGGCGCGCGCTCAGGCCGCGGCATTTCGACCAGCGCGACGCCGGACAGATCATTGGACAGTCGCTCGACGCGCAGAGCCTGCATCGGGCTCAGAAGTTGTCCTTGGCTTCGCGTAAGGCGGCGAAGGTCTCGTAGGGTTCGTTTCCGCCCCATCGTTGCATCATCGATGGGTCATCGGCGCGCAAGAAGGGGTTGGTTTGGAGTTCGCGCTTCAGAACAGTGGGCACGGTGGGTTCCCCGCGCGCGCGCTTTGCATCGATTTCGGCCGAGTATTCTTTGAGCGCTTCGTTGTCCGGGTCGGCATGGAGCGCAAATTTCGCATTCGCCTGCGTGTACTCATGCGCACAATAGAGCGCGGTCGCGGTCGACATGCGCTTGATCCGCTCGAGGCTGTTCCAGAACTGTTTAGGCTCCCCTTCGAACATGCGACCGCAGCCCAATGCAAAGACGGAATCGCCGACAAATGCCATGCCCTCCTCGACGATGTGATAAGCAATGTGGCCGTTCGTGTGTCCTGACACGTCGATCACATCGGCACGGTGCTCGCCCAGATTGACCGTGTCGCCGTGGCTCACCACGCGGTCGATACTCGAAAGCCTCTCAACTTCTTTTGGAGCGATGACCCGCGCGCCGGTCGCTTCGACGATCTCGGCATTGCCGCCAGCATGGTCGGGATGCCAGTGCGTGTTCCAGATGTGGGTGATCGTCCAGCCCTTCGCCTCGGCCTGCTTAAGATACTCCTTGGCATCGGGCGTATCGATTGCCGCGGTCTCTCCGGTGACCGAATTGTGGAGCAAGAACCCGTAATTGTCGGACAGGCAAGGGAATTGGTGGACGGTAAGCATGGCTTAGATCCTAGACCTGATGCCGCCCATAGAAAAGGCCCGCCTGCTCGGTTGAGCAAGCGGGCCTTTTCTTTTGCCTGAAAGGCGGTTGGCTTTAGTCTTCCGACTTCTTGAGTGCTTCGCCCAGGATATCGCCGAGCGATGCGCCCGAATCCGACGAACCGAACTGCTGAACGGCTTCCTTCTCTTCGGCAATCTGGCGTGCCTTGATCGAGAAGTTCGGCTTCTTCGAACGATCGAAGCCGGTGACCATCGCATCGACCTTCGCGCCGACCTGGAAGCGGTCGGGGCGCTGTTCGTCGCGGTCACGGCCGAGATCCGAACGCTTGATGAAGCCGGTCGCGCCGTCGTCGCCAACCTGCACTTCGAGGCCGCCATCGCGAACTTCGAGGACGGTAACAGTGACGGTCTGACCCTTGCGCAGCGAACCGGCTGCAGCAGCGCCTGCTTCTGTCGGAGCGCCCTTTTCGAGCTGCTTCATACCGAGGCTGATGCGTTCCTTCTCGACATCGACGTCGAGAACAACGGCCTTGACCTGCTCGCCCTTGCGGTGGAGCGCCAGTGCGTCTTCGCCCGAGATACCCCAGGCGATATCCGACATGTGGACCATGCCGTCGACATCGCCGTCGAGGCCGATGAAGAGACCGAATTCGGTGGCGTTCTTGACTTCGCCCTCGACTTCGCTGCCGACGGGGTGCTTCTCTGCGAACTCTTCCCACGGATTGCGCTGGGCCTGTTTGAGGCCAAGTGAAATGCGGCGCTTCTCGCTGTCGACTTCGAGGACCACGACTTCGACTTCCTGGCTGGTCGAAACGATCTTGCCAGGATGGACATTCTTTTTGGTCCAGCTCATTTCGCTGACGTGGACCAGACCTTCGATGCCCGGCTCAAGCTCAACGAAAGCACCGTATTCGGTGATGTTTGTGACGGTTCCAGTGAGCTTCGCGCCGACCGGGTACTTGGCCGATACGCCATCCCACGGATCGCTTTCGAGCTGCTTCATACCGAGGCTGATGCGCTGCGTGTCGGCGTTGATGCGAACGATCTGGACGGTCACGGTCTGACCGATCTCGATAATCTCGCTCGGGTGGTTGACGCGCTTGTAGCTCATGTCGGTGACGTGGAGCAGGCCGTCGATACCGCCGAGGTCGACGAACGCACCGTAATCCGTGATGTTCTTGACCACGCCTTCGATCACCTGGCCTTCTGCCAGCTTGTCGATCAGCTCGCTGCGCTGTTCGGCACGGGTTTCTTCAAGGACGGCGCGGCGCGAGACCACGATGTTGCCGCGGCGACGATCCATCTTGAGTATCTGGAATGGCTGCGGCATGTCCATCAGCGGGGTGACATCGCGTACAGGACGGATATCGACCTGCGAGCCGGGAAGGAAGGCAACGGCGCCGTCGAGGTCGACGGTGAAGCCACCTTTGACGCGGCCGAAGATCCGGCCTTCGACGCGCTTGCCTTCGCCGAATTCGTTTTCGAGCTTGTCCCAGGCAGCTTCGCGGCGGGCGCGATCGCGGCTGAGCATCGCTTCACCATCGGCGTTCTCGACGCGGTCGACATAAACTTCGACCTCGTCGCCAACGCTAAGACCGTGGTCGTCTTCGCCGCGGGCGAATTCCTTGAGAGGGACGCGGCCTTCGCTCTTGAGGCCTACGTCGATGACCGCATAACCGTTTTCGATTGCGGTCACGGTGCCTTTAACGACGCGGCCTTCAAAGCCGCCATCGTCTGCACCACCGAGTTGTTCGTTGAGAAGCGCTTCGAAATCGTCGCGCGTTGGATTGGCAGAAGTCGCCATGTGTTCAGTTTCCTAATCGTTTTGCTACCGGCCACCGGTTTTTCCGGGGTCTTTCTCCGTCTCCCTCGCACAATTGCGTGGGTGTACGGGGCAAGAGGCCGACATCTCCGCAAGAGCCGAATGCTCAAGCAGAGGTCCACGAAATCTGTAGCGATTGCGGGAACGGGCGCGCGACTAGGCGAAGCGCGGCTGAAAAGCAAGGAAAATGCGGCCTAGCGTAGCTTCTGTTCGACCGCCTCGAGCACTGCCTCGAAAGCCTGGTCCTTGTCGAAGGCAGTTGTATCGATGATCATTGCATCCTCTGCCGCCTTTAGCGGTGCATCCTTGCGATTGATATCGCGCGCGTCGCGGCGAACAATGTCCGCTTCGATTTCGGAGAGCGGAATCTCGATTTCGCGCCCGGTCATTTCGAGCCAGCGACGGCGGGCACGTTCCTGAACGCTGGCTGTGATGAAGAGCTTCACATCGGCATCGGGGGCGATGACTGTTCCGATATCGCGCCCGTCGAGCACAGCGCCGCCGGGTTGCTCGGCAAAGGCGCGCTGACGTTCGAACAACGCCTCGCGAACGGAGGGGTGGACCGAGACGCGGCTTGCCAGCCCGCCGACGGCTTCGGATCGCAAAATTTCGTCCTGAAGCAATTCGTCGGGGAAGTCGCATGCAGCAAGTGCGTCGGCTTCGCTATCCGGATCGCCCCCGTTCAGCGCAACTTGCCGACCGACCGCGCGGTAGAGCAGGCCCGTATCGAGGTGGGGCAGGCCGAAATGGTCCGCGAGTTGCTTGGCGATCGTTCCTTTGCCCGAAGCGGTCGGGCCGTCGACTGCGATAATCATGAAAAAATGTCCCGGGCCTTGTCAGGAGTGACGGTTGGCTTTTCGGTGCGCTTCCATTTGTAGTGGAGAAAGAGGAATCCCAAGGCCGCAAGGATCAGGTTCACACCGAAATAGAGGCTGTCCCACTCGCCACCGTTCCAGAACAACGGCGCGCCCGTAGCAAAGGCGAGGAGCAGGCCGGCAGCGATGATGCGACGCTTGATCACAATCCGGTTCTGTCGCGGGCGGTACGGGCGCGCAAGGCCTTCACGATGCCGAAAATGGCGATTGCTGCCCAAAACCCCTCAAGCACGAGGCTCGGCCAATTGGTGTGGACCAGCAGGCTGACGGTTAGCAGGGCCGCGCCCGTGAGGTTGGTGCCATGCAGCACGAACGGGTTAGGCTCGTCGACATAGGTGAGGTAGGCGTAGGCAGCGATAATGCAGCCGGTCCCGACGAATCCGATGATGCTGTAGATATCGAGGGGGGAAGTCATTCGATGATCTGTCCCATGAGTTCGGTGAAATTCGGAAAGCTCGTTGCGATTGGCGCGGTATCGTCGATCGTGACGCCGTTGCGGCTCGCCAGACCAGCCACCGCCATACTCATCGAGATGCGGTGATCGAGCAGCGTCTGGACCTGCGCTCCATCGGGCGTTCCTCGCAAGGGCTCGCCGCCTGTGCCTTCGATCGTGAGGCCGTCCTCGTGCTCCTCGACCTTTGCCCCTGCGAGCTTGAGCGCACTCGCCATGGTCGCGAGGCGGTCGCTTTCCTTGACGCGCAATTCTTCTAGCCCGCTGGTTTTTGTCGTGCCTTCGGCCAGAGCTGCGGCCACAAACAGGACCGGGAATTCATCGATCATTGATGGTGCAAGGGCAGGCTCTATCTCCGCTCCTTTCAAGGCCGAGTGCGTGACCCGAAGGTCCGCCACCGGTTCACCTCCGACTTCGCGCAGGTTCATTCCCTCGATGTTTCCACCCATTTGGCGCAGCGCGTGGACGATCCCGGCGCGTGTGTCGTTCATTCCCACATTCTCTATCACGAGATCGCTGTCGGGAACGATCAGCGCGGCGACGATGAAGAATGCTGCGGAGGATGGGTCTCCTGGCACGATGACCTGCTGTGGTTCGAGAACAGCATCCCCGTGGATGGAGATAAGGCGCTCGCCGTCGTGGTCACCAATCTCCAGCGTCGCGCCAAATCCCTTCAACATCCTCTCTGTATGATCGCGCGTCGCGACCGGCTCGATAACACTGGTGATACCCGGGGTGTTAAGGCCAGCGAGCAGCACTGCGCTTTTCACTTGCGCGGACGCAACCGGCAGGCGGTAAGTGATCGGCACCGCGGGCAAGGCGCCGCGCATCATCAGGGGGAGAGTTCCGTCAGCCGAAGCCTCGATACTCGCGCCCATTTGCGAGAGCGGCTCGATCACTCGGTTCATCGGTCGGCCAGAAAGACTTGCGTCGCCGGTGAAGGTCGCGGTGAAGCCGTGGCTCGCGAGCAGCCCCATCAAAAGCCGCGTCGATGTTCCGGAGTTACCCATGTCGAGCGCCTGCTTCGGTTCGAGAAGACTTCCGAGACCCGCGCCGTGCACGCGCCAGATGCCATCGTTGCCCCGCTCAATCTCCGCGCCCAGCTGACGCATCGCGGCTGCTGTCGCCAGCACGTCCTCGCCTTCGAGCAACCCTTCGATAATACTCTCACCTATGGCGAGCGAAGAGAACATCAGCGCACGGTGGCTGATCGACTTGTCACCGGGGACACGGATATGCCCTCTTAACGGGCCGGACGAAGTGAAAGTATTTGCGCTCATTTCGCGGCGGTCTTTGACAGCGCCGCCCCCTTCTGGCAAGGCGCGCCCGCTCTTGATTCCGGTACACTCCGGTCCCAATAAAATGCGCATACGAATGCCCGCCTGCTGAACGGGCAAGACTAAGGAATTTCAAGAATGGCGAAGCCAGAATGGGGCACCAAGCGTTCCTGCCCCAAATGCGGGGAACGCTTCTACGATCTCGGCAATGATGAGCCGGTGACCTGCATCGAATGCGGTGAGGAATGGTATCCCGAGCCGGTTCTGAAATCGAAGCAGCCGATTCCGTTCGATGAGGCCGAAAAGAAAAAGAAGGACGGCGAAGCGGACAGCGATCTTGCGGACGATGATGATGATCTGAAGGACATCGAAAATATCGATGATGATGACGATTCGCCCGACAACGATGTCGATCTTGGCGGCGATGATGACCTTGGCGTGTCCAAGGGCAAGGGCGACGACGAAGACGAAGACAATTAATTCTTGCCTTTCGCCGGGAGCGGCCATAAACGGCGCGCTCCTTGCGAGAGCGAGGATTTGGCCCTATATTTCAGGGCCGCAATATCGATGATATGGGGCCTTAGCTCAGCTGGGAGAGCGCAACACTGGCAGTGTTGAGGTCAGCGGTTCGATCCCGCTAGGCTCCACCATCGAAACAGACAAAGCCGGAATTTCCATCGAGGAATTTCGCACGCTGGCCGACGAGGTTTCGTCCGCCGGCGTTTTTCGCGTTTAGGCTGGCTCATCGTCAGTCATGAGGAGTTGAAGACGATGTTTGACAATCTGTCCGACCGCCTTGGCGGCGTCTTTGACAAGCTCAAGGGCCGTGGGGCGCTCAGCGAACAGGATGTGCGCGACGCCATGCGCGAAGTTCGTATCGCGCTGCTAGAAGCAGACGTCGCGCTGCCGGTCGCCCGCCGCTTCATCGATGCGGTGACCGAAAAGGCGATCGGGCAGGAAGTCCTCAAATCGGTCAAGCCGGGCCAGCAGGTCGTCAAGATCGTACATGACGAACTCGTCCGCACGCTTGGCGGCGATCCGGAAGATCCGCAGGGCGCGATCGCCGGAGAGGGACTGAACCTAGACGCCAAGCCGCCGGTTGTGATCATGATGGTCGGCCTCCAGGGTTCGGGTAAGACGACCACGACCGCAAAACTCGGCAAGCTGATCCGCGAAAAGCACGGAAAGAAGGCCATGATGGCCTCTCTCGACGTCAATCGCCCGGCCGCACAGGAACAGCTGGCGGTGCTGGGCGAGCAGGTCGATGTCGCGACGCTGCCGATCGTCGCAGGGCAGCAGCCGGTCGACATCGCTCGCCGCGCAATGGAGGCCGCGCGTCTCCAGAATTTCGACGTCTTGCTGCTCGATACGGCAGGCCGTCTGCATGTCGATGAAGCGCTGATGGCCGAGATGAAGGCCGTCGCAGGGGTTTCGGCTCCGAACGAAGTGCTGCTGGTTGTCGACAGCCTGACGGGTCAGGACGCGGTCAACGTCGCCAAGAGTTTTACCGACGAAGTCCCGCTCACCGGCGTGGTGCTCACCCGGATGGACGGCGATGCGCGCGGCGGTGCTGCGCTCTCGATGCGCGCCGTGACCGGAAAGCCGATTAAGTTTGCAGGGACGGGCGAAAAGCTCGACGCAATCGAGCCGTTTCGACCCAATAGCGTCGCCGACCGCATCCTCGGTATGGGCGATGTCGTCAGCCTGGTCGAAAAAGCGGCTGCTACGATCAAGGAAGAAGAGGCCGAACAGCTCGCGAAGAATTTCGAGAAGGGCAAATTCGACCTTAACGACCTGCGCATGCAGCTGAAGCAGATGCAGAACATGGGCGGTCTCGGAATGCTCGCCGGCATGATGCCCGGCATGAAGAAGGCCAAGGCGGCGATGGCGGCGTCGAACATGGACGACAAGGTGCTCGTCCACATGGACGCGATCATCGGCTCGATGACCGCCAAGGAACGCGCCAATCCCAAGCTCATGAATGCCAAGCGCAAGAAGCGTGTCGCGGCAGGCAGCGGGACCGACATCCAGACGGTTAACAAGCTCCTGAAGATGCATCAGGAAATGAGCCGCGCGATGAAGCAAATCAAGAAAATGGGTGGGCTGAAAGGCCTGGCCGCCATGTTCGGCGGCGGCGGAATGCCCGGTACGGGTGGACCCGGCGGCCCTGGCGGAGGCCTTCCCGGCCTCGGCGGTCCGGGTGGAGGAATGCCCCAGGGAGGTCTCCCTGGGCTGGGCGGACCCAAGAAATGATTTTCAATCAAACTAATTCAAATTCAAACGTTTAAACTCGAAAGGTAATATTCATGGCAGTAGCAATCCGGCTTTCGCGCGGCGGCGCAAAGAAGCGCCCTTACTATCGCATCGTCGTCTCGGACTCGCGCTCCCCGCGTGACGGCAAGTATCTCGAGCAGATCGGTACTTACAACCCGCTGCTCGCGAAGGACGACGAGAACCGCGTCAAGCTGAACGAAGACCGCGCCAAGTACTGGCTCGGCGTCGGCGCGACCCCGTCCGACCGTGTCCTGCGTTTCCTCGATGCCGCCGGTATTATGGAACGTCCGGCCCGCAACAATCCGCAGAAGGCTGAGCCGGGCGAGAAAGCCAAGGAGCGCGCCGAGGAAAAGGCTGAAAAGGCGAAAGAAGCCGAAGAAGCCGCAAAGGCCGCTGCAGCTGAAGCAGTCGAAGCTCCCGCCGAGGAAGAAACCGCTGCTGAAGCAGGCGAGAACGAAGCTACCGGTTCGGTCAAGACCGATGAAACCGCTGAAGCTGTCGCCGATGCTGTCGAGGAAGAAACCCCGGCAGAAGCCACCGACGAAGACAAGACGGCCATGGCCGAACAAGCTGCCGAAGGCGGTCCGGTCGAAGACGCTCCGGCCGAAGATGCCGGCGAAGAAAAGGCCGAGTAAGCTCGCGCCATGCCCGAACAACGCGATGCGCGCCGGTTGGTGGAACTTGCCGCTGTCACCGGCGCGCATGGTGTTTCGGGAGAGGTCCGTCTCAAGCTTTTCGGAGAGGGCGTCAAGGCCCTGTCCGCGCACTCAGCGTTCAATGACGGCGCATTGACGCTCAAAAAAGTCCGTGCAGACAGTAAAGGGGGCGCTGTCGCCCGCTTTGCCGAAATCTCCAATCGCAGCGATGCAGAGCAGCTCCGCGGGACGGTCCTTACCGTCTCGCGCGATGATCTGCCTGCGCTCGGTGAAGACGAGTACTACCATGCCGACCTGATCGGTCTCGCCGTTTATACGGATGCGGGGGAGTACATCGGCACGGTGATTGCGGTCCACAATTTCGGCGCGACCGACATTATCGAGATTAAAAAAGAGCCGGTGCCCGCCAAGGGCGCGAGAACCCTCATGGTCCCGGTGACCGAAAAGGCTGTGATCGAGTGGGATTCAGAAAAGGTTGTGATCGCGGCCGATTTTGCAGAAGATTGATAGCACAAGGAGATACCATCTGCTGTTCGTTATAATCTGGGGCTCAATAGTTGCCGCTCTCGCGGTGGTGATTTCTCTCGGAACCGGCCGATTTTCGCGACGCTTGACCTCGATTTCGCGCGGAATATGGGCAGGAATATTGGCGGGCGCGATCCCGATTGCATGTGTGTGGGTTCTCGATGCAATTTCCACGGGGGAGCCTAAGCAAGACGGTTTTCAAACTGTCATGCTTGGCACAATGCTTTTTGGTCTGTTCATCGGATTCCCTGTCGCATTCCTGACAGCGAAGCTGCACGATCGCATTCGCCCAAAACACATTGATCCGAAGATTTTTGAATGACTAAGCTGAATGTCGCCATCTGCCAGGCTGCGCCCGTGCCGCTCGATTTCGCTGACGGGATCGAGAAAGCTGTCCGGCTCGCGCGTGAAGCAATCGAAGGCGGCGCGCAGTTCGTGGCTTTCGGCGAGACATTTCTTGGCGGTTATCCGCTGTGGCTCGATGAGGCACCCGGTGCTGCGCTCTGGGACCATCCGGGGACCAAGGCGCTCCATGCGATCATGCTCGAACAGGCGATCGTGCCGAATGACGAACGGCTGCTACCCTTGCAGGAGCTGTGCGACCAGAGCGGGGCGCTGGTTTCCATCGGCGCGCATGAGCGGGTGCGGCAGAGCCTCTACAACAACCAGCTGCTGTTCCGCCCCGGAGAGGCACCGCTCGACCACCGCAAGCTGGTGCCCACGCATGGCGAGCGGCTGATCTGGATGCGCGGCGACGGTTCAACGCTGGGTGTGCATCAGGCCGAATGGGGCCGGGCGGGCAACCTCATCTGTTGGGAACACTGGATGCCGCTTGCGAGGGCGGCGATGCACAATCTCGGCGAGAGCGTCCACGTCGCCGCATGGCCAACCGTGCGCGAGGAATATGCGATTGCCTCAAGGCACTACGCGATGGAGGGACGGTGCTTCGTCCTCGCCGCAGGGCTGGTGCAGCACCGCGACGATCTGTTCGATGGGCTGGAGCGTGTGGGCGGCGACCGGCAAGCGAAAGTGCTGTTCGAGGCGATCGAGGGCGATGTGCTCAACCGAGGCGGCTCTCTGGTGATCGCTCCCGATGCGCGGGTGCTGGCGCACGCCGGCGAGGGCGAGGAAGTGCTCCACGCCGACCTGGACCTGAGCGAGATTGGGCAGGGGCTGGCGAGTTTGGATACCGACGGCCACTACTCGCGGCCGGATGTGTTTGAGTTGAGCGTTGATACGCGGGCAAAGGATGGGGTCAATTGGAGATGACGACTAAGATCTCTGAAACTCCGGTCGCGGAACATGGCTGCATTGACTGCGAATTGCCTTCGTTTCAGGATGATCTCCTCTTCTATGGCATCGTCGTCTCGCCATTCATGCTGACGATCATCATAAGTTATCTCTTCGTGCGGCGTGCGGACGCGCCCATGGGAATTCTTCGATTAATGGCAATCAGTGTGCCGGGGACAGTGCCTGCCGCGATTGGTCTGGCTTTGGCTTTCGAAGATGAACTAGCGAGTGCGGTGACTACAACCATTGTCGCTGTCTTTATTTGGACAGCGACGATCGGTCCGGCCGTGGTCTTCTTCACGCAATGGACTTATCTCGAACTGAAACGCATTCGCCAGCGCTCGGACCAGTGACCTTCGCCGCCACAATACTTACGCTCTATCCCGAGATGTTCCCAGGACCGCTCGGCAAATCGCTTGCAGGCAAGGCGCTCGAGCGCGGTGACTGGTCCTGCGCGACCGTCAATCCGCGCGAGTTTACCTCGGACAAGCATCGCACGGTCGATGATACACCCGCTGGCGGCGGGGCGGGGATGGTTCTTAAGCCAGATGTGATGACGGCGGCGCTCGACAGCGTAACTGACAGTCGTCCGATCCTCGCCATGACACCGCGCGGGAAACCGATAACTCAGGCGCGCATTCGCGAGATTGCGGCAGGCCCTGGCGTCACGCTCCTTTGCGGCCGCTTCGAGGGCTTCGACGAGCGTCTGTTCGAGGCTCGCCCGCAGATCGAGCAAGTGAGCCTCGCCGACATCGTTCTTTCCGGTGGGGAACCAGCGGCGCTTGCAATACTTGACGCTTGCATTCGGCTGCTTCCCGGAGTAATGGGCGCGCCCGATAGCGGAACCGAAGAGAGCTTCGAAAACGGCCTCCTCGAATATCCGCAATATACCCGACCTTACGAATGGGAAGGGCGCACGATCCCCGAAGTGCTGCGATCGGGGGATCATGCGAAGATCGCGGCTTGGCGAAAGTCGAAAAGCGAAGAGATTACACGGTTACGCAGGCCGGACCTTTGGGAACGCTATGAGGGCGTTCGGGACCAGTCTGCCTCTGGCGCGCGGCGAAAGAACAAGGAACCGGACCAGTGAACCTGATCCAGCAAATCGAAGCCGAAGAAATCGGCAAGGTCGAAAAAGAGATTCCCGAATTCCGCGCGGGCGACACCGTTCGCGTCGGCGTGAAGGTGAAGGAAGGCAACCGCGAGCGTGTGCAGAACTTCGAAGGCGTGGTTATCGCGCGTTCGAACCGCGGCATGGGCTCCAACTTCACCGTGCGCAAGATCAGCTTTGGCGAAGGCGTGGAGCGTGTGTTCCCGCTCTACTCGCCGATCGTCGACAGCATCACCGTGGTCCGCCGCGGTGTCGTGCGTCGTGCGAAGCTGTACTATCTGCGTGGCCGCACCGGTAAGCGTGCGCGCATCGCCGAACGCCGCGAGAACGCGCCGAAGGCGTAATTCTCGCGAACAAGCGAAATTCGAAAGGGCGGTCCCGAGCGGGCCGCCCTTTTTCGTTGGCCCTTGCGTTTGGCCCGCGTGCTTGCGAGGGAAGCCCAGCAATTCAATCGAGTTGAGGGGCCTTCCTTGCAATGCGTCTATCCATCATCGCCGCCGCTGCCGCCGTGTTGTCCGTACCTGCTATCGCGGACGATCATGCGATGAACGAACCCAAAGAACTCACTTTCGAACGCGTCTTTGCATCGCCGTCGCTCGACGGGCCTTCGCCGCGCGCCGCCAAATTGTCGCCTGATGGCCGATACCTTTCTCTGCTGCGCAACCGCGAGGACGACCGCGAGCGCTATGATCTGTGGGGCTTCGACGTATCGACCGGAGAATGGTCGATGCTGGTCGACAGCGAGGCGCTCGGAACGGGACGCGAGCTTTCCGAAGACGAGAAAATGCAGCGCGAACGTGCGCGTGTCGGCAACCTCAAGGGCGTCATCAGCTACCAATGGGCGAGCGATGGCTCGGGTGTGCTGGTGCCGCTCGACGGCGATCTTTATTTCGCCAAGCTCGATGGCGAAGTCATGCGCCTGACTGATACCGAGGAAAGCGAGCTCAACCCCAAGCTCTCGAGCAAGGGCGGCTACGTCTCCTTCGTGCGCGACCGCCAATTGTGGGTCGGCGAGGTGGGCGGCGCGGCCGCGCCAATCACGCCCAAGGAAGAGGACACCATCCGCTGGGGCGAAGCCGAATTCGTCGCGCAAGAAGAAATGGGCCGGATGGACGGCTATTGGTGGAACAAGGACGATACCCGCATCGCCGTCCAGCGCACCGATGAAAGCCCGGTCGGCATAGTCACCCGCGCAGCCATCGGCGCGACCGGCACAAAGGTGTTCGATCAGCGCTATCCGGTTGCAGGATCCGACAACGCCATCGTCGAACTTTATGTGATGGACCCCGATGGCGGGAACCGGGTTCAGGTCGATTTGGGCGATAACACCGACATCTACGTCGCCCGTGTCGATTGGGGCGCGGACGGCAACATCTACGTTCAGCGCCAGAACCGCGAGCAAACCGTGCTCGACATGCTCAAGGTTGATCCGTCCACCGGCGAGAGCGAAGTGTGGTTCTCCGAGAATGCAGCGCGCGAAGACTATTGGATCAATCTTTCGGACAATTACAAGTTTCTGAGGGACGGAAGCCTGCTTTGGTGGTCCGAACGGAGCGGGTACGGCCACTTCTACAAGGTCGACGTGACGACGGAGCCGATGCAAGCAGGAGGAGATGCAGTAGATACAGTAGTTCTCGCCGTGCAACTTACCTTTGGCGAAGAGCCGGTTACCTCACTCGTAGGCGTAAATGAGGAAACCGGCGAATTCTTCTACCAGGCGACAACCAATGTCCTCACCCAGCAGATTTATCGTGCGAAGCTCGATGGCTCGGGCGAGCCGGAACTGCTGACCGAACTCGATTACACCAACTCGGCGAGCATGGATGGAAAGGGGCGCACACTCTACGTGACGCGCTCCAAGACTGATCAGCCTGCGCAGAGCTATCTCGCCGATCGTGATGGCAAGCGCCTCACCTGGATCGAGGAAAACGCGCTCAATGCCGAGCATCCTTACGCGCCCTATCTCGCCAGCCATGTGTCGCCCGAATTCGGAACGTTGAAGGCAGAGGACGGAACCGATCTACATTGGATGATGCTCAAGCCGGAGATGGAGCCGGGCAAGCAATATCCCGTATTCTACTACCACTATTCTGGGCCTGGTCCGCAGATCGTGACCAAAGCATGGGCCGGTGCGCTCGCGCAAGCAGTGGTCGACAAAGGCTATATATGGTTCGAGCTCGACAATCGCGGCACCGCCAATCGCGGGGTCGATTTCGAACAGCCGCTCTACCGAGCTATGGGCGGGGTCGAAGTGCGCGACCAGAAAGTCGGAGCCGAGTACCTGAAGACGCTGGAATTCGTCGATCCGGACAAGATCGCGCTCTATGGTTGGTCCTATGGTGGCTACATGACGCTCAAACAGTTTCAGGCCGATCCGGGGCTCTATGCGGCGGGTGTCTCAGGTGCGCCGGTTACCAAATGGGAGCTTTATGACACCCATTACACCGAACGGTACATGGGCGACCCGCGTGAAGTGCCAGAGGCATACGAGGCGGCAAGCGCCATTCCCGATGCAACCAGGATCACCGATCCCTTGCTGCTGATCCACGGAATGGCGGATGACAATGTCGTTTTCGAGAATTCTTCGGAGCTCATCAGCGTTCTTCAGGAAAACAACGTCCCGTTCGAGATGATGCTCTATCCCGGCTACACGCACCGCGTGGCGGGCGAGAACATCTCCCCGCACCTGTGGAACACGATCTTCCGTTTCCTGGAAAGCCACGGCGTCACGCCGCCGGAGTGAGCCACTCCAAGGCGATGCGAGCAACCTCGTCGGGCGCTTCGACCTGCGGGTAGTGACCTACGGTTTCGATGAGGTGGTGCCGGGCCTGTGGCACCACTTCACGCCATCTGGCGTAGGCATGTTTTCCCGAAACGGGATCCAGACCGCCGTTGATCAGGCCGATCCGTTCCTGAGCACCGGTAAGCGCTGTCTCCCACCGCTCCCTATGAGTGCGCCTGTCGGCAATATAGTGGAGCAGCTTGTGCGTAATGCGTTGGCCGCCCTTGTACCTGATGAACTCCCAGAACTGATCCAGTTCCGCTGCGCTCGGCCGGGTGCTCGGTCCGAATACCTCGGAGAAGCTCTTACCGAACGAATTGCGGCCCATCAGTAGACCCACAAGAAAACCCAGCGGTGAAACACCAAGCTTCTGGATTGGTCGCGCGCGATGCTGGTCGGGGAAAATCCCACCATTGAGAAAAACGATCTGACCCAAGCCCTCCGCGCCGGCACTTTCCCGCTGTCGCGCGAGCATTTCCTGTCCAACTGAATCGCCGTAATCGTGCACAAGTGCATCGAATTCGACCACGCCCAAATGCTCGAGCAAAGCCTCCTGCAAGTCAGTCTGGCGGTGGATGGAATAGCCAGAGCGCGGCTTGTCCGAGAGACCGAATCCCAGCATGTCGCATGCGACAAGGTGATGCCTGGAGCCAAGCTTCTCCCAGACGGGCTCCCAGTCCCACGAACAGGTAGGAAAGCCGTGCACCAACAGCAGCGGTCGTGCATTCGTATTCCCACCTGTCCAGTAGGCAATCTGATGCCCCTGAAACTCGAAATGCTTGGCTTTTGCTCTCCAGCCTTGTGTATCTGCGCTCACGTCTTTCCCCTTGCAAAGCGACGTTAGTGCCGCCAGCGAGGGCTGCAACAGCATGCATTGGAGAATGTGAATTGGGTTACCGTGTGGCCATCGTCGGAGCGACCGGAAATGTCGGTCGCGAAATGATGCAAATTCTCGCCGAGCGCGAGTTTCCTGTCGACGAGGTCGCGGCGGTCGCGTCTGGCCGTTCGCAGGGTACCGAAGTCGAGTACGGCGACACCGGCAAGATGCTCAAATGCAAGAACATCGAGCACTTCGACTGGAACGGTTGGGATATCGCGCTGTTTGCGGCAGGGTCGGGACCGGCCAAGGAATATGCGCCCAAAGCTGCCGCAGCCGGCTGTGTGGTGATCGACAATTCTTCGCTCTATCGCATGGAGCCGGACGTTCCGTTGATCGTGCCTGAAGTGAATCCGGATGCGATAGACGATTTCTCGAAGCGCAATATCATTGCCAACCCGAACTGCTCGACTGCGCAGCTAGTTGTTGCACTGAAGCCGCTGCACGATGCGGCGACAATCAAACGCGTGGTCGTTTCGACCTACCAGTCGGTCTCCGGCGCGGGGAAGGCGGGAATGGACGAGTTGTTCGAACAGTCGCGCGCTATCTTCGTTGGCGACCCGGTAGAGCCTACGAAGTTTACCAAGCAGATCGCTTTTAACGTGATCCCGCATATCGATGTTTTCCTCGACGATGGTTCGACCAAGGAGGAGTGGAAGATGGTGGTCGAGACCAAGAAGATCCTCGACCCCAAGATCAAACTTTCCGCGACATGCGTTCGTGTCCCGGTGTTCGTCGGACATTCAGAGGCGGTCAATATCGAGTTTGAGAATGAGATCAGTGCAAGTCAGGCTCAGGAAATCCTGCGCGAAGCCCCGGGCATCATGCTCGTCGATAAGCGTGAGGACGGCGGCTACGTCACGCCGGTGGAATGCGCAGGTGACAGCGCGACTTTCATCAGCCGCGTGCGCGACGATCCAACGGTCGAGAACGGCATTACGCTATGGTGCGTCTCGGACAACCTGCGCAAGGGGGCGGCATTGAACGCGGTGCAGATTGCCGAGCTTCTGGGACGGCGGCACCTGAAGAAGGGATAAGAATTATGCGCGCTCTGGTTTCGATGATGGCCGTTCTCGCTCTTGCTGCTTGCGACAGCGGCGGCGTGCCGGCCCCGGGAACGGAGGAGCCGCGGGCGAGCACGCCTCAGGTCGAAGCCAACGAGGTTCTGTTAACTGCCGATGGTCTCACCGCCGGTTCGGAGGCGTTCTATTTCGCCGCCGGGCAAAACGAGGTCGAAGCGGCAGTTGCACGCGCGCTCGGCAAAGCCAGCGACAGCGGCACGAACGAGGAGTGCGGAGCAGGTCCCATCGACTATTCTACCTTCCCCGGCGGTCTGACCGTTAACTTCAAGAATGGTTCGCTCGTAGGGTGGTTCTGGGGCGACGAAGCTGCGAATATCGAGCTGGCCGGGGATATCGCCATTGGGGCGCCTCGCGCCGAGATCGAGGCTGAAGAGGGCTTTGCCATGATCGATGGCAGCACACTTGGCGAAGAATTCTCGCTCGGCGACAAGATCGGCGGGTTCTTTGAGAATGATCGGCTCTCGATGCTCTATTCCGGAACGCAGTGTTTTTTCCGGTGAGAGCCGTTAGGGTCGGCGCATGACGCTTCAAGCCGACCTGTTTTTCAGTTTCCGCTCTCCGTATTCCTACCTCGCTGTTGGTCGCTATCGCGCGATGGTGAATGAGTACGATCTTGACATCACTCTGCGCACGGTCTGGCCGATCGCTATCCGTGATCCTGATATCCTGTTCACCGGAAATCCTGCAGCGCCGCGCTACATCCTGCTCGACTGCATGAGATCTGCCCAGATGCAGGGCATCCCCTTGCGATGGCCACGTCCCGATCCGGTAGTGCAGGATTTCGCGACGCGAGAAATCGCCGAAGAGCAACCGCACATCTACCGCATAGGCAGGCTGGGGCAGGCAGCAACGCGCCGCGGCAAGGGGCTCGAGTTTGCCGATGAGGCCTCCAGGATCATTTGGTCTGGCGAGGTCGATGGCTGGAACGAGGGCGACCATCTCAACGGCGCGGCAGAGCGCGCAGGTCTCGATTTCGACGAAATGGAAGCCGAGGTAGAGGCAGACGCAGAAGCGCTCGACGCCGAGATCGCTGCCAACCAGAATGCACTCGAAGCAGCCGGCCACTGGGGCGTTCCGACGCTCGTTTTCGAGGGTGAGCCATTTTTCGGGCAGGACCGTGTCGACATGGCGAAATGGCGAATGGAGCAAAAAGGGTTAAGCAAAAAATGACCGCTTCCGAACGGTTCTTTGCCATCCTTCAAAGGGTGACGCTGGTGCTGTTCCTGATCACTCCGCTCGCGCTGCTTTGGTGGATCGGACAGTCGATCGCTGGCAATTTCGCCCGGCAGGCATTGATCGAAGAAAAGGATTTCGGTTCGCTCCGCGAAAAGCTGGATGAGGACTTCGCGGGAAAAGAGATCAGGACTCTCAGTGGCAATGTTCTCGTATACGAATTCTCCAAGAACCAGGATCTCGATGACCTCAATTACGATCAGGTATCCGATGTCACACTCGTGCATTCGAAGACCGGCAATCAGCGCAAGATTTCGGGCGACGAGCGCAAGGTCATCTGGTTCCAGACCGTAAAGAGCAATCGACCCGAAGAACCTGATACGGCAGACGAGAACGAGAGCGTGGATCCGCCCGCATTTGCCTATGTCGCCCGACTTGCGACACGGGATATGTACAAAAAAGGCGTCTCCGATCTCGTTGTCGGCAACCTCGAGACGTTGGCCCAGCGCCAGATCGCAGAGGGCGTCCCATTCGTTGACTCCGTTGGAGAAGGGCCGGAAAAAGGTCAGGTCGCGCTGGTCTATTGGGACAGCCCGGATTCCGCCCGATTTGCCCTGGTTTCGTCAGATACCCTTGAAATTCTGCGGACAGAACAAGTCGAGTTGCCGGCTGCCTCATCGTTCCTGCTAGATCTCCAGCTGGACCAGACTATCGACCGCGACGAGGCGATCGAGAAGGCGGTGCAGGCCGCGGCACGACGCCCGAAACCCAAGCCGCGACCCGATTCACACTGATGGGAGGCGGATCTCCATACGAAGGCGGCTGCCAGTGCGGCGCGGTTCGCTACAGCGTGGAGGCAGAGCGCCTTACAGCCTACGCCTGCCATTGCCGTGAATGCCAGAAACAGTCGGCCAGTGCCTTTGGCCTTTCGGTCCCTGTCTTTGAGGCAAGTCTCAACGTCACGGGGATGACAGCTTCGTGGCGTCGCCCGACCGATAGTGGTTCGCACACCAGGTGTTTCTTTTGCCCGACCTGCGGCACCCGGCTTTACCACGCAGGCGAAAATCGTCCGGGACTGGTCACCGTAAAAGGCGGATCTCTCGATGATGCCGGGCAGTTGCAACCGGTCGCGCATATCTGGACAGCGAGCAAACAGAGCTGGGTCGTGTTGCCCGCAGACGTGCCGCACTGGGAATACCAGCCCGAAACGCAGGAAGAATGGATGGAGTTGCTAGGATGGGCGAACTGACGACCACGCATTTCGAGAGCTTCGACGGTACACGGCTGGCGGTTCATCGCGAGGGCGAGGGCAAGCCGGTAATCCTGCTTCACGGGCTTTTCTCAAGCGCCTGGATGAACTGGATCAAATGGGGCCATGCCACCCGGCTCGCCGAGGCCGGTTTCGAAGCGATCATGCTCGATTTTCGCGTGCATGGGGAGAGCGAGGCACCGCTATCGCCCGAGGCCTATCCCCCGGGCGTGCTCGTCCGCGACGTCGCGGAGTTGGTCGAGTATTTCGGGTTTGCGCCTGAAGAATATGACCTGGTCGGCTTTTCGATGGGTGCTCGCACGGCGCTGCACGCGTGTGCGAACGGGGTACTATTTCCCCGCAGGCTTATCCCCTGCGGCATGGGTGTTTCAGGGCTTGCCGAGTGGGAGCGCCGCGCCAACTTCTTCAAGGGCGTGATCGACCGTTTTGACGAGATCAAGCGCGGCGATGCGGAATACATCTCACGACAGTTCTTGAAGTCGCAAGGCGTCGACCGAACGGCGGCGCGCCTTCTGCTCGATGCGATGGGCAATTTCGATCTCGCCAAGTTGGCCAATATCCAGATTCCCACGCTGGTTCTGTGCGGCGACAAGGACGATGATAACGGCTCTGCCGAGGAACTCGCCAAACTGCTTCCCAATGCGCGTTTCGAGGAGGTTCCCGGCTCCCATCTCGATAGCGCAACCAAACCCGAAATGGGCATCGCAATCGTCAATTTCCTTAGTCTGCCGTGAGGCCGTCCAAGCGCACCTTTCTGTGGTGGTGGTGCGGCGGGATCGCCGCCTTCGCTGTCGCGATTTACTTCCACCTGCCTCTGATCATTGAGTCTGTCCCCGGCGGAATCGTCGACCACCAGAAGGCACCCGATGCGGCGACGGTAAACGCGATCCAAGGTTCCTGGGACAGCGAGGGCCTGATCGATGCTTCTGCCCTCGCGATGATTATCGACCTGATATTCATCGGGATTTACGGGGTCGGTTGTGTTCTGGGAGGCTTGTACTACCGGGCGCGGGCATCCCACGGATTGAAAGCACTGGGATGGGTCGCACTCGTTTCGGGACTGGTGTTTCTATTTACCGACTACGGAGAGACCATCGCGCAGCTCATTCAGCTGATGCGCCTTCAAGGCGATGACGGGCTCGCGTGGTTCGCATCGACATTACGTCCTTTCAAGAATGCCAGCTTCATTGCCGCATTTTCGGCGCTCGTTGCCGCGCTGATCGTCGAATGGAAATCGACTGGCGACGCTTGATTATGGCCCGCCACAGGTTCAATCAGCTACCCAGCCAAGACACGGAACACTCCAAGAGGATCAACATCCCATGAAATTTGCAACCACCGCGCTCAAGACTTCCTTCGCGGCGCTGGCCGTCTCGCTCGCATCCGCACAGGCAGTTGCCGATGATCACGCGGAGCCGATAGCCGATGAATCCGCCGACACCGAATTTCCGCTGACCCCGCAAGGGGCCGCCGATTTCGTTGCCAAGGCCGAAGCCGAAATGCTCGAATTCTCGAACAGCGCGGCGCACATATATTGGTTGCAGGCGACCTACATCAATTACGATAGCAACAAGCTCGCAGCCGAGTATGGCGCAAAGTCGACGCTGATGAGCGTGCGCTATGCCAACGAAGCGGCGAAGTATGCCGGCATCGAGGGGCTTGATGCGGAAGTGTCGCGCAAGCTCGACAAGTTGCGTAACGGCATCTCCATGCCCGCTCCATCGCGCGACGGGGCAGCCGAAGAGCTCTCCAACATCGCTACCAAACTGAGCGCACAATACGGTCAGGGCAAAGGAACGCTTAATGGCGAGCCAATCAATGGCTCCGACATCGAGGCCGAAATGGGCAATCTCGAGCGTTCGCCCGAGGAACTCGCCGAGATGTGGACCAGCTGGCACAACAATGTCGGCGCGCCGATGCGCGAGGATTACATCAAGATGCTGGCCATCGCTAACGAAGGTGCGACGGAGCTCGGTTTCGACAATGTCGGGACCATGTGGCGTTCGGGCTACGACATGACGCCCGAGCAATTCGCGGCGGAAACCGAGCGTATGTGGCAGGAGGTGAAACCGCTCTACGTCGCGTTGCACACCTATGTCCGTCGGAAGTTGAACGAGAAGTATGGCGACGAGGTTCAGCCCGCGACGGGGCCGATCCGCGCCGACCTGCTTGGCAACATGTGGGCACAGGAATGGGGCAATATCTATCCTCTCGTCGCGCCGGAAGGCGCTGGGGATATTGGCTACGATCTCACCGACCTGATCCAGAAGAAAGAACTCGACGCGGTCGGGATGACGAAGGTAGGCGAGGACTTCTTCTCGTCCTTGGGCTTCGAGCCGCTGCCTGAAACCTTCTGGGAGCGTAGCCAGTTCACCAAGCCGCGCGACCGCGAAGTGGTTTGCCATGCTTCGGCGTGGAACCTCGATAATGTCGACGACCTGCGCATCAAGATGTGCATCAAGCAAAACGCGGACGACTTCATCACGATTCACCACGAACTCGGTCACAACTATTATCAGCGCGCCTATAACATGCAGGATTACCTGCACCTCGACGGCGCGAACGACGGTTTTCACGAGGCGATCGGGGACATGATCGCACTGTCGATCACCCCGGAATATCTCGTCCAGATCGACATGCTTGAGCCAGATCAGGTGCCGAGTGCGGAAAAGGATATCGGTCTGCTGCTGCGTCAGGCGATGGACAAGGTCGCCTTCCTCCCGTTCGGCCTGCTCGTCGACCGTTATCGTTGGGGGCTTTTCGACGGCAGCATCGCACCGGAAAATCTCAACGCTGGCTGGACGAATCTTCGGACCGAATATCAGGGCATCGTCCCGCCGGTCGAACGCACCGAAGAGCATTTCGATGCGGGCGCGAAGTATCACATTCCGGGCAATGTCAGCTACACGCGCTACTTCCTCGCTAGGCTGTTGCAGTTCCAGTTCTACAAGGCGGCCTGCGACCAGGCCGGATGGGAAGGGCCGCTGCACCGCTGCTCGTTCTACGGGAATGAGGAAGTCGGCAAGAACCTTAACGCAATGCTTGAAATGGGCGCGTCCAAACCTTGGCCCGACGCTCTCGAAGCCTTTACTGGCGAACGCCAGATGAGCGGCAAAGCGATGGTCGAATATTTTGCCCCGCTGATGGCTTGGCTCGAAGAGCAGAACGAAGGTCAGGAAGCTGGATGGTGAGGCTTTGCGAACGATTTCTCATCCTGACACCGATCCTGGCGGCTTGTGCGGCCGCGCAGGAGCCGGAAGCAGCGGGGCCGGTCGCCTCGAATGAGGTGACCGGCACGCTGTTCGTCGCAAACAAGCGCGGCAACACGCTGTCGAAGATCGACCTCGCAACAGGGGAGGAAGTGCTTCGCCTCGACAGTTGCACCAATCCCCATGAGTTGGCGACCTCGCCCGGTGGCGAGCATGTCGCGCTGGCCTGCTATGGCGGCACGACGGTGGACATCTTCGCGACGGACGACCTTGAACGCTTTGCCAGCATCGACCTGGGCGAGAATGCGCGTCCGCACGGCATCGTCTGGCATGCGGGAGGGACAATCTATGTAACCGCCGAGGGGCGCGAGTCGATCTTCAGCATAGAAGAACCACTTGTCGGCGAGCGGCGTCTCACAGAGTTCAAGACCAACAGGCGCGGAAGTCATATGGTCGCTGTCGCTAGGGACGAAAGCGCTGCATGGACGACCGATCTGGGATCCAAGACGGTTACCCGCATTGACCTGGCAGGCGAAGCCTCGCCGTTTTCAGTCACGGTCGGCGAGGAGCCTGAAGGCATCTGGCTTGCGCCCGATGGTTCGGCCCTATGGGTTTCCGCGCGCGGTTCCAATCAAGCGTTCGAGCTTGATCCCGACACGATGGAAGTGCGGAACACCGTAGGCACAGGAGCCTTCCCGCTTCGTCTCGCCATCCGTCCTCAAGGCGACGTTGCCATTACCTCGGACCTGATGGACGGTGGGCTGACTGTCATCGACCTTGATACCGCGAAAGCCGTGCGAACCATCGCCGTGTCCGGCCCGGACGAAGCACAAGAGCGTTTCCAGGTCACGATCCTGTGGTCTGATGACGGACAACGCATCTATATCGCCGAAACCGCCAGTAACACCGTTGCCGAAGTCGACTACGAAACTGGCGCCGTGCTTCGCCGCCTGCCGACGGGTGAGGGGGGGGACGGTATGGCGATCCTTCCTTGAGCGTCGCCGCCGACGATCTTCCGACCGTGGGTTGGCGCGAACGCGTAAGTCTTCCTGCGCTCGGGCTCAGCGATGTTCCGGCCAAGATCGATACTGGTGCCCGCACATCTTCGCTTCACGGTCATGTCATCGAAACGTTCGAACGCGAGGGCAAGACGTTCGTGCGGTTTTCGGTTGACTGGGACGATTTCGAGCTTGAATGCGAGGCGGTACAGGTGGATAGGCGCGGGATCACCAGCTCGAATGGCCAGACGCAGCAGCGCTATGTCATCAAGACGCCGGTGCGGATCGGCGATGTGGAGTTCAGAGCCGAATTCAGCCTTGCTGACCGGTCGGAAATGAAGTTTCCGATCCTGATAGGCCGGACGGCGCTGCGACGTCGCTTTGTGGTCGATAGCGGGCATTCGTGGTTGCAAACAAAAGCCTGATACGGTTCACGTTCGCAACCGACTGTAAATTCGATAGAATTGAGGGGGGGATTAACATGAAAATCGCGATGCTTGCCCGCAATCCCGATCTCTATTCGCACAAACGGCTCGTGGAAGCCGCCGAGGAACGCGGTCACGCCCTCGATATTCTCAACACGACCCGTTGCACCGTTAACATCGCCAGCCACCGACCTACGATCAGCTATAATGGCGAGACGCTTTCGGGCTATGAGGCGGTCATTCCGCGCATTGGTGCATCGATCACCAATTACGGCCTCGCGGTGCTACGGCAGTTTGAAATGCAGGGCGTGTGGCCGCTTAACGAGAGCGTCGCGATCGGGCGGAGCCGCGATAAACTGCGCTCCATGCAAATTCTGGCCAAGTACGGGATTGGCCTTCCGCTCACGGCCTATGCCAACGATCCCAAGCAGGCGGAGGAAATCATCAAGGCCGTCAACGGCCCGCCTGTGGTCATCAAGCTGCTGGAAGGTACGCAGGGAATCGGGGTGGTCCTTGCCGAAACCATGTCGAGCGCGAAGTCGGTGATCGAGGCATTCCGCGGCGCAAACGTCAACATCCTCGTGCAGGAGTTCATCAAGGAAGCCGGCGGAACCGACATCCGCGCGCTTGTCGTGGGTGGAAAGGTGGTCGCCGCGATGAAACGCACCGGGGCAGCGGACGATTTCCGCTCGAACCTGCATCGTGGCGGCAGCGCTCAGCTGATCAAGATCACGCCCGAAGAACGATCGACTGCGGTGCGTGCGGCGAAGCACATGGGCCTCAACGTCTGCGGGGTCGACATGCTCCGTTCGAACCATGGGCCGGTGATCATGGAGGTCAATTCGTCTCCCGGCCTTGAAGGTATCGAAAAGGCGACCGAGAAAGACATCGCGGGCATGATTGTCGATTACATCGCCAAGAACGCGAAGGCGGGCAAGACCAAGACGAAGGGCAAGGGATGAACAGTTAATCTTCAGATGGTTATGTCTGGCGGATGGTCGAATCGGAGAGAACCGGCAAATCGCGATTTATCTCGGGCTGCGGTGGCTGCCTGACGGTTCTTGCCAGTCTTTTCGTCGCGCTTTGGATCGGGTGGGAGATGCTGCGCTATCAGAATGAGCAAGCCCGCATCCCCGCAAACCTAACCGTGGAACACAAAGTCTACGGCGAGGAAAAATCTTTCGGCTTTGGCGGTCCGGGCGATGCTGAAACAGGTCTCGCAGTTTACCGGCTAAGCAAGCGAGATTTCGATCGGCTGACTTCGAATTCTTCAAGTTTGATCGACGATGAGAGTATTCGCGAAACCATGGGACGGCGACCTGGACGACACGACTACGCAGCGTGGCACCCGACGCCTTTTGACCCCGAATTTGTCGGATCCCCTTGGGACCGCTCGAAGTATCCTGTCGGTTCATTCGACATCGGCGAGTTTCTTTGGAGGGATGGCGCTTTCGGTATCGAGGTTGATCCGATCGTGGCGCGCAAAGTGAACCGGATCCTTAACGAGCCGGGCGCCTATTATGCTGAGGGTCGCGGAAGCGTGCTGATCATTGTTGCGCCGGAAGAAGCAGTGGTTGTCTTTGCCTATGCTGGATAGGGGGCAAGCTCAGGCCGCTTCCTTCATCCGATCGGAAAATCTCTCTGTCACCCTTGCGAGCTGATGAATATTGGTCAGCAGCGCTGTTGCCGCATCGTCGAGCTCGGAAGACAGTTTCTTGGTGATCTCGGCCGAATGGGCGAGGGACTTGCTGCGTTCGGACATCTCCTGCACGGCGCTCGCCGCTCCCCGGGCATAGTCCTGTATGGTGCCTGCTGATTGGCGCTGCTGATCGACATCGCAGCGGATTGCCCTCGCCGCCGCATTGAGTGCAGTGATCGCCTCGTTGATTGCGCTGAAACTGTGGTCGGCTTTGCGAGTGCCCGAGCGTACCCCGCTCAGGAAAGCGTCGATTTCGGACGCGGTGTCGCTGGCTTGTGTGGCGAGCGCCTTCACCTCTTGCGCCACCGCTGTGAAGCCGCGCCCAGCCGGGCCGGCAGAGGCTGCCTCGATCGCAGCGTTCAGCGAAAGAAGCTCGGTGCGGTCTGCAATGCGGAGGATAGCGCGCGTCGCCTCTTCGATTGTATCCGAATGCTCGGCCAACGAGCCCATCGCTTCACCGCCGGATGCGGTCCGTTCGGTCGCGCGGGCGGTCAGGTCTTCCTGTTGGCTGGCAGTGACCGCAATCTTGGAAATAGACTCGCTCAGTTCCGCAACACCGCGGGCCACCCTGTCGGCGGCTTTGGCGGCAGCTTCGGCAGATACCGAGTAGGCGGCGGCGCGCTCGTCGTTTTCCTGCGCGATCCGGTCTAGCTGCTTGGTGGTTTGTTCCAAGACACACGCGGTGCTGCTCACAGACTGTATGACATTGGCTACAGATTTCTCGAACTCGCTCGCAAAGCGCAAACAATCGGCCTTGCGCTGCGCGAAGCGTTCCTGCTCGGCTTGTTCGCGAGCCTGTCGCTCGTTTTCGACGCGGTGCAGGGCTTGCTGGAGCTCGGCGGCCTGTTCATTGAGAAGGACAGTTTGTTCTTCGCTCTTTCGGCGCGACGATTCGAGTTTGTCCATCACATGGCCGAGCGCAAGCGTTATCGAGCACAAAATAGCGCTGATAACGATAATGGTGACGGTATGGACGCTGGCCAGAAACAGAGAACCTCGTTCGCCCGCTCCCACGCTGAGCAGGCCTGTGATCGTCGCGCAATCGTGAAGGATTATGATCGCAGTAGCCGACAGGATCGGACGGTGATCGCAGAGCATGATCAACGCCATCAGCGCCACGAAAAAGAGCATATGCGCTTCGGTGTGCCAATGTGTCCCGATCATCCCGACCGAGAGTAGGGCAGGCTGCAAGGCGGCCACCGCACCGATGAGCGAGCGGGTGTTCCGGTTGACCCTCCGGCGGACAGCGAGAATTGTCTGCGAAACACTGAGCACAGCGCTGGCGAGCGCCAGCAGGGGCAGTGAGCCCCCGTAGAACGCCGATGCGAGTATCAGGAGCGCTGTGACAAACCATCCGTATGCAAGGATCAATCGCGTCCCTGCAATTCGGAGTCCGCTGATGCTGGTCAGCACGTCGCATACTCTCGGTCGATGATCCTCGCGGGTTTCGCGGTTGCATCGGATGTATGCGGGGAACGACGAGGAGAGGCCATGCCCTGGCTTCTCGCGGATCTTGGTTATCGGTTGGCTGCGAAAAGCCCCGGTATATTACCTGAATGGCGGCTCATTGAAGGCGCGCAGTTTGCGGCTGTGGAGGCTGTCACCCTCCTCGCGAAGGCGCTTGCATGCTTCCAGTCCGATCTGGAGGTGGGCTGCGATGGCTTCCTCGTAGAATTTGTTTGCCTGCCCGGGGAGCTTGATCTCGCCGTGAAGCGGCTTGTCCGAAACGCATAGCAACGTGCCGTAGGGAACGCGAAAACGGTACCCTTGCGCGGCAATCGTCGCGCTCTCCATTTCAACCGCGATCGCACGGCTCTGCGAGAAACGCTTGGCAGAGCTCGAATAGTGCAGCTCCCAGTTGCGATCATCGGTCGTGACGACCGTGCCGGTGCGCATCCGTTGCTTGAGGTTCGCGCCTTGGACGCCCGAGACCTCCTCCGCAGCACCCGCGAGCGCCAGCTGCACCTCGGCAATTGGCGGGATGGGAATCTCCGGCGGAAGCACTTCGTCGAGAACGTGGTCGTCGCGCAAATAGGCGTGAGCGAGAACAAAGTCTCCGATCTTCTGGCTCGACCGAACGCCGCCGCAGTGACCAATCATCATCCAGGCGTGCGGCCGAAGCACGGCGAGGTGGTCGCAGATCGTCTTCGCATTCGAGGGTCCCACGCCGATATTGACCAGTGTAATGCCCTTCTTGTCCTCGCGCATCAGGTGGTAGGCAGGCATCTGGTGCTTGCGCCATGCAGTGTCGTTTAGTTGCTCCTGCGCATTGTGAGTGCATTCGTCTATGTAAAGCCCGCCAGCCCCCGAAAGCGCACTGTAACCGCCATCGCAAATCTGCTGCGCACCCCAACTGACGAATTCGTCGACATAGCGGTGGTAGTTCGTGAACAGGATGAAGTCCTGGAAATCCTCGACCCGCGTCCCGGTGTAATGCGCGAGACGGGCGAGCGAGTAATCTGTACGCAGCCCGTCGAAAAGCGAGAGCGGCATCGCCTGGTCTTCGTGGAATTCGATCCCATCGGCAAGCTCGTCGCCAATGAGCGAGAGGTCCGTCGAAGGAAAATGCTGCGCGATATCCTGCGGCGCGATTCCGACCATCGCTGCGCCCGCATCTCCATCGAGCACGTAGGGAAATGGGATTTCCTGCCGCGATCGACCGACTTCCACTTCGATATCGTATTCGGATGCAATCAGCCCAAGCTGTTCGGACAGGTACGAGCCGAACAGGTCGGGGCGGGTCACTGTCGTCGTGTAGGTACCCGGCATTTCGAGCCGGCCAAACGCGCGGCTACGATCCTTGATCTCGCCAAATCCCGAATAGTGCAGTGTCAGTTGCGGATAGGCATAGCTGCCATCTTCGCGCTTGCGCTGGGGCGGCAGGGTACCGTCGCGCCCAAATGCGATCACATCGTCACGAAGCGTCGCGACCGCATCGTCATAGTGCTTCTGCAATTGTTCGAGAATTTGCGGGATTGGGGTCATAAGGTCATCCTTATTGTTATTGTTTTTCGTTTCAAGGACTGCGGTAATAGTCCCGTCCGGTCCCTCTTACAAAAAGGGCGCGGCGATCTCTCGATCCCGCGCCCTCTTGTTCGTTGACGAAGAAGCCTATGCCTCGTCTTCGTCCTCGTTCTTGTGATCGGTAGCTTCGACGAGAGCTTCTGTCTCGGTCGTGCCTTCCGACGGGCTCACGCCTTCTTCGAACAGTTCCTCTGGGATTTCTCCCGGTTCGAGGCCTGAATTGTCGATACGCGTGTCGGCAGCAGCTTCTTCGATCTCGCGCTGCTCTTCTTCGAACAGCTGTGCGAGCACGTCGACGCCCTGCGACTGCAATTCGGCTTCGTCTTCCGAGCGGGCAACGTTCGCCATGACGGTCACGCGAACCTCAGGGTGAAGAGCGACGGTCACATCATGCATGCCGATTGTCTTGATCGGTGCGCCCATGATGATCTGCTTCTTGTCGATCTCGTGACCCTGCTCAGCCAGACCGGCAACCATGTCACGAACGTTGACCGAGCCGTAGAGCTGGCCGGCGTTCGAAGCGGCGCGGATCAGGACGACTTCTGCACCATCGACCTTTTCGCCAAGCTTCTCGGCTTCGGTACGGCGTTCGGCGTTTTCCTTCTCAAGTCGCTCGCGGTTGGCTTCGAAGACCTTCTTGTTGGCCTCGTTTGCGCGCAGCGCCTTCTTCTGCGGAAGCAGGAAGTTGCGTGCATAGCCGTCTTTCACAGTAACGACATCGCCGATCGTGCCGAGTTTCTCGATGCGTTCGAGGAGAATGATATCCATTGGTCTTTCTCCCTTACTTCACGATGTACGGCAGAAGGCCGATGTGACGCGCACGTTTGATCGCTTTGGCGAGCTCACGCTGTTTCTTGGCGGAAACGGCCGTGATGCGCGAAGGCACGATCTTTCCACGCTCGGACATGAAGCCCTGAAGCAGGCGCACGTCCTTGTAATCAATCTTGGGGGCGTCCTTGCCGGAAAACGGGCAGGACTTGCGGCGGCGGAAAAACGGGCGGGCCATCAGTCGCGCTCCTCACGGTCAGAGCGACGCTTACGGTCGCGTTCGTTTTTGCGCATCATCACGCTCGGGCCATCTTCGTGCTCGTCGACGCGGATAGTCATGTAGCGGATGACGTCTTCATTGATGCGAGTCTGGCGTTCGAGTTCCTCAACCACCGAGCCGGGGGCATCGATGTTGAGCATCACGAAGTGTGCCTTGCGGTTACGGTCAATCTTGTAGGCGAGGGACTTGAGGCCCCATGTCTCGGTCTTGGTGACCTTGCCTTCGTTTTTTTCGACGATTTCGGTCGCCGCAGCCGCCAGCGCGTCCACCTGGGCCTGCGAGAGGTCCTGACGCGCGAGGAAGATATGCTCGTAAAGAGCCATCTCGCGTTCCTTTCAATTGCTGCCGATCGCTGGCTGATCCGCGCGGATCGCGGGGCCCCTCCGGCTTTCTTCTTTCCGCCCTCGGAAGGGACGGATGCGCGCACATAACGGTTTCTGCGGGTAATGCAAGGCTTGTCAGCCGGGAACGGGGAGTGCAGGCGGCGGTTGGAATAGCAAGGTAATGAGGGGAATATGCGTTGCCATCAGGTCTAGTCGCGCTGCTCGATGATGTGTCGATCATTGCCCGGAGTGCAGCCGCTTCGGTGGACGATATTGCGGTTGCAGCCTCGAAAGCAGGGTCGAAGACTGCCGGGGTCGTGATCGACGATGCGGCAGTCACTCCCAGTTACGTCACCGGTCTTTCGCCGGCACGCGAACTCCCCATTATCTGGAAAATCACCAAGGGTAGCCTGTTCAACAAGCTGCTAATCCTATTGCCCGGGGCCTTGTTGCTGTCGGAATTTCTCCCCGGGGTCATCATCTACATCCTGATGCTGGGCGGCGCATTCCTTTGTTACGAAGGCGCTGAAAAGGTGATGGAGAAGCTGGGCGGCGAGAAGCATGGCAAGACGCTCGAGGACAAGATCGACGATCCGGTCGAGTTCGAAGCGAAGCGCGTTGCGGGCGCAATCCGTACGGACCTGATCCTGTCGGCCGAAATCATGGCGATTACCTTGAACGAGGTGGCCGCTGAAACCCTCATCGTTCGAGCGGGCGTTCTCGCGCTAGTGGGCGTTGCGGTTACCGTTGCGGTTTATGGAGCCGTGGCTCTGATCGTGAAGATCGACGACGTCGGGCTGCATCTCACCAAGCAGGACAGCAGTGCCGCGCGCAGCATCGGCGAGTTCCTTTTGCGATTCGTGCCCAAGCTTCTCACGACGCTTTCGGTCGTTGGGACCATTGCCATGCTCTGGGTTGGCGGTGGCATCATCATCCACGGCACCCACGAAATCGGCTTCGACCTGTTTTACGATATCGCCCACGGCGCGGAATATGCCGTGAAAGGGGTGACCGGTGCATTTTCCGGAATTGCTGGATGGCTCACTTATGCTGCGATCTCTGCGCTAATTGGGCTTGTGCTTGGAGTGGCAATCGCATTCGTCCTGCACAATGTCCTCAAGATTGGCCATGAGGAGCATGCCGAGGCCGCTCACTGATGGCCGCAACGGAAGGCACGCGCCCGATCCTTTACACTTGCGCCCGCTCGCGTGGGCTTCGCGCGACTTGGGCGGCAGAGGAAGCTGGGGTCGATGTCGACCTGAAAATCCTCCCGTTCCCGCCGCGTTATCTCGCGCCGGGATACATGGAGATCAATCCACTCGGCACGGTGCCCTTGCTGATCGACGGGGGGTCGCGGCTGACGGAGAGCTGCGCCATCGCGCATTATCTCGCGACGAAAGACGGCTCCACCGATCTCGCAATCGCTCCGGGAGAGCGCGACTATGCCGAATATTGCGACTTCACCTATCACGCCGATGCGACGATCACCTTCCCGCAGACCGTCTACATGCGCTTTGCGATTTGCGAGAAAGAGAAAGGTTGGTCGGACGCGGGTGAAGCTTACGCGCGCTGGTTTGAGAAACGGCTCGTAAAGATCGAACAGCGGTTGGACGGAAGGGAGTATCTTTGCGCCGACCGTTTCACGGTCGCGGATATCTGCATCGCCTATGCTTTGATCCTTGCGCAGAATGTGGGCCTGGACGATCGTGTGCCGCATTCCCTTAAAGTCTATCGAGAGCGGATGACCGCGCGCGAAGCTTACCAGCGCGCTTTCACTCGCGAGGAAGATGGTCGCAAAGCGCTTGAAGCCGCCGACTAAGCCGCTTGGTCGGGTGTGACGGGTCGCGCCGATAATTCGCGTCTTAGCAGCTTGCCGATCGGATCGCGTGGCAGTTGCTCGACGAATTCCACGTATCGCGGGCGCTTGTAGCCGGCGATTTTGCCTTTGAAGCGCTTGGTAATTTCGTCGCGTGTAAGACTTTCGCCGGGCCTGAGGACAACAAACGCCTTTACTGCCTCGCCCCACTTTTTGTCCGGCACGCCGGCGCAACCGGCATCGGCAACCTCGGGCATCTCGGCAAATACCGCATCCACCTCAGCCGGATAGACGTTCTCGCCGCCGGTCTTGATGAGTTCTTTCTCGCGACCCAGCAGATAGCCGAGGCCAAGCTCGTCCATCTTGCCGAGATCGCCTGTACGAAGCCACCCGTGCCCTAGCGAAGCTTCGGTTGCTTCATCGTTGCGCCAGTAGCCGAGCATTACGGAAGGACCGCGCAGGCAGATTTCACCTTCCTCTCCTGGCGGGAGCGCATTGCCCTCCGGATCGAGAATCTTCATCTCGACGTGCGGCATTGGCCAACCGATCGAGCGTGGATGATCGAGCATGTCGGGGTAATCGATAAAGGTCGCAAAGCCGCACACCTCGGTCTGGCCATAGCCTCCGACGACGCGGGCTCCCCAGTCCCGCTCGATGAACTCGTACATTTGAGGTCGGCCCATGCCGGCGCCGCCGGTGTAATTGGTAAGCGGCATCACGCCGTCACGTATCGGTTCCATCTCGATCCACGGAAAACAGATCGTGGGGAAAGCGCTGGTGGTGGTGCACCTCTCGCGGTGGACGAGATCAAGCACGGCAGCGTTATCGTCATCGCGCCCCGCGAAAATGCTTGTCCCTCCGCAAGCGAGCATTGCGGCGACTTGCTGCATGCCGACGACATGGAAAAGCGGGTTGATCGAAAGCAACCGCTCATCCGGCGTGAACCCACGCCGCACACAAAAGCCGAGCGCTGAGGATGCAACGGCGCTCCCGGCTTGAAGGCACCCCTTGGGTTTGCCCGTCGTGCCGCTTGTATACATCATGTAGAGCGGTCGATCGGGAGCGAGATCGGGCATTCGAACTGCCCCGCAGTCACGTCCGACGATGTCCTCGAATGCGCCTTGCCGATCATGGTTCTCGTCGACTTCGACCACCTCACCGGCTTCGGCCTTGGCGAGAAGGTCCGCGAAGCGCGGGTTGGTGAAGGTGAGGGCTGGCTCGGCATTGCCAGCAATCCAGGCGATTTCGCCTGGGGCGAGCCTCCAATTGAGAAGGACTGCAATTGCGCCGATCCGTCCGCAAGCGAGCAATATCGTAAGATAGGGAGCCCCGTCAGTAAGCAGCATCGCGACGCGGTCACCCGGACCGATTCCCTTCGCCAGCAGCCACCCCACCATCCGCTCCACGCGTCGTTCGAGTTCGGCGTAGGTCAGCCGCTGCTCGCCATCCACGGTCGCCTCGCGCTGCGCATGTTGTGATGCGCAAGCACGCAGCAGCGTATCCATCGAGAAATCGCGGGGCGTCATGATCAATTGCCTAAACCGTGCTTCAAAGCGGCTCCATCAGCGAAAATGACGGGTCAGGATTCTGCCGGGCGGTCCAGTTCCAGCCCGCATTTGCCGCATGTCTTTCGCGGCCACGGGACTACGATCACACCCCTGAAGAAGGCGTTGTGCCCGCAACGCGGGCAATTGAAACCAAGCATCGGCATATTGAGCCAGATGAGACCGAAGATCGCGATGGCGAAGGCGATGGTGGAGTGACCGTAGGCCCAGTCCACAGCCAGGACGAATACGATTGCGATCAGCAGGGCCCAGGCCATGCGGATGGCGTGCCGCCGCGCGCATTCATAAAGGGTCATCCAAGCCTGTCCAGGATCGAACGAGCAAACTCGCTGAGGGTGTCGTCGCGCGCGCCCATGACCACGATACGGTCGCCAGCTCGCGCGATCTCGATGATGCGCTTGCCGCAGTCTTCGCGCGACGCAATATGTTCGGCGCTGCCACCGTGCTCTTCGATCAGCTTGACGATACGTTCGCTGCCATCGCTGCGATCGACCGTTCCACCGAAATAGACCGGGTCGCACATGATCGTGATGTCGCCAGCCTCCATTTCACGCGCAAAGGTTTCGGCCAGTTCATCGCCCATTTGGCGCAAAGGTCCGTAACCGTGTGGCTGGAAAAACGCGATCACCCGGCCGGGCGAGGCTTTGAGCGTGCGTAAGGTTGCCGCGCATTTTTCAGGGTTATGGCCGAAATCGTCGATAACAGTGACGCCGCTTTCGCTCGTTCCAACCACATCGAACCGCCGCGCCAGACCTGCGAACGAGCGCAGCGAATGGGCCGACCTGCTGATATCGATGCCCGCTGCCTTGACCGTGGCGATGGCGGCTAGGGCATTGGAAAGATTGTGCATCCCCGGCATCGGCAGTTCCAGCGCCGCCACCTTTCGCGTGTCGTTGTCGATCACTGCAGCGCTGATCGTGAAAGCGGACTGTTCGACAGTGCCGGGCTCGATTGTAATCTCGGCGTCGCTCGCATTGATGCCGAAGCTAACGGATTGCTTGGCGCGCTTCGCGAGACTGCGCGCTTCCTCGTTGTCGAAATTTACAATCGCACAGCCTGCAGCAGACAAGTAATCGCCGAAAAGGACACGCAGCTCCTCGATACTCTTGTGATCGAGGCTCACATTGAGCAGCACGCCTATCGTCGGACGATAGAGCGCAATGGACCCGTCGCTTTCATCGACTTCGCTGACAAACAATTGTGGGGAGCCGACCTGCGCGCTGGCAAACGGATTGTCGGGGTTTGCGAAATTCTTCATCACAGCGCCGTTCATCACCGTGGGGTCGTAACCGGCGTCGGAGAGAATCCACGCGATCATTCCCGTTACGGTCGATTTGCCCGATGTGCCGCCAACGGCGATCGAGTATCCGGCCGCGTTGAAAAGCTGCGAGAGCAATTCTGCCCGGGTCATGCGCTGACAACCAAGCTCGCGCGCTTTCTTCACCTCCGGAACAGTGTCCTCGACCGCTGCGGAAGCGATCAGGATCTGGTCGGGGGAGGAGATGCCGCTCCCGTCCTGCGGATACAGATTGAAGCCGTTCCTGGAGAGCCAATCGAACTTCTCGGGAGTGCGTCCCTGGTCGCGGCTGCGATCCGAGCCTGCGACCTCGTAGCCAAGTCCATGCACTATCTGTGCAAGCGGCAGCATTCCCGATCCGCCTATCCCGCAAAAGAAAAATGACCGTCCTTCAAGGTCCGGCCCGTCGATCCCGTGGTCCATGGCAAACACGGTTATTGGCTTGCGCGATGGCTGACAAGCGACATAGGTGTGGCACATGACGAATATCGCCATATGCGCGCCGGCAACGCCGATCACACGCGAACACGCACACGCGCTTGAAGATCTGGTTGCGGCAGAATTTCCCGATACGAACGTGACGTTTCACGATCAGTGTTTCGAGCGTGAGGGGCATTTTGCCGGGAATGACTTGCGCCGCCTAACCGCGTTGCTCGATTGCGCAAATGATTCAGCCTTCGACGCGGTGTGGTTTGCCAAGGGCGGGTATGGTTCCAATCGCATCGCAGAGGCTGCGGTCGCACAGATGAACGACGCGGCGCGTTCGAAAACATATATCGGCTTTTCCGACTGCGGATACCTTCTCGCGGCACTCTACCGCCATGGGATCGGGCAATGCGCGCATGGCTCGATGCCGGTGAGCGCGCGTTCGGAGGGCGGAAGACAGGCCGTGCGCCGCGTTCTGCAATGGCTCGGCGGTGACAATAGCGGGCTTGAACCGAGTCTCGATGGCAAGACCCCGGCAGTCGCCTTCAACCTGATCACGCTCGCGATGATCTCGAATACACCGTTGATGCCCGACCTGTCCGGGCACGTCGTCATGGTCGAGGAAGTAAGCGAGCACCTGTATTCGATCGACCGGCTCTTTTTTCACCTCGCTGGAAGCTTGCCGCGCATCGCGGGCCTACGGCTCGGTGCGGTGACGGATGTACCGGAAAATTACGTCGAGTTCGGCCAGTCTGAGGTGGATATTGCGAAATTCTGGTGCGAGAGGATCGGCGTTCCTTACCTCGGGCGCGCCGAGATCGGGCACACGTCTGCCAACAGGGTCGTGCCGTTCGGGCTTGCCAGCCCATCGCGCGCTGCCTAGTCGCGGCCCCACAGGAGGAAATTCATGCGTGCTTTCGTTTTCCCGGGTCAGGGAAGCCAAAGAGTCGGAATGGGTAGCGAGCTGGCAGAGGCAAGCCGGGCTGCTCGGGACGTTTTCGAGGAAGTCGATGAGGCTCTGTCGCAAAAGCTCTTCGCAATCATGCGCGACGGACCCGAGGATCAACTGACACTCACCGAGAATGCGCAGCCCGCCATCATGGCGAATGCGATCGCGACTCTGCGCGTACTCGAATCCGATTTCGGCATGAAGCTGAAGGAAAATGGTGCCTGTGTCGCTGGCCATTCGCTTGGTGAGTACACCGCCTTGTGCGCCGTTGGCGCGTTCGATCTCCCGACCACAGCTCGGCTGCTCAAGCTGCGCGGACAGGCGATGCAGGCGGCAGTCCCGGTTGGAGAGGGCGCTATGGCAGCGCTTCTCGGTGCCGACATCGAAAAGGCGAGTGCTCTTGCTACCGCCGCTGCCGATGGCGAAGTCTGCGAGATCGCCAATGACAACGATCCTACACAAGTTGTGATCTCAGGCCACAAGGGAGCGATCGAGCGTGCGGTGGGTCTAGTAAAGGAGCACGGTATCAAGCGCGGCGTGCTTCTGCCGGTCTCCGCTCCATTTCACTGTTCGCTCATGCAACCTGCGGCAGACCGGATGGCCGAAGCGCTGGCCGAAACGCTTCCCGGCGAACTCGATTTGCCGATTTACGCCAATGTGACCGCGTCCAAGGTCGCCGATGGTGATGAGGAACGTGCGCTTCTGGTCGAACAAGTCACTGGCCGTGTGCGCTGGCGCGAGAGCGTGCTCGCCATGCGTGCGGATGGCGTGGACAGCTTCGCAGAATTGGGCGGCAAGGTGCTGGGACCGATGATCGGTCGGATCGACCGCGAGGTCGCTGCCGTGAGCCTATTGTCCATGGAAGACCTGGAAAGTTTTGCAAAGGAGAACGCCTGATGCGTTGGCTTGCCACGCTGGCCTTTCTCGCAGCGTTCTCAAATGCGCCTGCGTTTGGCCAGACGCCCGAAGTCCTCACCTGCATGGAGAGCGGCTACACCGAAGATCAGCAGGGTGCGATCGACGCATATGTCGCCGGTTTCGACATCAACTCGATGGAAGGCAACGATGCCCTGGCCGAAGCTCTGGGATATCGCGCAGCCGATTGTGCGGGATCAAAGTACGCCGATGACGATGCTCTGATGGCGATTATCCAGTACCAGTTTTCCCTTCTCTCTCTCCGCGGCATCGAGGCGACGCGCCCGGATATCGGCGAGGTGATCCGCCGGATCGACGAGGATCTTGAGCCTGCGGCGCGCGAGCGCCTGTTCACCCTGTTCGAAATCTCGGTCTTCGGTGACCCGGAAACCGGAGAGCCGCGCGAGCTCACGCTCGAGGAGGATGAATTCTTCAGCAACGCGATACTCGATCCGCCTGTGAGCGGAACGGTCGAGCAGGCCGAACTCATCGGTGCATACATGGCCGCGCGCGTGATGATGCGCGATGCGGTGAACCAGATTTCCACACGATAGGCCGGGCGGCAAAGAAAAAAGCCAAGAGGTGAAGGAGACACCCATGTTTTCACTTTCAGGGATGAATGCGCTGGTCACAGGCGCAAGCGGCGGAATTGGCTCTGCCATCGCCATCGCGCTCGCAAAGCAGGGCGCGCGTGTTGCGCTTTCGGGTTCAAACGGCGCCAAGTTGCGCGGTTTTCGGGAACAGCTGATCGACGAGGTCGGAGGCGATCATGTCGAGATCACCTGCAACCTCTCCGACACTACGCAAGTCGAGGAACTGATCCCTGCTACTCTCGACACTCTCGGCGGGATCGACATCCTAGTGAACAATGCCGGCATCACGCGCGACAATCTCGCTATGCGCATGAAAGACGAGGAATGGGATGAGGTCATTCGCATCAATCTCGAAGCCGCTTTCCGATTGATGCGTGCGAGCGCGCGCCCGATGATGAAGGCGCGTTTCGGCAGGATCATCAACATCACCAGCGTCGTCGGCGCGACTGGCAATCCGGGGCAGATGAATTACACGGCGGCCAAGGCAGGCCTCACCGGCATGACCAAGAGTTTCGCTCAGGAAGTAGCCAGCCGCGGCATCACCGCCAATTGCGTCGCACCTGGCTTCATCCGCACCGCGATGACCGCGCAGCTCGATGAAAAGCAGCAGGATGCGATCAACGCAAAGATACCGATGGCCCGAATGGGCGAGGGCGACGATATCGGCGCTGCCTGCGCCTATCTGGCGAGCCGCGAGGCTGGCTATGTCACCGGCCAGACGATCCACGTCAACGGCGGCATGGCTATGCTCAGCTAATCGCCTGACTGCTCCAGATGCCCTTATCCCCAAAGGATTGAGCGCAAGTGGACCTACCGGCTTGCCCGTAACGCGCACCGCGCTAAGGTTTTTTCACGAAATCCGGCGCTGGTGGGGCGATTCCGGCCCATGATCGCCCAAATTCGAGGGTAAAAGGCAAGCTATGAAGGCTACGATCGAACGCGCGACGCTTTTGCGTTGTCTCTCCCACGTCCAGTCGGTGGTCGAGCGCCGCAATACGATACCCATCCTTTCCAACGTCCTGATTGACGCGAGTGACGGTGGCAGCGTGAAGGTCATGGCGACCGACCTTGATTTGCAGGTGCTCGAGAATATGAGCGCTGCTTCGGTCGAAAGCCCGGGCGCGATTACGGTTTCTGCGCATCTTTTGTTCGATATCGCTCGCAAGCTGCCCGAAGGCAGCCAGGTGAGCCTTGAGACGGCTGAAAACCGGATGGAGATCAAGGCGGGCCGCAGCCGGTTCAAGCTTCCGACCCTCCCGCGCGACGACTTCCCCGTCATCGTCGAAGGCGACCTTCCGACCTCGTTCGAACTTCCCGCACGCCAGCTGGCCGAGATGATCGACCGCACGCGCTTCGCGATTTCGACCGAGGAAACACGGTATTACCTGAACGGTATCTTCCTGCATGTCACCGACGACGATGAGCCGGTGCTCAAAGCTGCGGCGACGGACGGTCACCGTCTCGCGCGCTTCACGCTTCCGCGCCCCGACGGCGCAGAGGGCATGCCCGACGTGATCGTACCTCGCAAAGCAGTCGCGGAGCTTCGCAAATTGCTCGAGGAAGCGCTCGATGGCAATGTCCAGATCGATCTGTCGGCAAGCAAGATCCGCTTTACCCTTGGCGGAGAAGGCGGCGTGGTGCTCACCAGCAAGCTGATCGACGGAACTTTCCCCGATTACAGCCGAGTTATTCCGACCGGCAACGACAAGCTCCTCAAAGTCGATCCGAAGAGCTTCTTCCAGGGTGTTGACCGCGTTGCGACAATCGCAACCGAGAAAACCCGCGCGGTGAAGATGGGGCTCGATACCGACAAGGTCACGCTTTCGGTGACTTCGCCCGATAACGGCACGGCGACGGAGGAACTGGCCGCGGAATACAAGTCCGATGGGTTCGAGATCGGCTTCAATGCCAATTATCTGAAGGACATCCTCGACCAGATCGACAGCGAGACGGTCGAGCTGCACCTTGCGGACCCCGGCGCACCCACCTTGATCCGGCAAGATGAAAAAAGCCCGGCGCTTTACGTCCTCATGCCAATGAGGGTGTGACAGTGCGGTCCTGCGCGCCATGACTGCGCAGGTCCGCATTTTCGGGACGGTCATTTCGACCTACACCCGGATCGTCGAAATCGTTTGCGAGGAGGCGGGACTCAGTCACGAGACGGTCCCGACAGCCGCTCGCTCGCCCGAGAACCGACACCCCTTCGGCAGGATTCCGGTGGTCGAGATCGACGGGCTTGAGCTGATCGAGAGCGTCGCAATCGCAAACTACATTGACAATGCCCACAATAGCGGTGCTCTTCAGCCATCTGCACCCGCGGCTCGGGCGCTTTCTGACAAATGGGTCGCAATCGCAAATAACTACCTGTTTCCCATGTTCGAGCACGGGCTGGTGATGCCCTGGATCATGCACCGTGTCGCCGGATATCCACTCGAACGCGAACGCATCGAGCGTGCGCTTCCAGATATCAGCCGAGCCCTCGGTTTCGTCGAAGCTGCACTATCCGAAGGCGGCGCATGGACTGCAAACGGCTTCACCTTGGCAGACGTGTTTCTCTATCCGGTGTTTCGAGGCCTGCAGCTGACCCCGCAAGGTGAAGTCGGCATCGCGCAGTGCGATCACATTTCCGAGTGGCTGGAAGAGTGCGAAAAGCGCCCATCGATTGTCGCAACACGGTGGGAAAGCGAACCCTGATCGGTTAGAGGTTCCGCCAGCAGGACCAACGAGGAGACGCCGACACATGACCATCCAGCAAGTCCATGTCCGCAAGGACGAACTCGATCACGCCGATCTCGTCCAAGTCGAGCCGGGCGAGCTCGCGGACGGGGCTGTTCGGCTCAAAATCGAAAGCTTCTCGGTGACCGCGAACAATATCACATACGCGGTGGTTGGCGACGGGTTCGGTTACTGGAATTTCTTTCCCGCTCCCGAAGGCTTTGGAATCGTCCCGATGTGGGGGCACGCCAAGGTGGTCGAGAGCAAGCATGATGAGATTGAAGTTGGCGAGAGGGTTTATGGCTATTTGCCGATGGCGACCCATCTCGATGTACGTCCGGGCAATGTCTCACCCTCCAGCTTCATGGACTCTACCGATTATCGCCAGCCGATGAGCCCGGTCTACAACACCTATCGCCGACTCGCCTCTGACCCGGAGCATGATCCTTCGCGCGAAGCTGAACGGATGGTGTTCGGTCCGCTTTTCACAACCGGTTTCCTCATCGAGTATTTCTTGCGCAACGAGGACTGGTTCGGCGCCGAACAGGTGGTCCTCACCAGCGCTTCGTCAAAGACGGCGATGGGCCTTGCCGCAGTTGCCAAGCAGAACTCGCCCAGCATCAAGCGCGTTGGATTGACGTCCGAGAGCAATGTCGAATTTGTCGAGGGCACGGGGCTGTACGACAAGGTTTATTCCTATGAGAGCGTAGGCCTTCTCTCGATCAATCCTTCCGTAGTGGTCGATTTCGCTGGCAATGCGGGGTTGCTCGCCAAAGTGCACGAACACTTTGGCGATGTGCTCAAGTATTCATGCCTCGTCGGTGCGACGCATATCGAGGAGCGCGGGGAGGGCGGCCTTGCTGCCGATCGCGGCTTGCCGGGGCCGAAGCCCACATTGTTCTTCGCTCCTGATCACGCGGTCGCGTTCTTCAAGGAGCACGGCCAGGAAGAAGGCGGGAAACTGCACGCCGTTGCTTGGCGGGAATTTCTCAAGAGCGTCGAGGGTACGGTCGAGATCGTCAGGAAACAGGGCCTCGAGGCTGCACGCGAAGTCTATCTCGAGATGATCGGCGGCAATGTCGATCCGTCCAAGGGGATCGTGATCGAGCCCTAGCTCTCGGCGTCTTCACGCCCGAGTGCATAGTGGAAAAAGCCGTGATGTTGCGCGCGGTGGCGGGTCTCCATGCGCGCTTCGGTGTCTTCCTCCGTCGGGACGATGCACCAGCCGCCGCCGCGCCCCAGAACGGTGTCGAGACCTTTCTCGAGCACTTCAGGACCGGGCTGGGCGCGCCAGTGATCGCCGATCTCGTCGGGCGCTGATCGGGCGCCACCGAACCTATCGGGCCGGGCTTGCGCGGCGTTCCAGATTTGCGTGTTGAGAATGCCCGGGCACAGGATCGTAACGCCTATGCCATCCTCGGCCAGCTCGGCCGTAAGCGCCTCTCCGATAGCTGCTGTCATTTGCTTGGTGGTCGCATAGAGCGTGAAGGGGCCGCTGACAGGTACGACAGATGCGGAGCTAGCTGTAATTCCCACATGACGTGAGCCGGATTGGGCTTTCAAGGCCGGTAGCCACGCCCTGGCGGTGTGAACGGGCCCCATGACGTTGACACCCATGAGCCAGTCGAGCGTGCTCTCTTTCGCCTCGCACACGGTGTCTGCGCAACCGACTCCGGCATTGATCCAGAGCAATGATGGCTCAACTCCCTGGGCGATCAGCTTCTCGGCGACGCGTTCCGTCTCCTTGCGATCCGAAACATCGCAGCCATGCGCGCGCGATGCCAGCCCGCAAAGCCGAGCGGTTTCCTCTGCCTCGTAGGCGTCGATATCGAGCGCGCAGATGCGCATGCCCTTTGCGGCGAAGTGCTGCGATAGCCAGCGCCCGATACCTCGACCGGCACCGGTGATGACGGCCCAGTCGTCGGGCTTGGGTTTGTATCCGGTCATTCCGCCGCTTCGGCGAACTCTGCGCGCTGTGGCCCTCGGATAAGGCCACCGGGCGTTTCACCGGTCCATTTGCCGTTTCGGAAGGTTACGATGCCGTTCTTGATCGTGCAGACATAGCCATTCGCTTTTTGCAGGAGCCGCTTGCCGCCCGCTGGAAGGTCGAAAGCCAGCCACGGACGCCCGAGCTTCAACCGTTCCATGTCGATCACGTTAAGATCGGCCAGGTATCCTGGCGCGATCACGCCGCGATCTTCCAGTCCGTAAAGCACGGCGGTGTCACGGCACTGCCGCTTGATCGCGTGTTCGAGGGTCAGCCGGTCGCCGCGCCGACGACCTTTGACCCAGTGCTCCAGCATGAACGTGGGCGAAGCCGCATCGCAGATCGTCCCGCAATGCGCGCCGCCATCGGACAAAGAGTTGACTGTGTCTTCGGCCTGCTGGAGCGGTAGGAGGAAATCGAGATTGCCGTCCGCATAGTTGAGGATCGGCAGGTAGATGAACCCGGTCGCGTCCTCGCGGCACAGCATGTCGTAGGCGTACTCTTGTGGATCGACACCAGCGGCCTCGGCCCGAGCATTCACGCTTGCGCTTGCATCGGGCTCGTAATCGAAGTCCGGATCCATTTCGTATTGCAGCGCCCAGCCTTGGGTGATGACCATGACGACAGGCAGGATGTCCTGCGGCGCTTCCGCATAATCGTTCGCCTCGGACAGCAACCGCTTCTTGAACGCGGGATCGAGCAGCTTGGCCTTCTGCTCCTCCCATGGAAGATCCTTGATCGCCTGCCAGCTTGGGCGGAAGGCGAACGGGTTCACTGTCCCCTGCCACGCCATGATGATCCCGTTTCCGCGCAGCGCGATTTGGGCGACGATGTTCGCGCCGTTGTCGTTTTGCGCGCGCATTTCGCTGATCTGCTCTTCGAGGGGCAATTCCTTCGCGATCGATTGGAGGGCTGCGAAAGTGACGGGGATTCCGGCCTCGCGCGAAAGCTTGCCCATCCACTCGAATTCATTCCAGTCGCGCTGGAGATCGCTCGCCATTTCGAACACGGCGTGCCCGCCGGCATCCCTCCCGCGGCCCATCGCTTTGCCGATCGCGACGAGTTCTTCAGGTGTGGCAGTGGTGCCCGGCACCAGTTCGCCATCGACCGATTTGTGCAGCACTGTGCGAGAGGTGGAGAAACCGAGGGCGCCGGCGCGAATGCCTTCCTCGACAATTTCGCACATCTTCTCGATGTCTTCCTGGGTCGGAACCGCGCCGGGCTGTTCGCGGTCGCCAAGAACATAAGCCCGGACCGCACCGTGCGGGACGTGGGTGCCGACATCGACCGTTCGCGGGAGCTTTTCGAGGGCATCGAGATATTCGGGGAATGTCTCCCAATCCCATGTAATGCCTTCGGAAAGCGCGGTTCCGGGAATATCCTCGACCCCTTCCATCAGACTGATGAGCCATTCGTGGCGGTCGGGCTTGGCAGGAGCGAAACCGACCCCGCAATTGCCCATGACTACCGTGGTCACGCCGTGCCAACTAGAGGGAGCCATCTCTTGGTCCCACGTCGCCTGACCGTCGTAATGCGTGTGAATATCCACAAAGCCGGGCGCGACGACCTTTCCGGCCGCGTCAATCTCTTCCGCCGCAGCGCCAGAGACATTTCCGACTTGTGCGATGAGGCCGTCCTTGATCGCGACATCGCCCGTGAATGCGGGCGCACCAGTACCGTCCACGATCGTGCCGCCGCGAATTATGAGGTCGAAAACAGCCATTATCCTTCTCCCAATCTGGAAGAAAGAATGTCCTATCCGCGCCGGCTAGTCCAGCGCATCAAATTGTTAAGGTCACGCTGCGGCGGACTTGAAGCGCTGCGCTTCCTCTGCCGTTTCGGGCGCGTCGAGGAATTCGCGGATCAGCGCGACGCTCTCGTCCGAGTGGGTGAGGAGGAAAAGGTGCCCGCCGCCCTCGATCATTTCGAGCCGTGAATTGGGGATCATGGCCTTGAGGATCTGGCCGTTGATCGGGCGCACGATCTGGTCGTCGTCACCCATCATGATCAGCGTTTCGCTCTTGAGGAATGGCAATGCGGGAAGGCTGGTCCAGCCGAGCATGCACAGCAACTGGTACATATAGCCGCGAGGGGAAGGGGGTTTCAGCCGCCCAATATGGCTGTCCCTCTGGTGCTCGGCTCCATCCTTGTCCACTCCGCCATACAGCGTTGCGAAGTGTTCGTTCATGAAATCTGGATCGATGTACCGGCGCGGATCGGCCATCTTGGTGAAGGCCGCCGGCTTGCCCGGAACCATGGCCATGCCCGGCGTGGTCGCGATCAGGGTAAGCCGCCGGGTGCGATTGGCGTGCTGGAGCGCAAAGTGCTGTGCCATCGCGCCGCCCCAACTCACACCCATGACGTCAACCTCGTCGATGCCGTGCCGGCCAAGCAGCTCCGCTGCGGTCCAGCTCATGGTGAAGGGATTGTAAGGCACTACGGGATCGGGCGATTCGCCAGTTCCCGGCATGTCGAACATGATGAAACCACGCTCGGGAAGGGCCTCGGTCAGAGGAGCCACTGCTTCGATATTCGCCCCGATGCCGTTGAAGAACAGGATCGGCAAGTGTTCGGACGGCTCATTGAGCCTCCAGCTAGCAACCCGTAGCGTCCGGCCGCCCACCTGTTCCATAGAGACGACCGCCTGGTCCATCACATCTGCCACGTACTTTCAGTCCTTTCTGCACGCTTCCCAGACTAAGGAAACGCGGGTGGGAAGCACCCTCGTAGATCCCTTACGAGGGTGCTTCCCATAAGCTTGCCCCCCGCTTGAGGGCGGGTGCCGTTTATCAGACTTCCTCGAGTACGTAGAGTCCAGGAGCCGGGTCCATGGGCTTATGCTTGGTGCTCCCCAGCTTTTTGGGCGCGGCCTTCTTGTTGCCTGAGCGTTTTTGGATCCACTCCATCCAGTAAGGCCACCAGCTGCCTTTCACTTCTTCGGTTCCTTGCAGCCACTCATCGGCGGTCGCCGGGAGTTTGCCCTTCTTCTTCTGCACGTAATATTTTGCCTTGGGATTGCCCGGCGGGTTGAGGATCGCTTGCATGTGACCCGATTGGCTGAGGACATAGGTTACGTCCTTGGAACCGAACAGCTGAGTCGAACGATAGGTCGCTTTCCACGGGGTGATGTGGTCGGTCACGCCGCCCAGGATGAACAGGTCAGCCGTGACTTTCGACAAGTCGACCTTGTGATCGGCCATCTCGACTTCGCCTTTCTTGGTGAAGGCTAGCGTTTCATAAAGCGTCAGGAAGTCGCCCATCAAGCTTGCCGATAGATTGGTCGCATCGGCGTTCCAGTAGAGGACGTCGAAAGCCGGCGGGTCCATCCCGAGCAGATAGTTGTTGATCACATAATTCCAGATGAGATCGTTCGGGCGCAGCCATGCAAAGCCACGCGCAAGATCGTCCGCCTTGATGATCCCTGCCTTCTCGGCGCGCTGCCGGGCGAGTGCCATGCCGTTTTCGCTGACAAGGGAGCCTGCCTCGATATCGGTCTGCTTCGGGTGGAGGACGCAAACCATCAACGTGAGCGTACCGAGGATATCGTTGCCGGTTGCGGCAAGCTTCGATGCAAGGACCGAGGCAGTCTGCCCGCCCGAGCAGCCGGCGGACACGTTGACCTTCTTCGAGCCGGTGATCTCGGAGACAACCTCGAGCGCTTCCTCGCATGATGCGATGTAATCGGCCATGTCCCAGTGGCCCTGCTCCTTTGACGGGTTGCGCCACGAGATAACGAAGGTCTGCAGCCCGTTATCGACCTGCCACTTGATGATCGACTTCTCCGGCGAGAGGTCATTGATGTACATCTTGTTGATCTGCGGCGGGATCGTAAGCTGCGGGATCTCATATACTTCGTCCGTTGTCGGAGCATACTGGACCAGTTCGAACATTTCAGTGCGGTAGACTACCGAGCCTTTCGAGGTCGCGATGTTCTCACCCAGCTTGAACGGGCGCTTGTCGACCTGGCTGACCATCCCCTTGTTGTGCACCAGATCATTGTAGGCGTTCTGAAGGCCTTTGATGAGCGACAGGCCGCCTGAATTGATTACCTGTTTTTGGGCAATCGGATTGCCAATGAGCGTATTGGTCGGCGCGAGGCCATCAAGGATGATGTTCGCGATAAAGTTCGCGCGGTTGCGCTCGAGCTCGTCGAGCTCGAGCTCTTCCAGCCAGTTGCGCATACCCTTTTGCACCGCGAGATAGTACTGCGCGCCGGCGCGGAAGAACGGGTTATATTGCCAGGCCGGATCCTGAAATCGTTTGTCCTTGGGGTCGGGCGCCAGATCGCTCTTGCCGGTCATGATCTTGATCATGTCTTCGCCCATCGAACGCGCGTGCCGGAAAGCGCGGTTGGGGTCCGATGCCGTTTCGCGTAGCAGCAAAGCGACTGCGCCGACGAAATCCTCACGCGCCACGCCGATCAGGGGGCCCAGCGCGTTGGTCGATTGGGCCGCTTCGTTTTCAAGCTTAACGGTGCCGTCTGACATGTTGTCCCCTTTTCTTGAGCGCCCATTCGAGAGGCGCGAACTCTCTCAACCCAATCCACATGCATCGTGCCCCGAAAAGTTGCAAGCGCGCGGGCATAGAGCAGCATCTGGCCGTGGAACTAGGGTTAACCAATATTAGCCCTTCCTAAACGATTCACCTGCTAGTCGCCCGCACCAGAAATAGAATTCCCGGGGGAGTACTGCGCTTCATGGGTGGCATTTTGTCACGGATTTCAGGCTTGTCGACGAGGACGGCCAGGGGTGGAGGGATGGCCGCACCGCTTTCACCTATCCGATCATCCGACACCGGACGGCGAGCAAGCTTGCTCGACAGTCTTGAGAAGTCCGAACTCGGTTGGTTCTGGGCGAGCGACGAGGCAGGGCGGCTCATCTACCTGTCCGAACCTGCATTGGACCGAATAGCCGAGATCGAAGGTCATTTGATTGGCAAGCAACTTGTCGACATCTTCGAAGATGACGTCGGAACTGAGGCCGGATCGCCTCACAGGCCATTGAAATTCCAGTTTGCGGCTCGCAACTCATTGCGTCCGACTATCGTCAAGATCAGGACCGGCGCGAAGACCGCCTGGTGGGAGATTTCCGGCGCACCGCGGCTTTCGAAAAGCGGCAAGTTTTGCGGCTATCACGGGATTGCCCGTGATGTGACAGCATCGATTGCCAGCCAGCGAGACGCGGAGAAACTTTCGCGTTTCGACTCCCTTACAGGCCTTTCCAATCGTCACCGGATCACACAGAAGCTCGACACGACGCTCGACGCGTTCAGAGCTGCGAAGCGAAGCTGTGCTATCATGTTGCTCGATCTCGATCGCTTCAAGCAGGTCAATGACACATTGGGCCATCCGGCGGGCGACGAGCTGCTCAAGCAACTGGCGGCGCGTTTGAAACGGTTGGTGGGCGAAAGGGGCGAAATCGGACGCCTCGGCGGAGACGAGTTTCAGATCATCCTTCCGGATATCGAGGACCGCGGCGAACTTGGCGAGCTTGCCCAGCGGATCATCGAAATGGTCTCGCAGCCCTATTCGGTAAACGGGGTGAGGGCGGTTGTTGGCTGCTCGATCGGCGTTGCGATTGCGCCATTCGACGGCATCGAGTGCCAGGAACTCATCAAGGCTGCGGACCTGGCGCTTTACGCATCCAAGGGCGGTGGACGTGGCCAATACCGTTTCTATTCCAGCGATCTGCGCGATCAGGCCATTCACCGCCATCAGATCGAAGAAGACCTGCGCGATGCGCTTTCACGCGAAGAGCTGGAAATGTATTACCAGCCGATCGTGTCAGCGACCGATCACAAGGTCGTTTGTTTCGAGGCGCTGATGCGTTGGCACCACCCGGAGCGCGGGCAAGTGTCACCAGCCGAATTCATACCTGTTGCTGAAGAGGTTGGTCTCATTCGCGAGATGGGGGAGTGGGCGATTCATGACGTCTGCAAACGCGTTGCGTCATGGCCTGCGAACGTGCGTGCTGCCATCAACGTATCGGCTGTACAGTTCGCTTCCGACGACCTGATCGACACCGTCAGGAACGCGCTCAAGTCATCCGGCGCCGACCCTGCGCGTATCGAGCTCGAGATCACCGAAAGCGTGTTCGTCGGCGACATCGATCGCGCGCTACGTATGTTCAGGGATCTCAAGCGGCTGGGCGTGCGCCTTGCGCTGGATGATTTCGGGACCGGCTATTCTTCGTTGAGCTATCTGCGCGATGCGCCGTTCGACAAGATCAAAATTGACCAGAGCTTTGTGCGAGGTTGCACCGAAGATGGAAACAACAACGGCGCGATTGTTTCGGCCGTGGTGAGCCTTGCGCAGGCCCTCAAGATGGAAACAGTTGCGGAAGGCGTAGAAACGAAGGACGAACTTGAGGCGGTCATCGAGCATGGCGCGATGAGTATTCAGGGCGCGCTGTTTTCCCGTCCGCAACCCGCCAGCGTCGTCGAGGAACGCTTCGAAACCGGAGAGCTGGTCTACGAGATGCTTGGGCCGGAGAAATTCCGCTCCGACCGTCGGACCGAATTCCGCAAGATCGGGCTCGTGCACGAGAACAGTCGCTATCAGGTGTTCTTGCGCAACCTGTCAAAGAGCGGCGCCAAGATCGAGGGACTGCTCGATGTTCCGGTTGATACGGATGTCGTCCTCGATCTCGGCGGTGGGCAACTCGTGGTCGCGACAGTCCGTCGCTCCCAAGGTTATAGTCAGGGCGTTGAATTCGAAACGCAACTGATCAGCGATGGTGCCGATGGTCTTTGTACCCGCCATCGTGTGTCGCCCTACCAGATCGAAGCTGCAGGCCGCCCGCTGCGTGCGCTGAATGACGATGAAGTGACGACATATACGGGCGCAAGCAGTGCGGGTGAAAAGCGCTTCATGGAGGTCGATCTCGTGGCCGATCGCGAGAATTCCCACTGACTGACCCAAGCCATTGGCCTCCATCATGTTTTACACCGCAAAGACGCGGAAAGGCTGTTCGAGATTGTCCGACATTTCGATCTCGATATTAGCAGAAAAATAACCAACCGGATTTACTGATACGAGAGGTTCGGATCGATCCGTGCCCTAAAATGCTTGGAGGAATTGCTCAGGTGCCCCTGAAGGGTCTCTTGTCATCAAAAGGCGCAAGCGTGCTTCGCAGTCGTCGAGGCGCGGCCTCGACGCTGTCCGACAGCGACCGCCTGGCGATGCTCGATGAGCTCGAGAATTCGGGACTTGGCTGGTTCTGGGCGAGCGATGCCGACGGCAACCTCAGCTATCTCAGCGCCGCCATTGCAGAGCGTCTCGACATGTCGCTCGACGAACTGATCGGCCAGCCGCTTCAGACGATCTTCGAACCGATTGACGGAGATGGCCGGACCAAATCGCTGTCGCTGATGTTTGGTGCGCACAAATCATTCTCCGGTTTCGCAGTGCGATCTGCGAAAGGTCGCGATGGGTTCGTCCTGCGCCTGTCTGGCAAGCCGATCTTCTCGGGCAAGAAGTTCGCAGGCTTCCGCGGGACCGGTACCGATATCACCTCCGAGTATCACCGCGAGGCCGAAACCCAGAAACTGGCAAAGTTCGATTCCCTGACAGGCCTTTCGAACCGCCACCGGATGGCGCATCAGATCGAGACGACGCTAACCGCATTCAAGGCAGCAAAGCGCAATTGCGCAATCCTGATGCTCGATCTCGACAAGTTCAAACAGGTGAATGACACCCTCGGCCACGCAGCAGGTGATGAACTCCTCAAACAGGTCGCCAGCCGCCTGAAACGCTCGATAGAGCGTGAATGCGAGATCGGGCGCCTTGGCGGTGATGAATTTCAGGTAATGATCCCCGATCTCGACGATCGCGGCGAGCTTGGCGATATCGCCATGAAAATCATCACCATGCTCAAGCAGCCTTATTCGCTTGACGAAGGGCGCTGTGTGATCGGGTGTTCGGTCGGCATCGCCATCGCCCCGCATGATGGTGTGACCGGCGACGAGATCGTGCGATCCGCCGATCTTGCGCTCTATGCGGCGAAGAATGGTGGGCGAGGGCAGTACCGGTTCTATTCGGGCGACCTCGAAAACGAAGCTATCTTCCGCCGCCGCCTCGAAGCTGACCTTGGCACTGCGGTCCGCGAAAAGCAGTTGTTCCTCAAGTATGAACCGATCGTCGATGCGAAGAGCCAGAAGGTCCGCGCGCTCGAAGCCCATATTTGCTGGAATCACGAACAGCGCGGCGAGATCGACGAGGAAGAATTCGCATCGATCCTTGAAGGATCGAGCAGCGTGCTCGAGGTGGGGAAATGGGCGATCGGAGAGGCCTGCCGCCACGCGGCCTATTGGCACGAAAGCGTCAACGTTGCGGTCAACGTACCGGTCCCGCTGTTCAACCACAGTGACTTTGTCGAAGAAGTCAGCCGCGCTCTTCACGAAGCGGACATGGCGCCGAACCGGCTCGAACTGGAAGTCAGCGAAGCGGTGTTCTTCGGTGACACCAATGCGGTCGACAGGACGCTTGCCCAGCTATTCAAAATCGGCGTGCGTCTCACGCTCGACGAGTTTGGCAGTGGCTATTCCTCGCTCGCCTATTTGCGCCGCGCGCCGTTCGACATGATCAAGATCGACGAGAGGCTCATCGCGGAAGCTGACCGTCACGACAGCCGTGAATTGGGTCTCATCCGCGCGATCGTAGCCCTCTCCGGTGCGCTCGAGATGGAAACGATCGCTGACGGGATCGAGTCGAACACGCTTCTCGCTTCGCTTCTCGATTGCGGGATCGATCGCGTTCAGGGCCCGATTTTCTCCGATCCTGTGAGCAAGGAGGAAGCTGAGTCCGAGCTGTTGGGCGAGGGTTGGGTCATCGAGCCAAGCGGCGACCGCACGAAGCGCGCGCGGCGCCGTACCGTCTATCGCAAAATACAGGTCATTCACGACGACCATTCCTATGAAGTCACACTGCGAAACCTTTCAAAGACCGGTGCACTGATCCAGGGGCTAGCGGACGTGCCCAAAGGCACGCAGTTCGTGGTCGATCTTGGTGGCGGACAACTCGCCGTCGCAACGGTTATCCGCGCGATGTCGGACACGCAGGGTCTCGAATTCGAACAGCACTTAGTGGATGATGGATCGGGCGGTCTTTGTACACGTCACCGAGTGTCGCCCTATGCGCTTGCTTCGGCCGGCGCTCCGCTCGCAGCGCTTTCACCCGGCAATTACAAAGGCATGCAAGGCGGTTTGCTCGGGCAGCAGGCTAGCGTGCCGCAATTCGGATATGCCGCATCGGCGACGAACGAAGCGGCATAAGGCCACGCGTCACAAACCGCTGCTTCCGCTAGTACCCGCGGTTGCGTTTTTCGCGAATGACAATGGGTCCGAGCATCGCTAAATGCGCGGGCAAATGACCGATCTTTCCAAAATCCGCAATTTTTCCATCATCGCTCACATCGATCATGGCAAGTCCACGCTCGCCGACCGGTTGATCCAGTTCACTGGCGGCCTGACCGAGCGCGAGATGAAAGAACAGATCCTCGACAACATGGATATCGAGCGCGAGCGCGGCATCACGATCAAGGCGCAGACCGTGCGGCTGAACTACACCGCGCGCGATGGCGAGACTTACCAGCTCAATCTCATGGACACGCCGGGGCATGTCGACTTCGCCTACGAGGTTTCGCGCAGCCTCGCCGCGTGCGAGGGTGCACTCCTGGTGGTGGATGCGGCGCAAGGCGTCGAGGCGCAAACGCTCGCCAATGTCTATCAGTCGATCGAGCACGACCACGAAATCGTTCCCGTCATCAACAAGATCGACCTGCCCGCCGCCGACTCCGAGCGGGTTAAGGAAGAGATCGAGGAAGTGATCGGCCTTGATGCATCCGAAGCTGTCATGACGTCCGCCAAGACGGGAATCGGGATCGAGGACGTTCTCGAGGCCGTTGTTGCAAAGATCCCACCGCCAAAGGGCGAGCGCGACAAACCCCTGAAAGCCAGCATCGTCGACTCATGGTACGATCCCTATCTCGGCGTCGTCATTCTGGTCCGCGTGATCGAAGGCGTGCTTTCCAAGGGCCAGCAAGTGAAGTTCATTCAGGGGGGCACCCAGCACCTGATCGACCGGGTCGGGGCCTTCACCCCCAAACGCATCGATCTCGACGAGCTGGGCCCGGGAGAAATCGGCTTCATCACCGCGCAGATCAAAGAAGTCGAGCAGGCTCGCGTCGGCGATACGATCACGACCGTGAAGAATGGCGCGAGCGAACCCCTGCCGGGCTACAAGGAAGTGCAACCGGTCGTCTTCTGCGGCCTCTTCCCGGTCGATGCCGCCGACTTCGAGAAACTGCGCGAGAGCATTGGCAAGCTGCGGTTGAACGATGCAAGCTTCTCGTACGAGATGGAAACCAGCGCGGCACTGGGCTTCGGCTTTCGTTGCGGTTTCCTCGGCCTGCTGCATCTCGAGATCATCCAGGAGCGCCTCAGCCGCGAATACGATCTCGACCTCATCACCACCGCGCCGAGCGTCGTCTACCGCGTTCACCTGTCCAAATCGAAGATCGAGGACGCGAAGGTCATCGATATCCATAATCCTGCCGACTGGCCGGACGTGAACCGGATCGAGAAGATCGAGGAGCCGTGGATCAAGGCGGTCATTTACACGCCGGACGAGTACTTGGGCGCGATCCTCAAGCTGTGCCAGGACCGCCGCGGCATCCAGACCGATCTCACCTATGTCGGAGGGCGCGCGCAGGTGACTTACGAGCTGCCGCTGAACGAGGTGGTGTTCGATTTCTACGACCGGCTCAAGTCGATTAGCAGGGGCTATGCCAGCTTCGACTACGAGCAGATCGGGAGCCGCGAGGGCGACCTTGTGAAGATGAACATCCTCGTCAATGGCGAGCCGGTGGATGCGCTCTCGCTGATCGTCCACCGCTCGGTCGCAGAAGAGCGTGGTCGCGGCATGTGCGAGCGGCTTAAGGACTTGATTCCACGGCACTTATTCAAGATTCCGATCCAGGCCGCACTGGGCGGAAAGATCATCGCCCGCGAGACAATCCCCGCGCTTCGCAAGGACGTTACCGCCAAATGCTATGGCGGCGACATCACCCGCAAGAAGAAGCTGCTCGAAAAGCAGAAGAAAGGGAAGGCGAAGATGCGCGAATACGGCAATGTGAGCATCCCGCAGGAAGCCTTCATCGCGGCGCTCAGGATGGGGGAGGAGTAGCTACTCTTTCCCTCTTGTTTCAGTTGAACTTTTTCCGCATTCAGGATTGATGGGGGAAGTCGACCAATCCGCGCTAGCCAAGCTTGTTGCCGAGGCCAAGGCTTCGGGCGGATCGGAAATAGCGAACGCGCAGTCCTTCATCATCTACCTCACGCAGGCGCTTGGCCTCGAACCGCCCAAGCTCCAGGGCGAAGAAACCGCACTTTCCGACTACGTGTTCGAACGCCCGGTCAAGTTTCGGCGCGGCGGCGGCACGGGCCGGATCGACTGTTACAAACGCGACTGCTTCATCCTCGAGGCCAAGCAGTCAGCGAAGCGCAAAAAGGCGCGCGAGACCGAACAACTTGAACTTGCCGGCATCGAAACCGCGCAAAAGTTGGGTCACGCCAAACGCGGCACCAAAAGCTGGGACAAGGTCATGATCGCCGCGCGCCAGCAGGCAGAGGATTACGCCCGCGCGCTCCCCGACGACCATGATTACCCGCCTTTCCTGCTAATCGTCGATATCGGCAACGTGATCGAGGTCTTTGCCGATTTCTCAGGCCAGGGCCGCAACTACACGCAATTCCCCGATCGCCAGTCCTACCGGCTGTCGATGGACGATCTGCTCCAGCCCGAAGTGCAGACCCGCCTGCGAACGATCTGGACCGATCCGCACGCGCTCGACCCGGCAAAGATTTCCGCCGCCGTTACCAAGGACATTGCCGAACGCCTCGCGAAGATCGCCCGCAGCCTCGAAAAGCATCACGAGCCCAAGGACATCGCCGAATTCCTGATGCGGTGCCTGTTCACGATGTTTGCAGAAGACGTGGACCTGATCCCCGATCACGGCTTCCAGAAACTGCTCGAACAGATGGTTGACACGCCCGAGAATTTCGGCCCGGCCTTGGAAAGCCTGTGGCGCGTGATGAACAAGGGCGGATACGCGCCGCATCTCAACGCGACGCTCAAACGCTTCAACGGCATCTTCGGCAATCCCAAGGTCCTGCCGCTCGATGCCAGCGACATTCGCGAATTGTGGCTCGCGGCAAAAAAGGACTGGCGCGACGTCGAACCGGCAATCTTCGGCACGCTGCTCGAACGCGCGCTCGACAAGCGTGAGCGGGGCAAGCTGGGCGCGCATTTCACCCCGCGCGTCTATGTCGAGCGGCTGGTGGTCCCCACCATTATCGAGCCGCTGCGCGAGGATTGGGAGGAGGTGCGCCAGCTGGCAGAGGATTTGCGCAGCGCTGGCAAGGACGAGGCGGCAAAGGAGGCGATGCGCGCCTTCCACCATCAGCTGTGCACCACGCGCGTGCTCGATCCGGCCTGCGGGACGGGCAATTTCCTTTACGTGAGCCTCGAGCTGATGAAGCGACTTGAGGGCGAGGTGCTCGAAGCGCTGGAGGCTCTGGGCGATGATGAAGCGCGCCTGCTGCTCGATGGCGAGACGGTAAGCCCGCGACAATTCTACGGGCTTGAGGTCAACAAGCGCGCGGTTCCGATTGCCGACGTTGTTCTTTGGATCGGATATCTAAAATGGCAACTGCGCACGGTCGGGGCTGAGCAAATCGCCGAACCGATCCTTGATGAATATGGCACGATTGTCGAACAGGACGCGATCCTCGCCTATGACCGGCAGGAATTGTTGCGTGACGGGGAGGGCAAGCCGCTCTCTCGCTGGGACGGGGAGACGATGAAGCTTCACCCGATCACGGGTGAGGAAATCCCCGATCCCGATGCGCAGGTGCCGCTTTACACCTATTCAAACCCGCGCCGCGCCGATTGGCCCGAGGTCGAGTTCATCGTCGGCAATCCGCCCTTTATCGGGGGCAAGGGCATGCGCGCCGAACTGGGCGATGGCTATGCCGAGGCCGCGTGGAAGGCGAGGAAGGACGTGCCGGGTGGCGCGGATTTCGTGATGCATTTTTGGGACGAGGCGGCGACGCGCCTTCTGGCGAAGGCTCCCAAGAGCAAGAAAAACCCGCTGCGCCGGTTCGGCTTCATCACCACCAATTCCATCACACAGACATTCAGCCGCCGCGTGGTTGAGCGGCATATGAATGCGAAGCTGCCTTTGAGCCTTGTCTATGCCGTGCCCGACCATCCGTGGCTGAAGGCGAGCGACAAGGCGGCGGTGCGGATCGCGATGACCGTTGCGGTGCGCGGCGAGCGGCAGGGGAAGCTTGCCAAGGTTGTGCATGAGAGCGGGCTCAACACCGATACGCCCGAAGTGCGGTTGGAGAGCGATGAGGGGAAGATTACGAGCAAGTTGACGCTTGGGGCGGATTTGTCGAAACTCATGCCGCTCTTTTCGAATGAGGCCCTTTCAAGCCGTGGTGTCTCACTTCACGGCTCTGGTTTCATCGTTTCGCCAAAGCAAGCCGCTGACCTCGGCCTTGGGAAAATCGCCGGTCTCGAAAAGCACATTCTCCATTACTGTAATGGGCGCGATCTCGCTTCGAACCCTCGTGGTGTGATGGTGATCGACCTGTTTGGGTTGAATTCGCATGAGGTGCAGGAGCGCTTTCCCAGCGTCTATCAGCATATCGTGGATACCGTGAAACCGGACCGGGATCAGAACAACCGCGCGTCATACCGCGACAACTGGTGGATATTCGGGGAGCCACGCGCTGATCTACGTCCGGCGCTGGATCGGCTTGATCGCTACATCGCGACCATCGAAACGGCGAAACATCGATTCTTTCAGTTTCTTGATAACTCAATCCGGCCCGACAACATGCTGGTTGCGGTCGCATTATCCGGCGGTAATGCGCTCGCGGTTTTATCTAGTCGCCTGCACGTCAGTTGGACATTGAGAGCGGGCGGCACCCTAGAGGATCGTCCAAGGTACAACAAAACCAAATGTCTTGACCCCTTCCCATTTCCGATACTGATCGACAGCCAAATTGATCGGTTGAATGGGTTAGGCGAGCGCCTTGACGCCTTCCGCAAGGAGCGGCTTGCGCAGCACGAATTCCTCACCATGACCGATATGTACAACGTGCTCGAACGGCTGCGCGAACTCGAGAACGGCGCCGACGTCGCGCTGCTTTCGGATAAGGAAAAGGACATTTACGAGGCCGGGCTGATCTCGGTTCTCAAGGACATTCACGACGAGATCGACCGCGAAGTGTTTGCCGCCTATGGCTGGGAAGATTTGGGAGAGCGGCTCGTCGGGAAGCCTGGCGCGACTACGCCCAGCCCGCATAGGTCGGAAGATCAGGAAGCGGCGGAGGAGGAATTGCTCACGCGCCTCGTCGCGCTCAATCAGGAGCGCGCGGCGGAGGAAAAGCGCGGGATCGTGCGCTGGCTGCGCCCCGATTTCCAGAAACCGCGCCTCGCGCACAAGGTGAAGGGTCAGGAAGACCTCGATATCGATCTTGTCGAAGCGGGGGTCAGCGAGGAGCGTCCGTGGCCCAAGGACGAGCGCGAACAGTTTGCGGTTATGCGCGATGTGCTCGCCGAAGCCGACGCGCCGCTATCTGCTCAGGCGATCGCCAGCCTGTTCAAAGGCAGGAACACCGCAAAACGCAAGCAACGCGTCGCACGAGTGCTCGAAATTATGACCGACATGGGCGGCGTCCGGCAAAGCGGAGAAGGTTTCTTCCTGCCGCGCTGACGGGAAACCTCCCCTCCTTACTGAAGAAGGGGATTGAGGGGTGGTTTCGAGGCGACAGCCTCTTCGAATCTAGTCGGTGCTCCAGCCACCACCCCCAACCCCCTCCTCTGGGGGAAGAGGGAGCCTAGGAATCAAAACTGTCGTCCTTCAGCGTCCAGCTGGTCTCCGGCACCTTCGGCTCCGGCGGCGTCGTCTTCCGTCCCGGCTCCGCGTTCACCGCCTCCCTCGGCCCCGCGAGCAGCTTGCGCCTCGAATCTTCCTCCGCCGCGATGCGCTCCATGTCGCGGGTGCGCAGTTGCTCGAAGCGCTCCCATGCCGCGCGGGTGTCCTCCGATAGCCGCTCCCATTCGCGCTGGCGTCGCATTTCGGTCTCGAGGCGCAGGCCCTCGATCTTCGCATCGATGCTCGCGCGGATTTCCTCGGGGGTGGGGGCGTTGGCCTTGGCCTCGGCCTCCAGTTCTTCGCGGATTTCCTTGCGCAGTTTCATCGCGAGGCGGGCGGTTTCGCGGCCTTTCCAGCCGGGGTCGCTTGCGCCGCCACCTCCGCCAAAGCGCTCCGGTGCGCGGCGTTCGAGCATGAACATCAGCAGCCGGTCGTTATAGGCGCGGCGCGTTCCGACGATCTCGCCGCGGTGGTAGACCGGCTCCTCGACGCCGTTGAGCGCCCGGTCCATCGCGACGTCCTCGATCCGTTGCACGCCGATGTCGAGCGCGGCCTCCCACGCCTTGCGGAAGCTTTCCGCCTCGGGGTGGCGGCGCAGCTTGTAGATGTGGTGCTCGCCCACGCCCATGCGGCGGCAGGCCGAACGCACGCTGCCGGTTTCGGCGAGCAGCTCGATGAACTCACGCTGGCGATCCGCGCTCCACCCGCCGCGGCGCATGCGTTTGCGCGGAACGGGGGTGAAGTCGGGGATGATGCGGGCGGGGAGATTGGGTTTGGTCATGGGGGTGAGGGTGATTGTGAACCACAAATGCGGCGAGTAGGAAAATTGGCGGGGTAAGCGCTCCTAACTTCACTTGGCGTTCACGCGGGCGCTGGCTATACGGCAGCCCCATGTTGACCAAAGTTCGCACTCCGCTGCTTCGCGCTGCTCTTGTCGGCGCCACGATCCTCACCACCACCGCCTGTGCGGGAGGCTCCGCCGAGGAGGACGTCGCCTATGTCGCGCGCGACGTCGAATCGCTTTATGCCGAGGCGCAGAGGCGGCTCGATCGCGGGAACACTCTGCTCGCCGCCGCCTTGTTCGACGAGGTGGAGCGCCAGCATCCCTATTCGCCCTGGGCTCGCCGGGCGCAGCTGATGAGCGCGTTCAGCTATTACATCGCGCGCGATTACAACAAGGCGATCCAGAACGCGCAGCGCTTCCTCTCGATCCACCCGGGTAACAAGGATGCGCCCTACGCCTATTACCTGATCGCGCTTTCCTATTACGAGCAGATCAGCGACGTGAACCGCGACCAGAAGATCACCGAACAGGCACGCACCGCGCTGCGTGAGGTGAACCGGCGATTCCCGCAAACCGAGTATGCGGCCGATGCGCGGTTGAAGCTCGATCTCGTCGAGGATCACCTCGCGGGCAAGGAGATGGAGATCGGGCGGTTCTACCAGCGTTCGGGCCAGTGGCTCGCGAGCGCTTTGCGGTTCCGCAACGTGGTCGAGAATTTCGACACGACCAGCCACACGCCTGAGGCGCTCTATCGCCTGACGGAGAGCAGCCTTGCGCTGGGCCTGCGCGAGGAAGCGGTGAAATATGCCGCGGTGCTGGGCGCGAACTATCCGGGCAATGAGTGGTACGAAAAGGCCTTCGAGCTGGTCAACAAACACGCGCCCGACGTGCAGCCTAGCTGATCCGGCGCGGCGCTAGCGAGTTCGGTTCCTCCGCCCTTCGCGGCATTCTCGTTTCCAGTTCGGGCGTGTTGCATCGGCTTCGCTCATCACACAGCTGTGACCGGGATTGCCTTCGGGTGGTGTAACGCCTTCGGATACGATGAAGTTGGTCGAGTGCGCCCCAGCGAGGCCCGAGGGCCAGTGGGCGATTTCGCGGGTCAGCAGCAGCCTGTCGCGGCCTGCGCGCTTCAGCGCCCCGCGTGCGAGCAATTGTGCAAGACCGAATTCTTCGGGCATGATGTCATAAGTCCCGACCGGCTGGCTGGTCACAAGCGTCTTCGGATCGATGCGTGCGATCCCTCCCGGTGAAAAGCGAACAGCCTCGGCCCACATTTCAGCCTCGAAGCCTTTGGGGGCGGGCAGGTCCCTGCGCTCGGCACGCTTAGCCTCGCCAGAGGGCAGGGAAACGCGCACCGGGCCGTATTCGCTCGCAACCACATCCATCGGCCGCCCGGCGACAAGCTCGCCGATCCGGTCAGGCCCGTCTCGCTCTCCATCCCTGAACCGCCAACCGTCGCGCAGGCATCCGCTCCCTACAACAGTGAGGCGATCCTTGCCGATGCCGGTAACCGCGACGGCAGAGCGAACGGGCCGCTCATCATCGGGATCGCGAGCACTCGCACCGGTTTCGTAGGATCCCGCAACCACCCGCTCGATTCGGTCGGACGCTCCACTGAAGCGCCAGATCATCGCGTCGTACGAACTGAGGACGAGATAGAGCGGGCGGCTGCCCGGTTCGATCGTCACGTCGATCACGCCCGTTTCGGTATCGTAGCTGCCGACCCAGGCAGTAGAGATGACGTCGCTTTCATAAACGCCGTAAGCGACCAGTTGTGCGTCTTCGCTGGCCTTGGGCAACACGCAGCCCAGCTCGATCATGCGCTGACGTTCGCGTATCTCGTGCTGATATTCACGGATCGCTTCGGTTTCGGGGGCGTCGACGATCCCGTTCCCGTTGTAATCGAAATGGTCGAACACCCGCCCGGCTGCTTCGAGCAGCTCGTTCACAGTCAGGCGTCCGTCGCCCCCGGCGTCCAGTTCGAGCAGCTTTGTGGCCTGATCTTCAACGCCGCGCCGCTGATCCTTGCCGCGCGCCATTGCCTCCTTGATTGTCGCGGTGCCATCGCCATCGGTGTCGAGCCGCTTCATCTGCGCGTCGGCCTCGCTTTCACGCGCTTCGGCGCTCGCTGCGCTGGAATACTCGATGATTTCATCGCGGGTTACCTTGAGATCGGCGTTGTAATCATATTGCAGCAGCGCGCTCACCAATCCTGCGCGCCGCCGCGCCTCGCCCCGCGCGCGTGCGCGAGCAACATCGCGCTGATCCAGCCCATCTGCATCGCGATCGAGCGAACGCAAGGGGCGCGCGACCGAGGACAGATATTGCTCGCGCGCGCTATTGCTGTTGAGCGTGTTGATCAGAAAGCCACCGGCGGCCGTCATCAGTTCGCTGTCGGACTTGTCCGATTGCGCATGGCCTGCGCTGCAGGACAGCAATGCGGAACCGCCCAGCATGACGATCAACGCGCCGCCGACCGAAGGGATCCTGAATGCCTTCATGTAACTCACCTCATTACCAACACCGCGCTTTTCGCCCCACAACTATCGCTCTGATTGCACCAAACCCTTAATTCCATGCGGATTATTCCGATTTTCTCCTAGGAAGCCTTGCAAAACCACGCGCGGATAACGTGCGTGCCATGACGTGACGGGGCGTTTCCCAGTCGCTAAAGCTGATCGCCTGATGCTGACCCGGCTTTCGATCCGCAACATCGTCCTTATCGAAGCGCTCGATCTCGATTTCGGGCGGGGGCTTGGCGTGCTGACGGGCGAGACGGGGGCGGGCAAGTCGATCCTCCTCGACGCGCTCGGCCTGGTGCTCGGTGACCGCGCGGAGACGGCGCTGGTGCGCGCAGGCGAGGCCAAGGCGAGCGTCGCCGCCAGTTTCGAGTTTGCGGAGATCCCGCAGGCGATTGCCGACGCGCTCGACGACGCCGATATCGAGATCGAGCCGGGCGAACCGCTCATCATCCGGCGGCAGGTGAAGGCGGATGGGGGGTCAAAGGCCTTCATCAACGACCAGCCCACCAGCGTCGCCCTGCTGCGAGAGCTTGCTTCGGCGCTCGTCGAACTTCACGGACAGCACGATGATCGCGGCCTTGTAAACCCGCGCGGTCATCGCGCGCTGCTCGATCGCTATGCCGGGACCGACAATGCCGGGCTCGAACGCCACTGGCACCGCTGGGCGAAGGCCGAGGCGCAATTGGCCGAAGCGCGCGCGGACGTCGAACAGGCAAAGGCCGACCAGGACCTGCTGATCGCGCACCTTGCCGAGCTTACAGCGCTCGAACCGCAAGCGGGCGAAGAAGCCCGGCTCGCGGGCACGCGTGCCGACATGCAGAAGGCGGAGAAACTCTCGGGCGAATTGGAAGAACTGCGGCACATCTGGGAGGGATCGGATTCGCCGCTCGCCAGCTTGCGTGTCGCGGCGCGCCGGCTCGACCGGATTGCCGAACAACACCCCTTGCTCGCAGACGCGCTCGCGGCGCTCGATCGCGCGGTGATCGAGGCGGGCGAGGCGGAGGACAAGCTGGAGGTCGCCGCCGAGGCGCTGGTCCACGATCCTGCGGCGCTCGATGCGGCGGAAACGCGCCTGTTCGAGCTGCGCGCGCTTGCTCGCAAGCATCGCTGCGAGGTCGACGACCTGCCCGAAAAGATGCGCGAGATGCGCGCCAAATTGGACGCGATCGAGGGCGGGGAGGCGCAACTCGACGCGCTCGAAGCCGCCGCGAAGGAAGCGCGCGAGAGCTACGTCGCCTTTGCCGAGAAGGTCCAGAATGCGCGGATCAACGCCGCCAAGAAACTCGACAAGGCGGTGGCCGCCGAATTGAAGCCACTGAAGCTAGACGCCGCGCGGTTCCTCACCTCGATCGGCTCGCTGCCCGAGGACAAGTGGGGCGCGCACGGCATGGACAGCGTCGAATTCCTGATCGCGACCAATCCCGGCGCCGACTTCGCGCCGCTCGCAAAGATCGCGTCCGGCGGCGAGCTGTCGCGCTTCATCCTCGCGCTGAAGGTCGCGCTGGCGGAGAAGGGCGGGGCGGCGACGATCATCTTCGACGAGATCGACCGCGGCGTCGGCGGCGCGGTGGCATCGGCCATCGGGGAGCGCCTCGCGCGGCTCGCGGCCGATGAAGGGCAGCTGCTCGCGGTAACGCACAGCCCGCAGGTCGCGGCGCGCGGCAACACGCACTATCTGATCGCGAAAAGCTCTAGCGGCACGGTGACCAAGACCAGCGTGGTCCTGCTCGACGAGGCTGGGCGGCAGGAAGAGATCGCGCGAATGCTGTCTGGCGCGGAGATCACCAGCGAGGCGCGGGCACAGGCGGACCGGCTGTTGGAGGGGGTTTGATGGAGCGGCGTGAGTTTATCGGAGTAGCAGTTGCGTCGTTGCTTGCGGGATACGCTCCGGCAGCAATCGGAAGGATCGAGAACATGGAAGAAGTCTACGGTATCATTGGCCAGATGAAGACGGCGGAGGGCAAGAGGAGCGAGGTGATTGCGGCCTTGGTTGAGGGCACGAAGGACATGCCCGGCAACATTGCATATCTGATCGCCGAGGATCTCGAGGACGAGAACTCGATCTGGATTACCGAGGTGTGGCAGACGAAGACAGATCACGCGAACAGCCTGAAATTGCCATCAGTGCAGGCCGCCATCGGAAAGGCGCGTGAGCATATCGTTGGATTCGGCACCCGGGTCGAGACGAAGCCGGTTCTGCGTGGCTAGCGTACGCGCAACAAGGACGCAGGCGGACCGGCTGCTGGAGGGGGTTTGATGCCGATCGGCTTGGAAGCCCTGTTGCTCACCATTCCAATAACTCTTGGAATAGGTTTCGCACCCTTTTTGATTTGGGCGATCATCAAGCAGCAACACGTGAAGTTGATTGCCTTTATGTATGTCGGCGTGACCATAACCTCGGTGCTGGCAATCGGATTGTTTTCCTTGGCGGAGGGTGCTCGTTGAGCAGGCGACAGTCGAACCACCCCCCGACCCCCTCCTTGTCCAAGGAGGTGGAGTGATGGCCATCACCTTGTTTGAGCTGGTGATGGGGTGGGTTTTCCTTGCAGCCCTTGGCCTCGGTCTGGTGACCTTCATCGTTGGACTTCGCCAGAAAGAAAGAGACCGCAAGCTTCTCCATTTTGCCGTCGCGTCGGCCCTCCCACTTGGGGCTTGGGTGATACTGATGGCAGGGAGCGCTCTGGGAATTCCATGACAGAAGACATTACCGAAGCCGAAGCTGCGAATGAACTTATGCGCCTTGCCAAGGCGATCGCAAAGCACGACCGGCTCTATCACGCCGAAGACTCGCCCGAGATTTCCGACCCGGAATACGATGCGCTGGTGCGCCGCTATGCCGAGCTGGAAGCGCGCTTTCTACATCTCGCGCCCAAGGATTCTCCGCTGAAAAGGGTCGGCCACTCGATCGCCGCCTCGCCGCTGTCCAAGGTCCGTCACGAGGTTCGCATGATGAGCCTCGACAACGCATTTTCGCGCGAGGAGGTCGAGGAATGGACCCAGCGCGTGCGCCGCTATCTGGCGCTGGATGAAAGCGTTCCGCTCGCGATCACCGCCGAGGACAAGATCGACGGTCTTTCCTGCTCGCTGCGTTATGAAAAGGGCGAACTGGTACGCGCGGCGACGCGCGGCGACGGTGAGGTGGGCGAGGACGTGACCGCCAATGTCGCGCATATCGGCGACATTCCGAAACGCATCCCGGCCAGGGGGAAGGCCGCCATGCCAGACGTGTTCGAGTTGCGCGGCGAAGTCTACATGTCAAAGGCCGATTTCGCCGCGCTCAACGAAGCGCAGGAAAAGGCGGGCGGCAAGCTGTTCGCCAATCCGCGCAACGCCGCGGCGGGATCGCTGCGTCAGAAAGACCCGAGCGTCACCGCCCGGCGCCCGCTCAAATTCTGGGCCTATGGCTGGGGCGCTGCCTCCGAGGTGCCGCGAGACACGCAATACGAGATGATGCGCCTGATCGAGAGCTGGGGATTTCCCGTCTCGCCTTTTCTGACGCTGACCCACAGCGTAGATGAAATGATCGCGCATTACGACGAAATCGGCCGCCAGCGCCCCGATCTCGGCTACGAGATCGACGGGGTCGTCTACAAGGTCGACCGGCTCGATTACCAGCAGCGCCTCGGCTTCGTGGCGAAAGCGCCGCGCTGGGCGCTCGCGCACAAATTCCCCGCAGAACAGGCAGAGACGACGCTTGAGGCGATCGACATCCAGGTCGGGCGCACCGGAAAGCTCACTCCCGTGGGTCGGCTGGCGCCGGTCATGGTGGGCGGCGTGATGGTCTCGAACGTCACGCTCCACAACCGCGACGAGATCGAACGGCTTGGCCTGAGGCCCGGCGACCGGGTGTTGGTGCAGCGTGCGGGAGATGTCATTCCACAGCTTGTGGATAACCTCACCCGCGATGTGGAGCGCGAACCCTTCGTCTTTCCCGATCATTGCCCCGAATGTGGCAGCGAGGCGGTTTCGGAAGAAGGCGAGGTCGATGTGCGCTGCACTGGCGGTCTCATATGTCCGGCGCAACGCACTCAAAGGCTTGAACATTTCGTCAGCCGCAAGGCGCTTGATATCGACGGGTTCGGGTCGAAGACCATCGCGCAGTTCTTCGCGCTGGGGTGGCTCGAAAGCCCTGCCGATATCTTCCGCCTGAAGGAGCGCCGCGAGGACATCCTCGCCCTCGACGGCTGGCAGGAGCGGTCTGTGGATAACCTGCTCAAGGCTGTGGAAAGCCGGCGCGAACCCGATGCGGCGCGGCTGCTGTTCGGCCTTGGTATACGCCATATCGGCGAGGTAACCGCGCGCGACCTGATGAAACATCTCCACGAGCTGCCGAAATTGCGCGAAGTGGCTGAAAGGGCACGCAAAGGTGACGAAGATGCGATCTTGGAACTCACCAGTATCGACGGGATCGGCCCTAGCGTAGTCGAGGCGCTTGGTGACTTTTTCCACGAGCCCAAGAATGTCGAGGTGTGGGAAGACCTGCTGAGCCTGGTGAACCCTCCGCGTTACGTGGTCGAAACGCTGGATTCGCCAGTGGCCGGCAAGACGGTCGTGTTCACCGGCAAGCTAGAAACCATGAGCCGCGATGAGGCAAAAGCGCAGGCCGAACGGTTGGGCGCGAAGGCTGCTGGCAGTGTTTCTGCCAAGACTGACCTGCTGGTCGCGGGACCGGGTGCAGGCTCGAAGCTGAAGAAAGCGCAGGACCTGGGCATCGAGGTCATAGACGAAGCAGGCTGGGCCGAGATCGTGGCGGCAGCGGTTTAAGAAAGGAAAATTATGGATATTGCGGCAGCGCAAGCCGATTTGCGGCGCGCCTACGCCGATGGTGGGCCGGGTGTTTTCATCTCCGGGCTGGTCTGGCTTGTTGCAGCGGTTATCGAGGCGCGAGATGGTGTCGCGACCGGTTTTGTCGTTCTCTTTATCGGCGGCGTGTTTATCTACCCGCTCGCCTTGTTCGTTAATCGCACGATTTTCCGACGCACTAGCGAGAGCAAGGGAAATCCGGGCGGGATGCTGGTGCTTGAATCCACGATCGCCATGATCGCCGGACTGTTCGCGGCATGGCTGTTTCTCGATTACAACCCCGATCTTGTGATGCCATTGGCCGCGATCATGGTCGGCACTCATTATTTCACCTTCAAGACCGCCTATGGCGATCGGATATTCTGGCTGCTCGCCGCGATTGTCACCATGGTCGGAGCAGCGGGTATCTACCGCTTCATGCCATTGCCCCTCCCGGTGACATACATGGTCGCGATTATAGAGCTTATCTTTGGTGCGGCGATGACGGTGAAGGCCGTGCGCAATGCTTAAGCAGCTTCACCCGCAGGCAAAGCGTATTGCGAGATTGCTTACCGGACGCCGTGAGAAGATCGCGGTCGCCGACGGTGCGACCGGGGGCCTGATCGCGGCGGCGATCCTGACCGTGCCCGGCGCGCTCAAATTCTATGTCGGTGGTGGTATCGTCTATTCTTTCAAGGCGCGCGACGTGCTGTTTGACCTTCCGCGCGATGCGTATGAAGGCATGCGCTCTGCAACCGAGGAATACGCGCTGTTGCAGGCCCGTGCTATCCGCGACCGGATGGGTACCGAATGGGGCATTGCCGAAAGCGGGTCCGCAGGATCCAGCAAACACCCGATGGGCGTCGTTTCCGGTCGAAGTGTCGCGGCGGTTGTCGGTCCGGATTGCGAGGTCACCGCCACGATTGAGACGGGCAGCGACGACCGGATCGAGAACATGGAAAAGTTCACGCGCAACGCGCTGGACCTTCTTGAACGCGCGCTATCGAAGGCTCCCTAGTCGTTGGGCATGATGTAGATTTCGCGCACTGCTGCCGTCTCGGGCTGCGAAAGCGCGAATACGACTGCATTGGCAACGTCCTCGGGCTGAATCTTGGTTGGCTTTGGATCGTCGAAGAAATCGGTGTTGACCATGCCCGGCGCGATCACCGTCGCTCGCCCGCCGAATTCGCGCATCTCTTCGGCCAGGTTCTCGCCGAAGCCGTGCACGAAATGCTTCGTCGCCGAATAAACCGAGCCCTTGAAGGTGTCGCGCCCCGCTTTGGAGCCGGTGATGACGAAATGGCCCCTGGTTTTCCTGAGGTGCGGGATTGCCGCGTGCGCGGCGTAGAGTACCGCCATGATGTTGACTTCGATCATGCCGCGCCATTCTTCGGGATCGCCATTTTCAACGCCCGGCTTCTCGACACCCGTACCGGCGTTGGCGAACACTCCATCAACCCCGCCAAAGCGTTCGGCGGTTTGCTGTAGCGCGTCTGTAATCTCGTCGAGTTTGGTCACGTCGCAAGTTATGGCAAGCGCGCCGTCGCCGATTTCGTTCGCCAGCTTCTCGATCTTGTCGGTCGAACGTGCGAGCAGGGCGACGTTCCATCCTGCCTCGGCGGCGGCTTTTGCGGTCGCTGCGCCGATGCCGGATGATGCACCAGTGATGAGAAGAGTCTTGGCCATTGGACTGTCCTTTGATCGAAAGGGTTTTGCCTCATCAAAGGGCGGGCAGGGCGCACGTTCCGAAAAAATTCATACCGCGCTGTCGAATCCGCCTTGCCTGCTCCGTCTTTGTGTCGGAGCCTCGCCATTCCGGCGCGGCGAGCCGAGGAGACGACACATGCAATACATGCTGCTGATCAACGAAGACGAAAGCATCTACGAGGGCGATGAAGGCGCCAAGCGAATGGAGGCCACGCTTGCCGGCCATATGGCGCTCGCTCAAAAATGGGCTGAAAAGGGGGTCGCCTTCAGCGGTGAGCGCCTCAAGCCGGGCAACACCGCGACCACGATCCGGTGGGATCATGGCAGCCACGCGCTGCACGACGGCCCTTTTGCCGAGACGCACGAGGAACTGGGCGGGTTCTACATCATCGATGTCGACAGTCTCGACGATGCGCTCGAATGGGCGAAGCAGATTCCGGTGCCGGGGAAGGGCGCAGTGGAGGTCCGTCCGGTTTGGCCGATGGAAGAGTGAGCGATAGCGCCGATCTTGCGCGCCAGTGTATGGCTGCGCGGCCCAGGCTCGTAGCAGCCCTGGCCGCGCAGCTTCGCGATCTGGATGCGGCAGAAGACGCGTTCGCCGAAGCGATGGCGGCGTGCCTTGCGCTCGAAACCCCGCCGGATCGGGTCGGGGCGTGGTTGATGACTGTCGCACGGCGCAAGGCAGTGGACGCAATCCGGAGCGAAACGGCACGCATCCGCGCAAGCGAGGCTGCGGCCCTGATCGATGAGGGAGAGCACAGCATGGGCAATGTCATTGCTCTGCCCGAGTCGATACCCGATGAGCGTTTGCGGCTGATCTTCATATGCTGTCATCCTGCTATCGCGATCGAAGCACGAACTGCGCTTGCGCTAAAGGTGGTGTGCGGGTTGCCTGTGAGTGCGATTGCCCGCGTTTTTCTGACCAGCGAACCGGCAATGTTCCAGCGCATCACCCGGGCGAAAACGAAAGTGCGCGAAGCCGGCATCGCGTTCGAGCTGCCCGAGCGACGCCATTGGGGGGATCGTCTCGAAGCGGTGCTGCTGACGATCGAGCTGGCCTACACAGCTGCCTATCAGGACGCGGCAGGTGAAATCGATCCCGACCTGGCCGCTGAGATGGGACGGTTGGCGGCCATGATCGCCGAATTGCTGCCAGAGGAGCCGGAAGCTCTTGGCTTGGCCGCGCTGATCATGCTCGCGCGATCTCGCGAAGCGGCAAGACTCGACGAGATCGGTGCGATGATCCCGCTATCGCAGCAGGATACCGGACGCTGGGACTTTGAAGCGATCGAACAGGCTCGTGCATGGATGGACGATGCCGCGGTGTTCGAGCGCAGCGGGCCATACCAGGTGATGGCCGCTATCCAATTGACCCATGCACGGCGCGCTTTCGATGGCGAGACGGACTGGCAGGCCATCCTTTCGCTCTACAACGCGCTGTTGCATATGAGGCCGGGGCCCATGATCGCTCTCAACCGCGCGCTCGCTCTGGCCGAGGTGGAAGGGGCAGAATCGGCGCTCGAGTTCGTCGAATCGCTGCCGTTGGACCGGTTTGGAAATGCACGGCCAGTGCATGTGGCGCGGGCAAACCTGCTGGCGCGGACGGGAAATGTCCGGGCAGCTCGCATGGCGTTGGATCGGGCACTCGTTCTCGACCCTCCGCAGGCCGAACGGCTGTTTCTCGAACGCTGCCGGATCGAACTTTCCGCGATTTAACCGTCGTCCAGGGGCGGGACCCATTTCATCACGCCGCCTGTGAGCGGGGTCCACCAGCCCGTCTTGATGCCCGCCGCTGCGAGCCGGTCGCTGCTCCACTGATTGCAGGTGTTGCCGAGGTGGTAGGTGCCGCGCGCGGAGTAGAACACGTCGTGCTCGTCATAGCCGGGAAAGACCCCGCGTTCCTGATCGGCGGCGAGTTGCGCTGCGACATCGTCGGCGAGTGCGCGGTACTGGTCGCGGCTAATGCGCATGGGTCGGTAGTCTTCGTCGGGGGCGGGGCGCACGTACCATGCGACATGCATCAATCCTTCGCCTCCCGTCAGCGACTTGGCCCCGACGATGGGATCGAGATCGGCCCAGGTGGGCGTTTCGAGGAAGAAAGTGCGCTCGCCCCAGCTGACCGAGACGTGGGTGTAGGGTCTTTCGGGCGCGCCAATGTCTCCTACCGGGAACTTCCCGCGCCAGTCGATGATATCGGTCGCGATCGGCATTGCGATCTCGGTGTGGACGCCATTAGTGCCGACAAAGATCTCGATGCCGTCATCCGGCTCAACCCAATCGGAATTGCGCGGGATGGACGAGCCGATCCATGCGGTGAGGGCGAAGAGCAGCGGCAATCCGATCAGCGCGACGGCAAGGCCGACGGCGATGCGCTTCGCCCAACGCTTGCGAGGTGTCACCGGCGACGCCTGAACCACAGGATCGCCCAGTCGCCTCGCTGCAACCGCGCGACCGGGCGGCAACGCGCCCGGCGATAGGCCCGGCGAACGGCCTGCTCCTGCTCGCCTGCAAGCAGTCCTGCGAGCACGATGCTCCCCCCGGGCTGAACCGAATTCGCGAAATCTGGCGCAAGCTCGACCAGAGGGCCTGCAAGGATATTGGCAATGAGAAGGTCGTAAGGTCCGCGCGCTTGCAACAGCGGATCGTCCATCCCGTCGGCGATCACCATTGTCATAGCGCCTCGCTGCGGTCCGAGTTGGGCGCCGTTCATCACGGCATTGTCTGCGACGACGCCTGCGCAGACAGGGTCGATATCCGATGCCGTGCATTCGGCATTGGGCCAGAGAGCGAGGCCTGCGAAGCCGAGCAGCCCGGTCCCGGTACCGATATCGGCGATGCGGCGGAACTGTGCGCCGGGGGCCTTGATCGCGCCGAGCATCTCCAGGCATCCGGCGGTTGTTTCATGCTGGCCAGTGCCGAAAGCCTGACTTGCGGGGATGGCAAAGTTGATCGCGCCATCACGCGGCTCGTAGTCGGGCGTGTGGACGTAGAACGGCCCCGCGCTGATCGGCGGCGTGCCCTGCTGGCTCAGTGTCAGCCAGTCCTCGTCGGGCAGCTTTTCGACCTCGATCGTGGGAGCCTTGCCGCCGAAAAGCGCGGCAATTGCCTTCTTCTGAGCGGCGCCCGGCTTCTTCGGATACCACGCTTCCAGCACCCATTCGAGCGGGCGGTCTTCATCCACCTCGCGGCCCGAAATAACGAGGTCGAAATCCCAATCCTCGAGCTCGTCATGCGCGAGGAGTGCCGCCTGCACATCGGGCTTGGGTGCGAATGCCGAGAGTTTCCAGCTGGTGCTCACTGCGCCTGCGCCTCGGCCTCGCGGGCAAGGCGCTTCTCGATATCGTTGGCCTTGCCAATGGCGTAATAGGCGCAGGCGGCTGGCTCGATCATCTCGTTTTTGCGCATCCGCTTGAGCATGCGGCTGTGCGAGGGATGCGGGGTCAGCAGCAGGTCGCAATCCAATCGGCCCAAGCGTTCAAGCCCGGCATAATAGGCCTCCAGATAGTCGGGGTGATCGCTGAACCTGTAGTCATCCGCGCTTACGGGGCTGAGGCTGTCTGCATAGACGATGGTAAGGCACTTCTCGTCCTCGCAGGACCTCCACTGCCAGCTGAGTGCGCCAGGTGAATGACCGGGCGTATAGATTGCTCGGGCTTCGGTGCTGCCGATTTGCACGGTGGCATCGTCCGAAATCGTCTGGAACACTTCCGCGATGGGGAAGGCATCGTGCATTCCCGATTGCGGATCATTCACGTCCATAACTCCGCTTTCGAGAACCGGCTTTGCGATAGGAGAAGAAATCACGCGCGCACCGGTGAGCCGCCGCAATCCGGCGATCCCGGCCACATGATCGAAATGCTCATGGCTGTGCAGTATGAATTCGACATCGGAAAGCGAGAAGCCCAGCGCTTCGATGTTTGCTGCGATGAGACCTCCGCCCGTTTCGGTCCCGCCATCGATCAAAATGTGCCCCTCGTCGTTCGCGATCAGGATCGCAGCGATTCCGCATGTGCCGACATAGTAGGTGTCGCCGTGGATATTGAAGGGCGGGGCGGGCTTGTCCCAATCGTCCCACGGCTTGCAGGTCTCGACGAAGGGGCGGAACTCTGCCGGTGTATTGGCGAAGAACCCCTCGGATGGTTCTTGTGGGGCGGCCACGGGTGCGCATGCGGCGAAGCCCAGGCTCGCGCAGGTGATAACCGCTCTAGCGAACAAAGCTGGCTCCATTGGCGTCAATGACCGCGCCGGTCATACTGGGAGGGGCGTCGAGCGCGCAGAAGGCGATGATGGTCGCGATTTCTTCCGGCTGCGCGACGCGGCCGAGCGGGATATCGGCGAGCAGCCCTTCGCCGCCCCGGCTTTCGAGATAGTCGTCCGCCATGCTTGTATCGGTAAAGCCCGGCGTGATCGCGTAACTGAGAATGCCCTCGCTCGCATAGGCGCGCGCGATGGTTTTGTGCATCGCGACCATGCCGCCCTTGGCAGCCGCGTAGTGCCAGTGTGCAGGCGAATCCCCGCGATAAGCGGCGCGGCTGGCGACATGGACCAGCCTGCCTGCTGTTCCCTTGTCCTGCCAGTGCCGGATAGCGAAACGACTCAACTGCGCGGCAGAGGTCAGGTTGATGCGAAGCGTATCCTCCCACCCGTCGAGCCATTCGATGTCGGAGCGATTGATCGGATTGGCATCGAACAGTCCTGCATTGTTCACCACGCAGGCAATCTCGCCCCCGGCGCGCTCCAATGCCGTATTCCACAAGTCCTGCGCCGCGCCGGGATCGGCGAAGTCGGCGGCGATGTCGCCATCGCCGCGGTCCTTCGATCCGTGACCGATTACCTCGACCCCTCGATCGGCCAGCGCTTTCTTGGCTGCCGCGCCGATCCCGCGGCTCGTTCCGGTGACTAAAATGAAACTCATGCAAGCCTCTATCCAAAACTTTGCAAGTCGTGTCGAGCGCTCGCCGCTTGCCTCGCGCGACAAGACCGCTAAGTGGGTTGGGCGTAACAGGCATAAACGGGATAATCATGAGCCAAAGACCGCTATCACCGCATCTTCAGATATGGCGGTGGGGACCGCATATGCTGGTTTCCATCCTTCACCGCGCTACCGGAGACGGCATGGCGCTGATCGGGTTGGGCGTTCTCGTGTGGTGGCTCGGCGCTATGGCGAGCGGCCCTGCGGCCTACGAAACCTTCGTCGGCGCGATGACCACCCCGATCGGCTTCATCGTGATGATCGGTTTGAGCTGGGCATTCTTCACCCACATGATGAGCGGCCTGCGTCACTTCGTTTTGGATATCGGCGCCGGTTACGAACTCGACACCAACCGCATGTGGTCGATCGCCTCGCCAATCATCGCGATTCTACTCACCGCCGCCTTCTGGGCGTACGTGTTCCTGGGGAGCTGACAACATGGGTAACGGCACTTCCATCGGTCGCGTTCGCGGGCTTGGCCCCGCACACGAGGGCGCGCATCACTGGCTCGTCCACCGGTTCACCGCGATAAGCAATCTCGTGCTTATGACCTGGCTGATCGTCAGCCTGCTGCTGCTGGACGATTACAGCTATTCTTCGGTCACTTCGTGGATCGCGCACCCGATTTCGGCGACCGCGATGATCCTCCTCATCGCCAGCCTGTTCTGGCACGCACGGCTCGGCCTGCAGGTCCTGATCGAGGACTATGTGCACAATTCGGGTACTAAGTTCGCGCTGCTCGCGGCGCTCAATATCGCAGTTATCGGCAGCGCGGCCTTCTCCGTCTTCAGCGTCGCCAGTCTTGCTTTTGGAGGTCAGGCCTGATGGCTACCGCAAACAACGAGAGCGCTTCGACCAAGGGCGCCTACAAGATCATCGACCACACCTATGACGTGGTGGTCGTGGGTGCTGGCGGCTCCGGCCTGCGCGCGACAATGGGCGCTGCCGAGGCCGGGCTTCGCACGGCGAACATTTCCAAGGTATTCCCTACGCGCTCGCACACGGTCGCAGCGCAGGGCGGCATCGCCGCCTCGCTCGGCAACAACACGCCCGACCACTGGTCGTGGCACATGTACGACACTGTAAAGGGCGCGGACTGGTTGGGAGATCAGGACGCGATCGAATATCTCGCGCGCGAAGCGCCCGCAGCCGTTTACGAACTCGAACATGCAGGCGTGCCCTTCAGCCGTAACGAAGACGGCACAATCTACCAGCGCCCGTTCGGCGGCCACATGCAGAACATGGGCGAAGGGCCGCCGGTGCAGCGCACCTGCGCCGCCGCCGACCGCACGGGGCATGCCATGCTCCACGCACTCTACCAGCAGAGCCTGAAATACGATGCGGACTTTTTCATCGAGTATTTCGCGCTCGATCTGATCATGAACGATGGCGCGTGCGTCGGCGTGATGGCGATGTGCCTCGACGATGGCACGATCCACCGTTTCCGCGCGCAGTCGGTCGTGCTCGCGACCGGCGGATATGGCCGCTGCTACTTCACCGCGACTTCGGCGCACACCTGCACCGGCGATGGCGGCGGCATGGTCCTTCGCGCCGGGCTCCCGCTGCAGGATATGGAATTCGTCCAGTTCCACCCGACCGGGATATACGGCGCGGGCGTGCTCATCACCGAAGGTGCGCGCGGCGAGGGCGGATACCTTACGAACAGCGAAGGCGAGCGTTTTATGGAGCGTTATGCCCCGAGCGCGAAAGACCTGGCCTCGCGCGATGTGGTGTCGCGTTCGATGGCGCTCGAAATGCGCGAAGGGCGCGGCTGCGGTCCGGAAGGCGACTACATCTACCTCCATCTCGACCACATCGATCCCAAAGTGCTGGCCGAGCGCCTGCCAGGCATCACCGAGAGCGGCAAGATCTTCGCCGGGGTCGATCTGACCAAGGAACCGCTGCCGGTCACGCCCACGGTCCATTACAATATGGGCGGCATACCGTGTAACTATCACGGCCAGGTCGTGACCCTGCGCGATGGCGATCCCGATGCGGTTGTGCCGGGACTCTATGCTGTAGGCGAAGCGGCCTGCGTCTCGGTTCACGGCGCCAACCGTCTCGGCTCCAACTCGCTGATCGACCTCGTGGTGTTCGGCCGCGCGACAGGTCTCCACCTCAAGGAGAACCTCACCGCAGGCGCGAGCCAGCCCGAGCTTCCCGCCGACAGTGCCGACTTCGCCTTGGGCCGTGTCGACCACTTCCGGTACGCGCAGGGCGGCTCGCCAACCGCCGCGATCCGCGCCGACATGCAGAAGGGCATGCAGAAGCACGCCGCCGTGTTCCGCGATACCGCGCTGATGGACGAGGGCGTGAAGGTCCTTGCCGAGCAGAACAAGCGGATGGAGGACATCCACGTCACCGACCAGTCGCTCATATGGAACAGCGACCTCATCGAGACGCTCGAACTCGACAACCTGATGGCGCAGGCGAACGTGACGATGGCTTCGGCCGCGAACCGCAAGGAAAGCCGCGGCGCGCACGCGCACGAAGACTTCCCCGATCGCAACGATGCCGAATGGATGAAGCATACCATCGCCTGGTTCGAAGGCTGGGGAGGAAACGGCGGCGAAATCAAGATCGACTACCGCCCGGTCCACGAATACACGCTGACCGACGACGCGAAGTATATCGAACCGAAGGCGCGGGTTTACTGATCGCACCGTAGCGGAACTGGAGTTTTGGGGAGACGGATTTGGCCGAGACCGAAAAACCGGACCCCAAAGCTATCGACTGGGCGCGTAAGGATGCAGCGCGCAAAGACTTTTCGCGCCATGCCAATCTGGCATTCCTCATCAAATGTTTTGGGATCGGCGTTATTGCGCTGCTGATCCCCATCATCTTGCCGATAGTCGGCGGGTATGACGGCCATTTCTCGATCAGCTTTTTCTACCACGTTCCCGAGGCGCGAAACTGGTTTGTTGGGCTTCTTTGGGCAGTCGGGATATTCCTCGTCCTGTTCCAAGGCCTTTCCCGCGCAGAGAACATCATTCTGACCGCCGGAGGGATATTCCTGATCCTCGTCGCGATGGTGCCGACAGGTACCGACCAGTGCAGCGGCTCCATGTTTTCATGGCATGCCTTTTTCGCGGTCGCATTCTTCGCATGCCTGTTCGTCGTCGCCGTGTTCTTTTCGAAGTCGCGGCTCGACTACATCCTGTGGCCGCCGCTCAGACAACGGTTCGAGATGGCCTATAACGTCACCGGCTGCGCGATGATCGGGCTTCCGCTTCTGGCCTATGGCGTGCATTTGGTGGATGGCAGAGACTGCGGGCACGAAATCTTCTGGATTGAAGCCGGGGCAATCCTGGCATTCTCCGGCTTTTGGTTCGTCAAGACCTGGGAATACAAGCGCCTGCTCGGCCTGAGTGTCAGACAGATCTCGCGACAGCTGCTCACTTGACTCGAAACGACAGATCCGAGCGCCTGCGCGTCGCCATTATCGGCGGCTACGGCAATTTCGGCAGCTACGTCGCGCGCAGCCTCGCGGGCAATACGGCAATCCAGCTGTTGATAGCGGGGCGAAGCGCGGACAAGGCGAGCGCCTTCGTCAATGAGCTGAGCGCTGCAAATCCTGCCGAAGCGGGCGTGTATGACCTCGCCGGACCGCCCGAGGCGATGGCGGCACTCCGCCCCGACCTCGTCATCAACATGGTCGGCCCATACAATGACCAGGGATATGGCGTCGCCGAGGCCGCCATCGCGTGCGGCGCGCATTATTGCGATATCGCCGATGCGCGCGAATTTGTTGCCTGCATCGGCGTGCTCGATCAGGCAGCGAGGAAGGCAGGCGTGGCCGTGCTCTCGGGCGCCAGCTCGGTCCCGGCACTTACCGCAGCCTATATCGACGAAGCCGCGCGCGAGATGCAGGTCCACTCGGTCAGCTACGGCATCAGCGGAGCAGAGCAGGCCAATCGCGGGGCAGGGACGGTCGCCGCCGTGCTGCGCTATGTCGGGCAGACCTTCACCGAGCTTCGCGACGGGGAAATGCGCGAAGTGCGAGGGTGGAGCGGGCTCCATGCTGTCTCGATTCCCGGTCTCGGCAAGCGCTGGTTCGGGCGCGGGAATGTCCCCGACCTTGCGCTTTTCCACGAACGTTATCCGCGCCTCAGGAACCACGCCTTCTGGGCGGGGCACGAGATTGCGCTCCTGCATTTCGGCACTGCGCTGATGGGCTGGTTCGCCCGCTTCAAGCTCCTTCCGCGCCTCGATCGCCTCGCGCCGCAGTTGGTGAAAGTATCCAAGCTCTTCAATTGGATGGGCAGGGGACGCAGCGGGTTCTTCATGGAGATCGAGGGCGCCTATGCGAGCGGCGCTCCCGCCAAACGCCGCCACTACATAGTCGCGCGCCAAGGCCACGGCCCCTACATCCCCTGCATTCCGGTGATCCGCATCGCCGCGCGGATGGCCGACGGCGAGCGGTTCGAGCCGGGAGCGCGGCCTTGCCTTGGCATCATCACGCTTGGCGAATATTGTGAAACGACCAAAGCGCTCGACGTGGAGTGGATCGACGAATGACGACGAAGGCTTACAGCTACCGCGACGATCCTGCAGTCCCCGATTTCGACGACAGCCGCCCGCTCTTCGTGTTCGACCATTATTGCGTGCTGTGTTCGGGCGGCGCGTCTTTCATCATGAAGCGCAAGAACGGCAAACGTATCGCCTTCACCTCCGCGCAGGAGCCACTGGGTGAGGCCTTGTGCGATCATTACGATCTCGATTGGGACGAGAGCTATCTCTTCATCCGGAACGGAAAGCCTTTCATCAAGAGCGATGGCTATTTCGAAGTCGCGAAGGAACTCAGCGGGATATGGCGGCTCGCGCTCGTCTTTCGCATAATTCCGCGCCGGGTCCGCGACTGGGCTTACGACATGGTCGCGCGCAACCGCTACAAATGGTTCGGCAAAACCCAGACCGCCTGCGAACTGCTCACCGAGGAGCAACAATCCCAACTGGTAAGCGCGCGCACGACTTGACCCGCGAGGGCTGTCACGGCAGCTTTCGAATCCATGATCTCTCGCGCACTCCTCGGGCTGGCGGCAGCCGCCCTTCTCGCCAGTCCCGGAGCCTCGCAGGAGGTCGCGGGCAACCCCAACCAGCCGCCCGAGCACAAGGCACCGTTCCCCAATCTCGGAACCGGCCAAAGCCGCGCCGAGGCAATGAAGAGCTTCGAGCTTGCGCCGCACATGCAGCGCGGGGTGCCGGCAAAGGACATGCTCGAGCAGCAACGGCGACTGGACAAGGCGCTCGGGGCGCTCCAGCCGCAAAGGCCCGGCACGGTCGATGCCTATGTGCTCACCGTCGCGCTCGATAGCGATCCGGTGTTCGCCCGCGAGGCGCGCGAGGCCGAACGTGTGCTCTCGCGGCGCTATGGGGCGGAGGGACGATCGCTGGTACTCGCAGGCCCCGACGGCAAGCGCGACGATCTGCCCAAAGGCTCGATCCGGTCCTTTCTCATAGGCCTTGCCCGCATCGCCGAGGTAATGGATGCGGAAGAGGACGTACTGGTGCTCTACACGACCAGCCACGGCGCCAAGGTCGGGCTCGTCAATCATTATGGCGACACCGGCTACGGCATCTTTTCGCCAACGCGCTTGAAGGAAACGCTCGAGGATCTCGGGATCGAGCGGCGGCTGTTGATCATCAGCGCCTGCTATTCCGGCGTGTTCGTCGAGCCGCTGAAAAGCCCCGATACCGCGATCCTCACCGCCGCATCGGCGGAGCGCAACTCGTTCGGTTGCGTCGCAGAGAACGACTGGACCTTTTACGGCGATGCGCTGATCAACAATGCGCTGCGCAAGCCGCAATCGTTGGCCGACGCGGCGGACGAGGCGACGCTCAAGATCGCTGGCTGGGAAACCGATCGACGGTTGCTTGCGTCCTTGCCGCAAACCGCAATCGGGGCGGACGTCGACGAATGGCTCGATGAATTGGAGAGCCGCACGCCGCAAGTGGCGACCACTCCCGTAGGACGTCCCGCCATCGGCGAGTAGGAGCTATTCGACGCGGCGAGCCTTTCGGATAATAACCGGCTCCGCGATCATCTGCCCCTTCATCGCACCTTCGCCCAGGTCCGGATCGGTCGGTGCGGCGTGGATCGCAGCAACTACGTCCATCCCATCGGTGACATAGCCGAACACGGCGTAGCCGTTCTGCCACACGGGTTCTGCAGCATCGGGACGCGCATCGAGGCCGATCTGGTCCTGCAACATGATCGAGAAGTCGCCGTTTGCGGTGCCCGGTTCCCCCATCGCCATCGAGAGCGCGCCGCTGGTATGGCTGAGGCCGGTTTCGGTCGTCGGTTCGTGCTCGATGCCGGGTAGGATCCGCTTGGGATCCCAGCGCGTTCCGCCCTGGATCAGCCCGTTGGGGCGCGGCTCGCGGCCGAGGCGCATCGCGCGATAGAATGAGGTTCCGTCGAACCTGCCTTCATCGACATAGCGCAGGAAATTGACGGCGGTGATGGGGGCGCGTTCTGTTTCGAGCGCGATGGTTATGTCTCCCATGGTCGTTTCGAGCACGATGCTGACTGTCTCGTAGGTCGCCTCGTCCGCCTCTTTCGTCGGCGGCGGGGCGAGGGCGCTGTCGTCCCGAGCCGTGAGCACCTCGAATTTCATCAACAGATTGCGCTGGCTGTCGGAAAAGTTGTTGTCCGACACGATGTAGAGAAAAATCCGCCCTTGCTCCTCGCGCACGGTGAGCCCTTCGAAGTTGTCGAGAGTTAGCGGGGGGAGGAGGGTCGCGAGCGTCGTCGCCGTGTTGTCCGCCGCAAGTGCGACCATGGCCGCAGCATTGCCTTGATCTTGCGAATAGCTGCGGAACAGGAGGTAACAGGTTCCGCCGCTTGCGCAGTCGCCGCCGGTGGGGACTGCATTGCGACCGGCGAGTTCTTCAGGCGGGCTCACTTCGAAACCGACAAGCCCGCCGCCGCGCTCACGCATGCAATTGGGTGTATCGGCATCGGCCCATTCCCGGCAGGCGATGAGGCCATCGGCGGTCATTGCAAGCGTTTCCAGACCGGAATTCGAGTCTGCGCCGAACGCAAGATCGGCAATCGGCAGATCCGCTGCGGCTGCTTCACTGTCGAGGGTCGAATAGCGCCAGATGCGGTGGTCCTGCTCGAAGGCGATCAGCCACGAACCATCACTGCCGTGAACGAGCGCTTCGGCGTCGGCTTCATCCTTCTTCCTCAGGCGTTTTCCCTTCAAATCCTTCAAGGAGCCTGCCTCGATCGCGATGACGTCCACCAGCTTTCCGTCAAGCTCATCGGTGGTCATCACGAACCAGCGCCCGTCATCGCTCACCGCGTGGAGTTTGCCATCGTGCCATTCGAGCCCGGACAGGCCGCCGATCTTTGCATCACCCGGCTCGATTACCACCCCGCCAAGAAATGCGAGTTCTCCAACGGTTTCGTTTTCGGGCTGAGCCTCGTCGAGCGCGACTGGCTCGGTCAGCGGCATGATTTCCTCGGCAGCGAGCGGCGCGGCTAGGAAAGCGAGAGCCAAGGCGGCGAAGCGGGCAAGTCTCGAAGTCATTCATCCGGTGATATCGGTCGCTCGCAGAAGAACAAGGGGGCAAGGGCAATATTCATCTGCGCTTCATGTTTACAGGCGTAGTCGCAATGACTACAGGTGTAATCAAGCAGACGGGAGGCTGACTTGAGCAAGTCCGAAGACCGATCCCCTGAACGTATCAGTGAAGCCGAGCACGCCGTCATGGAGGTGTTGTGGGAACGCGGAACCGTGACCGCCGCCGAAGTGTGCGACGCGGTTTGCGAGAAGCGCGGCTGGAGCTTGCCTACCGTCAAGACGCTGCTGTCGCGGCTCGTGCAGAAGCAGGCGATCGAAACGCGGCCCGATGGGCGGCGCTATCTTTACAGCCCGATCATGCAGCGCGCCGATTATGTCGGCACGGAATCGCGTCGGCTGGTCAACCGACTGTTCGGAGGAAAAGCCGCCTCTCTGGTGGCGCATCTCGCTGAGTCGGAGGCTCTTACCGAGGACGATCTGGCTGAAATCGAGGCTCTGTTGAAGGAGCTGAAGCAATGACCCAGTGGCTTTTCGACACGCTTTTGTGGACCGCCGCTCTCATCGCGCTGGTGCTCCTCGTTCGCCGTCCGGTTGCGCGCTGGTTCGGCCCGCAGGTTGCCTATGCGCTTTGGGCGCTTCCGATGGCGCGGCTCCTGCTGCCCCCGATCACGTTACCTGCATCGATGGCGCCCGAAGGCGCGGAAGCAGGTACGGCGACAAACGAAATCCTGTTTCCCGACGCCGGTGTTCCCGTTGCGACACTTGAGGGTGCTACCGACATGCCATCGGGACCAGGAGCGGCAGCGACCGATTTCGCCATGCCCTTTACCCCGTCATCCTTTCTCGAGGCAGCACCGCTGGTGGAGATTGGATGCGCGGTGTGGCTGATCGGCGCTGCCATCTTCTTGTGGAACCGCTTCAGCAGCTATTTCGAGTTGCGGGGACAGTTGCTCGAAAGCGCACGCGAAGTCGGTCGCTCGGGCCGCGTGCGTTTCGTCGAGACCCCCGGTACGGACGCGCCGCTCGCATTCGGCGTGATCGATCCTGTTGTTGCGCTGCCCGAAGGGTTCATGGCGCAGCCCGATATGACCGGGCGAAACCTGGCACTCGCGCACGAGCTTTCGCATCACAAGGCGCAGGATCTCCTGGTCAACATACTCGTTCAGCCACTCTTCGCGCTGCACTGGTTCAACCCGCTGGGCCGCTATGGCTGGCTGGCGCTGCGGCGCGATCAGGAGGCCGCCTGCGACGCGCGTGTCATGGCGCACAAACCGGCAGAGGAGCGCGCCGTCTACGCCAATCTCATCGCCAGTTTCGCGGCCGGACCCAATATCGCGCTGGCCGCGCCGATGGCTTGCCCGGTGCTTGGCGATAAATCGATTATCCATCGTTTGAGGAGCCTGAATATGTCCGATACCTCGTCCCGCCGCCGCTGGACCGGTCGCCTGATGCTGGGCGCTGCCGTGCTGGCGCTGCCGCTGACCGCATCGATCAGCTATGCCGATGACGTGGCTCCTCCGCCACCGGCACCGCCTGCAGCGCCCGCTGTGGGCGTGGCCCCGCCAGCGCCTCCCGCTCCGCCAGCGCCGCCCGCACCGGTTTCCGTGCAGGCCATCGCCGAAGTCGATCCCGACACCGAGATTGAAATCGAGGAAGAGGTGGAGGAGCGTGACGGCCAGAATGTCTTCGTCGTCCGCGAAGAGATCAAGGATAAGGACGGCAAGGTCGAAAAGCGCGTCAAGAAGGTCGAGGTCAAACACCGCGGCCAGAAGATGAGCAAGGAGGAGCGCGAGGCCATGATGGCCGAGGTCCGGGCCGAACTCGCCGAAGCCGATGTCGAGGTCAAAGCGGCAATGAAGGAAGTGGAACGCGCCAAGATCGAGATCGAAACCGCCGAGGGGATGGAAGGGCGCACCGTCGTCAAGATGGAATGCCGCGGCGACAGCGATGATGTCGCGACCGTGGAGGAGGGGCAGAATGGCCTGCGCAAGGTCTATATGTGCCAGTCCAAGGTGATGGCGCATGCGCTCAAGGGGCTAAAGGAAGCTCGCAAGGCGATCGCCAACAACAACGAACTCGATGGCGAGATGCGCGAGAACATCCTCAAGGAGCTCGACCGCCAGATCAAGGATTGGAAGAAAGCTCACAACCAGACATGATCCCGGAAACCAGACCGGGTGAGAAGGGAAGGGCGGGTGCAGCGATGTGCCCGCCCTTGTCCTTTCTGAAGCAGTTCATACCGAATTCAGTTCATCGCTCTTAATGCACGCTTCGTCTCACGATAAGGAGGAGGACGAAGACAATGAAAGAGCGAAGCCCCGGAGTGAAATTGCTGCTGGCCGGTCTGGTCGGCGGCGCGCTGATAATTCCGCTACTAATGGTCTATTGGCTGGTGAGCGATCGCCAGCACCAGGCGCGCGTCGCGCAGGCCTCGATCACCGCAGGTTGGGCGGGGCCGCAGACCGTATCCGGCCCCATGCTCGTCCTTCCCTACACCGTCACCCGCGAAACTCGCGAAGTGGTCGACGGCAGGACGGTGACCAAACGAACCGAGAGCGAGCAACTGCTCTACATCGCGCCGAGCAGGCAGGATCTCCAAACAGAGATCGACCCCGAAGTGCGCTCGCGCGGCATCATCCATCAGTCCGTGGTCTATGACGCAGCGATCAACGGAAGCGCACGTTTCGTCGTGCCCGAGGATCTCGACCGGCTCGGGATCGAGGAGAATCAGCTCGAGCTCGACGAAGCTTTCCTGCAGCTGCCAATTTCCGATCCGCGCGGGCTTCAGACCGATGCGAGCATGGCAGCGGGCGGCGAGCCGCTGACGCTGCGGCCCGGCCTTGGCGCAGGACATTCAGGCACCGGTGTTCACGCCTTTGTCGACTGGAGCGAAGGCGAACCGCTAGAGATTGATTTCACCTACGCCCTTCGCGGATCGAGCGATTTCAGCATGGTTCCGCGCGGCGAGGAGAGCAATTTCACCGTTACCTCGAGCTGGCCGCATCCGAGCTTCACAGGCGGCTTCCTGCCGGGTGACGAGGACCGCGAGGTCAGCGCCGATGGCTTCACCGCGAAGTGGTCGATTTCGAACCTTGCGCTTGGCCAGTCGTTGGTCAGCACCGGCGCGCCCACCTTGCCCGATGCCGCTATGGCGGCGGAAGAAGCGATGTACATGGACGCAGTGCACATGCCCGCACCGGTCGGCGCCGAGATCGCGACGATCCGCCTGATGGAGCCGGTCGACCTCTACAAGCGGGTCGAGCGCTCGCTCAAATACGGGTTCCTGTTCATCGGCTTCACCTTCCTCGCCTTTCTCATGTTCGACGTGGTGGCAGGCGCGCGGGTCGCTCCGGCAGAATACCTGCTGACCGGGGCTGGCCTGATCCTGTTCTTCGTCATGTTGCTCGCCTTTGCCGAGATGATCGGCTTTGCGCTCGCCTACGTGACCGCGAGCGCTGCAATCATCGGCCTGTTGACGAGTTACAGCGCGGCAGTGCTGAAAAGCTGGAAACGCGCCAGCATTATCGGCGGATTGCTGGTCGGGCTCTACGCCGTGCTCTACGTGCTGCTGAACCTTGAGGCATGGTCGCTCGTGATCGGTTCGCTGATGCTGTTCTTCGCGCTCGCAGGCGTAATGTACGCGACGCGCAACATCGAATGGTCGAGCGTGAACCACACCGAAGAACCGGCAGTCGAATAGGCGGCAAAGACCTTGGGAAGGGCTGGGGCCGGGGCGGCGATATGCTGCTCCGGCCCCTTCCATGTTCGGGTGGCCCTACTCGAAGTAGACGTCGCAGACGCTGTCATTGGCGCTGCCGAAGCCGCGGCGCAGGGCATCGACTCGCTGCTCGCTGGTGCCGTGGGTAAAGGCTTCGGGATTGATCCGCTGGCCCGCCTGACGCTGGAGGTTGTCATCGCCAATGGCGGCAGCGGCTTGCATGCCCTCTTCGAGGTCGCCGCGTTCGATCAGGTTGCGGTTCTTGCCCGCCCACACGCCCGCATAGCAATCGGCCTGCAATTCCATGCGAACCTGCAGGTCATTGGCGCGACGGCGGTCACGCTGCTGGATGCTGCGGACCTGGTCGGCGAGACCGGTGAGGTTCTGAATATGGTGCCCGTATTCATGTGCCATCACGTAAAGCCGCGCGAAGTCGCCACGCGTGCCGCTCATCCGCGCCAGCTGATCGTAGAAATTGGTGTCGATGTATATGCCGAGATCCGCCGGGCAGTAGAACGGACCCGCAGCCGAAGAGGCGCTGCCGCATCCCTGTGTCGTCACCCGGCCCGAAGGATAAAGATGCAACGTCGGCTGCTCGAAACGAATGCCGGCACGTGCAAATTCGGGCTGCCATGTTTCGTTGAGGCTGGTGAGTGCGTTGCATGCCTCGGTCGCATACTGGTTCTGCGTGCAAAGCTCCTCTTCGCTCATGGAGTCCTGCTGCGATTGCGGGGCGCTCTGCTGCGCGCCTTCGATCATGCCGATGGTCTGCATCGGGTCCGCACCGAAGATAACCGCTGCGATGATGGCGATGATGACAGTCCCGCAGCCGACGCCGCCCGCGCGGCGCATCCCGCTGCCGCCCCCGCGAACCTTGATCTTCGAGGTGTCGAACCGGTTGAGGCGCACGGCAATTCTCCCTGTTGCTCTTACGCGACCATATCAGGCTGTCGCGTCTTTCGTCTGGACACGCCCCGCGCAAGCGGCGAAAGCGGATGCGTACCTGTTCAATCACTGGAAGTGAACCATGTTCCTCGAAGGGAAGCGCGCGCTCGTAACCGGATCGACTTCGGGCATCGGCCTTGCCATCGCCCGCGCGCTGAAAGCCGAAGGTGCCGACATAGTGCTCAATGGTTTCGGCGACGAGGCCGAGATCGCAAAGCTGCGCGAGGAACTGGGCGCGGATTACAGCGGCGCGAACCTTCTCGATGCCTCGGAAATCGAGGCAATGATGAACGAGATCGGCGCGGTCGATGTTCTCGTCAACAATGCCGGAATGCAGCACGTCTCGCCGGTCGAGGACTTCCCTGTCGACAAGTGGGAAGCGATCATCGGGCTGAATCTCACCGCCGCATTCCACACGACCCGGCTTGCCGTGCCCGCGATGAAGGAAAAAGGCTGGGGACGGATCATCAACACAGCGTCCGCGCACTCGCTCACCGCCTCTCCGTTCAAGAGCGCGTACAATGCGAGCAAGCACGGGATTGCGGGTTTTACCAAGACGATTGCTCTCGAACTCGCCACGAGCGGCGTAACCGCGAATTGCATCAGTCCAGGCTATGTCTGGACGCCGCTCATCGAGGGGCAGATCCCCGACACGATGGCCGCACGCGGTCTTTCGCGCGAGGAAGTGATCAACGACGTGCTGCTCGCCAAGCAGCCGACCAAAAAGTTCGTCCAGCCGGAGGAAGTGGGCGCGCTAGCGGTCTTCCTTTGCCGCGAGGAAGCGGGCAATGTGACCGGGGCCAATTGGTCGATCGACGGGGGATGGACAGCCGAATGAACCTAGCGGGGGCGAAAAGGGGGCTGGCGCTCGCCGCGCTGCTGGCGCTGTCTGCGTGCGCGGGCGGTGCGAAGTTCGCGAGCGCGACGGTCGAAGAGCGCGCGGCTATCGAACAGAATTTGCGCCGCGATATCGCCGTGCTTGCCAGCGACGACTTCGGCGGGCGCAAGCCGGGCACGCTGGGCGAGGAGTTGACGGTCGCTTTCATCAGCGAGGAGTTGGAAAAGGCGGGTTTCGTCTCCGGTACCAACGATCCGGGCAGCGCGTGGCGCGCGCCGGTGCAGCTTGTCAGCACGCAGCCCTTCACCAGCAGCATCACGATCAGGACGGGCCGCCGGGAATACGATCTCGACGATGCCGATGGCGCTGCATTCACCACGCGCCGGCGCGAGCTGTCGGACGGCGCCAAGGTAGTCTTCGTCGGAAAGGCCGCGGGCGACGTTGCCGAGGACGACGTGCGCGGCAATATCGTCGTCATGCTTGGCGAACCCGGGGTGAGCCCGCAGCGCCGTGCAGCGCTTTTCACAAAGCAGCCGGTCGCGGTCATCACGGCGGTCGAGAACCAGGACGCCGTGGCGCTTGTGAACCGCGCATTCGGGCGCGAACGAATCTCATTGGCGAGCGAACCCGAACGCGCGCTCTCCGCTTTCATTACCACGGCCGCATTGGGAGAGGCGCTTGGCGAACGCACCTGGGCCCGACTGGTCGAACGCGCGGACGACGATGATTTCGAGCCGGTGGAACTTGAGGCCACGATCAAGATCGAGGCGACCTCGCGGCGCCGCGAATTCACCAGCTACAATGTACTTGGGCGCCTTCCCGGCCAGATGCCAGGTTCGGGCGCGGTGGTGCTGATGGGGCATTGGGACCATCTTGGCGAATGCGGAGCCGAGGATGAGGAAGACCGCATCTGCAACGGGGCAATCGACAATGCGAGCGGGATCGCCGTCATGCTCGAACTTGCGCGCAGGCTGGCTGCTACCGGTCCCTATGATCGCGACATTTACGTGCTTGCCACCAGCGCTGAGGAATCGGGCTTGCTCGGCGCGCGCGCCTTCGTTGAAACCCCTCCCATCCCGCTCGAGAGCATCGTTGCCGCGTTCAATTTCGATACCGTTGCCGTTGCACCGGAAGGCAGTTCTGTCGGTTTCGTGGGTGAGGGGCGTACATCGCTCGACCCGGTAATACTCGAAATTATGGAAAAGGCCGGGCGGCAACTGGGCGACAAGGATTTCGCCGAACAGTTCGTGCGCCGACAGGATGGCTGGGCGCTGCTGCAGGAGGGCATCCCAGCGGTGTTCCTCTCGACTTCATTCGGCTCGGAAATCGTGATCGGCCCGTTCCTCTCGACCGACTATCACCGCCCTGGTGACGAGATCGAAGCGGTGGTCCTCGGCGGTGCGATCGACGACCTCTTGCTGCACGAGGAACTGGCCCGCCGTTTCGCCAGCACCGAGGCCTATTCGCCACCGCCCGCTGAATAACGTCTACAGCGCGCTCGCAGGGCCTAGCGCTTGCGGGCAAGCGGCCCTACATGGACGTGCACGATTCGCTCCACCCATAGAAAGCACGTGCACATGGACATCCCCCTCGGCCTAACCTTCGATGACGTTCTGCTCCGCCCGGCAGAAAGCAGCGTCCTGCCGAGCATGGCAAATACCAAGACCCAGCTGACGCGCGAGATTGCGCTCAACATCCCGATCCTTTCGGCAGCGATGGACACCGTGACGGAAGCCGACATGGCGATCGCGATGGCGCAGATGGGCGGTATCGGCGTCCTCCACCGCAATCTCGAGGTCGATGAGCAGTGCGCCGCAGTGCGTGCCGTCAAGCGCTACGAAAGCGGCATGGTTGTAAACCCGATCACGATCAGCCCCGAAGCCGCGCTAGGCGACGCACAGGCGCTGATGCAGCAGCACAAGATCAGCGGCATTCCCGTGACCGATGCGAACGGCAAGCTGGTTGGCATCCTCACCAACCGGGATGTGCGGTTCGCGGAAAATCCTAACCAGCCGGTGCGTGAGCTGATGACGACCGAGAATCTCGCGACCGTCCCGCTCGGCACCTCGCAGGAGGACGCGCGCCGCCTGCTGCACCAACGGCGGATAGAGAAGCTGCTGGTGGTCGATGACGATTTTCGCTGCATCGGCCTCATCACGGTGAAGGATATCGAGAAAGCGGTCACTTATCCCGATGCAACCAAGGACAGCGCGGGCCGCCTGCGCATCGCTGCGGCAACGACTGTCGGGGACAAGGGCTTCGAACGGTCCGAGGCGCTGATCGACGCCGAGGTCGATGTGGTCATCATCGACACCGCGCACGGTCACAATCAGGATGTGTCGAAGGCGGTCGAACGCGTGAAAAAGCTGTCCAACTCGGTCCAAGTGGTAGCCGGCAACGTGGCGACCGCAGAGGCTACTCGCGCACTGATCGATGCAGGGGCGGACGCCGTGAAGGTCGGGATCGGACCCGGATCGATCTGCACCACGCGCGTCGTCGCAGGCGTCGGCGTTCCGCAGCTGACTGCGATCATGGACAGTGCCAATGAAGCTGCAAAATCTGGCGTGCCGGTGATTGCAGATGGCGGCCTGCGCACAAGCGGCGACGCGGCGAAAGCGCTCGCGGCAGGCGCTTCGACGGTGATGGTCGGATCCATGCTGGCAGGGACGGCCGAGAGCCCGGGCGAAGTGTTCCTCTACCAGGGGCGCAGCTACAAGGCGTATCGCGGCATGGGCAGCGTCGGCGCGATGGCGCGCGGTAGCGCCGACCGATACTTCCAGCAGGACGTTTCCGCGATGAAACTCGTGCCCGAAGGGATCGAGGGGCAGGTGCCGTTCAAGGGCGCGGCGGCGGATGTCGTTCACCAACTCGTCGGCGGGATCAAGGCCGCGATGGGCTACACCGGTTCGGCCACCATCGCGGATCTCAAGGAGCGTGCGCAATTCGTCCGCATCACCAATGCAGGCCTTTCGGAAAGTCACGTCCACGACGTCGCGATCACCCGTGAGGCCCCGAACTACCCAACTCGCTGAGGCCTGCCGGTGACCCCCGCCGCGCGTGTCCAGGCAGCCATCGAGCTGCTCGACCAGGTGATCAATGCCGCAAAGCGCGAAGGCGCACCCGCGGACCGGCTGATCGCAGCCTATTTCAAGCAACGCCGCTATGCTGGATCCAAGGACCGGCGCGCGGTTCGCGAGCTTGTCTATCGCGCTATCCGTCATTGCTCAGAGGTGCCGGAAAGCGGGCGCGCCGCGATGCTTGCGCTCGCCGGGGATGACCCTTCGCTGGTGCCGCTCTTCGACGGCTCGACTCATGGACCCGCGCCGGTCGAAGAAGGCGAGCCGGTTGCGAGGGCGGGGGTCGCGCCCGAATGGCTGATGGCCGCGCTGGCGAAGTCGGACATTGAAGGAGAGGCGGCAGCCGCGCTGCTCGACCGCGCGCCGCTCGACATTCGCGTGAATACGCTCAAGACCGATCGCGAGAGCCTAGAATTGCCGGAACAGGGCGACCCGCTCGCCGCGCCGCAGGCGTTGCGCCTTCCCTCCGGCACTCAGGTCGAACAATGGCCACAATATCGCGACGGGCTGATCGAGGTGCAGGACCACGGCAGCCAGATCGCGTGCCTTGCAGCTGGCGCGCAGCCCGGCGAGACGGTCATCGACCTATGCGCAGGCGCAGGCGGCAAGACACTCTCGCTCGCCGCGATGATGCAGAATAAAGGGCGGCTACTCGCCTGCGATACCGATCGCGGACGGCTCTCGAAGCTGCCCCCGCGCGCCGAGCGGGCAGGGGCGGGTCTGATCGAAACCCGCCTGCTCAATCCGCAGAAAGAGCTTGAGATGCTCGCAGATATGCAGGGTAGCGCGGACCTTGTGCTGGTCGATGCGCCGTGTTCGGGAACCGGCACCTGGCGACGCAAGCCAGAGGCGAAATGGCGGCTTACTCCGCAGCGGCTAAAGGAATACGCCGGTTTGCAGGACACGCTGCTCGAAATTGCTGCAAGGCTTGTGAAGTCGGGAGGAAAGATCACCTTCGTCACGTGTTCGCCGCTCGATGCCGAGGGGGCGGACCGAGCTGAGGCTTTCCTTGCGCGCCATCAGGGCTTTAGCGCCGAACACCCTGAAATGCCGCTTGGCACTCCGCGCGGCAGCGGCATTCGCCTCGATCCGTTCCACCACGGCACGGACGGCTTTTTTGTCGCAAACCTGCGTTCAGCATGATAGCTGTATGAGCTATGGCTAAGCCACCATCTTCACGGCTTGCTGCATTCAAGGAGCTCCTCATGCGTTTTGCGCCCGCCGCTGCTGCCCTTTCGCTTGCACTGGTGATGACAGCCAGCGTTACGAGTGCCGGGGACCGCGAAGCGGACCCGCGCGCAGCAGCGCTGATTGTCGAGGGGCAGGCTCTGCTAAACGCCGGCGATACGCAGGGCGCCATCGATGCTTTCGAGGCGGCGCTGGCGGTCGATCCGGGCTACACTCCGATCTTCCTCAACCTTGCCGAAGCCGCGCGACAGGATGGCCTTCAGGGGAAGGCGATCAAGTATTACCGCGAAGCGCTCGCGCGCGATCCGAACAATTTCGCCGCGATCTCGGGAGAGGGCGAGGCACTGGTGGAGAAAGGCGCGCTCGAAAAAGCCAAGCGCAATCTCTCGCGGCTCGAAAGCCTGTGCGGCGCGAATTGCCCCGAGACGGTAGCGCTGCAATCGTCGATTGCCGCCGGTCCTCCGGCGAGGCTCGCTGCCGAGACGGCTGAAGCCGGCCCGACCAGCAACTGACCCGGAAGCGCGGGAGCATGCTGACGCTTCACCACCTGGAATATTCGCAGAGTTTCCGTATCCTGTGGCTGCTGGAAGCGCTCGGTGATCCCTACGAGCTCAAATGCTACGATCGCGACCCGGAAAGCAATCTCGCGCCTGACGATTACAAAGCCTTGTCGCCGCTCGGCACCGCGCCGGTAGTGACCGATGGCGATCTCGTATTGGCCGAGAGCAATGCGATCATCGACTACATTCTCGACTCGCACCCTGAAAGCGATCTTCGTCCCGGTGCAGGGCACCCCGATCGGGCGCGCTACCTGTTCTGGTTCCACGCCGCGCAGGGATCGTTGATGTCCGCACAGGGTATCGCGATGGTGCTCGGGCTTCTGGAAACCCGTTCGCCATGGCCGATCAGCTCGCTGCTGAAGGCTGTTTTCGGGCAGGTGCGAAAAGTATTTCTCAACCCGCGGCTCGATGCGCTGTTCGGACTGATGGAAAAGGATCTTGGCAAGCAGCCCTATTTCGGCGGTGACACGTTGACTGCAGCCGATATCACGCTGGTTTATCCGATGTATGCCGCGCGCGACAAAGGCACGTTCGATAACGGCTTCCCAAACATCGCCGCCTGGTTCGACCGCATCGAGGCATTGCCATCGTTCATTGCCGCACGCGCCAAGGACAATCGCCCTCACATTGCCTTTCGTTTCGGCAAATAGGCGCGCGTCTCAAATGAGTGGTGCGAATTCCTCCACCAATTTCTCGTAAACCGCCCGCTTGAACGGGATGATGAGCTCGGGCAGTTCAGCGGGCCTTACCCACCTGTAGGCGTGGAATTCCGCCGGTTCGTGCGCATTGAGGTCGATGTGCGAGTCCTCGCCGAGGAACCGCCCGAGATACCAGTGCTGGACTTGCCCGCGGAACCGGCCCTTCCATACATTGCCAAGGAGGTCCGGCGGCAGGTCGTAATACATCGGGCGTGAGGCAGGCGCGACTATCTCGACGAGGTCGGGGCCGATGCCGGTTTCTTCCTGAAGCTCTCGCAAAGCGGCTGTCTGCGGATCCTCGCCCGGATCGATCCCGCCCTGCGGCATCTGCCAGTATCCATGCGCGCGGGTATCAATCCGCTCGCCGACGAAGACCAGGCCATCCGTGTTCGCCAGCATGAACCCCGCGCAGGGCCGGTAGGGCAGGCTTTCGGGATCGATGGCCATGTCAACCATTCTCCAGCATGAACTTCATCGCCGCGATGACCCGTTCGAGATCGCGCTGCGTGCTCGGGACCGCCTGCCGGATGTTGGTGAAGCTGTGAGTCACGCCCTTCATTTCAAGATAGACATAGCTCGCGCCCGCATCGGCAAGCGCCTTGGCATAATCGCGGCCCGAATCGCGGATAGGATCGAGGCTGGCGGTGGCGAGCACGGTCGGCGGCGCGCCGGTGTGATCGCCCAGAATCGGCATCGCGCGCGCGTCGCTGCGATCGGGTGCGTATTGCGCGTCGAAGAACTCGACCGAAGTCTTGGTGAGGATGAAGCCGTCATCGAATTCTTCGAGGCTTGCCGAACCGAACGCATCGCTCGCCAGCGGGAAGAGCGGGACTTGCAGCACGATCTGTACGTCTGCGGCGCGCGCGGCAAGTTGCTGGCCGACGACGATGGTTGCGTTCCCTCCGGCGCTGTCGCCGATGGTGACGAGTCCCGTTGCCTCGCGGCCCAGCTCGGACGGGTTCGAGGCAATCCAGCGCGCTGCCGCCTCGCAATCCTCGATCGCGGCGGGGAAGGGATGTTCGGGCGCGCGGCGGTAATCGACCGCGATCAGAGGCAGGTCCATCAGCGCGGCGATTTCGGTGCAGAGGTTGTGGTGCGTTTCGAGATCGCCGATCACGAAGCCGCCGCCATGGAAGAAGGTGATAACGGGGCCGGGCTCACGGGTCTCTCGCGCGTCGTAGAGCCTGAGCGGAATGTCGCCTGCCGGGCCGGGACAGGAAAGGTCGCGGATCACCGCCAGATCGCGCGCCGGGCGGTCGGCCATGCCGTGGAGCGCGACATAGGCCTCGCGCGCCTCCTCCAGCGTCATTTCGGTGATCTTGGGGCCGTCCAGCGCTTTTAGTGCGTCGAGGAAGGCCTTCATATCGGGCCGGATGAAGGGGGCGGTGTCGGTCATTGTTCGTGGCTCTCCCGGTTCGTTGCCGAAGCGATAGGGGGAGTTGCCGCGCATTTCCACTCGCAAAGGCACCCGCGCGCCGCTACGCGTTCAAACCAATGGATAATCTGACGCACAGCCTCGTCGGCGCGGTTCTCGGCCAGACGGGCCTCAAGAAAAAGACCGGGCTCGCCATGCCTGCGCTGATCATCGGGGCGAACCTGCCCGATATCGATGCGGCGTGCTTCTTCTGGCTGGAGGGCACCGAGCATCTGGGCTTCCGGCGCGGGATCACCCACGGCCCGCCCGCAATGGTGCTGCTGCCGCTCATATTGGCGGGGCTTCTGTGGGGTTACGACCGCTGGCAGGACAAGCGCGGGAAGCGGCCAGAAGACCGGCTGCCGGTAAGTTTCAAATGGCTGTTCCTGCTGAGCTTTATCGGGTGCCTCAGCCACCCGGCGCTCGACTGGCTGAATGTTTACGGCATTCGGTTGCTTGAGCCGTTTTCGAGCCAGTGGTTCTACGGCGACACGCTGTTCATCATCGATGTGTGGCTTTGGGCGCTCTTGGGCCTCACTTGGTCGTGGTCCGCTCGAAAAGAAAAGCGCGATGAAAACTGGATGCGCCCTGCAAAGATCGGGATAGCTGTCGGCCTCGCCTATATCGGTGTGAATTGGGCGATAACGGAGACTTGGGAGGCGAACTACGATCTGAACGCTCGGGTGTCGAACCCTAACGGCAACCTGCGACAGGTGAGCACGATTGCTTCTCCGGTTCCGCTCTACTTTTGGCGCCGGGAGATCGTAGCGACATCATACGATAGCCAATACCTCATCCCTCCAGACAAGGTCGACGCGGTTCTCAACGGCCGTCCGAATGGTGAAATTGGCAGAATTCCCGAGCAGTATCGCCTGGGGGGAATCGAGTGCGTGAACGAAATCCGGGCTGCTTATCAATCCGAAGATCTAAGGAACGCGAAAACTCAGAAGTTCGGACAGGTCGAAGCCTTCCTCTTCTGGTCACGCGCACCTTTCGCCACCCGCGCCGAAGGCGGGTCGGTTATCCTCCACGACGCCCGCTTTTACGATCCGCGCGCGCGCGACCGCTTCTCCGTCGCGCTGCCCGATATCGAATGCGAGGAACTCCCCGCCGAGTAACGCGCTTCATTCCCCATGAGCGCACCGCAAATCCTCTGGCTCAGGCGCGACCTGCGCATGGCCGACAATCCCGCCCTCTATCATGCCGCGCAAAAAGGGCCGGTCGTCGCCGTCTACGTGCTCGACGACGAGGCGCCCGATCATCACAAGATGGGCGGTGCCTCGCGCTGGTGGCTGCACCATTCGCTCGAAAGCCTCTCGAAAAGCTTCGGCAAGCGCAATTCGCAGATTGTGCTGCGGCGCGGGGATGCGGTTGAAGAACTCACCACGGTCGCCAATGCGGTCGGGGCCAAGACCGTCCACGCCAATCGCCATTACGAGCCGTGGTGGAGGAAGGCGCAAGGCAAGCTCGCTGACGCAATCGAGCTTGAACTTTACGACGCAAACTACCTCTTCCCGCCGGGCTTCATCACCACCGGATCGGGTGATCCGTACAAGATCTACACGCCGTTCTACAAAGCCACGAAATCGAAGTTTCCGCCGCGCGACTGCGTGCCCGAACCCGAGACGCTCTCCTCTCCCGAAAGCTGGCCCGCGAGCGACGAGCTGGCCGACTGGAACCTCCTGCCCAAAAATCCCGACTGGTCGGGCGGGATCGCGGATTTCTGGAAGGTCGGCGAGGAGACAGCGCACAAACGCCTCGAGGAATGGGAAGACGACGTCGCCGATTACGAGGACACCCGCAATCTCCCGAGTGTCGATGGCTCCTCCCGCATGTCGCCGCATCTCCATTTCGGCGAAATCTCGCCGGTGCAGATCTGTCATGCGCTGAAGCACAAGCGTTCGGAAGGCTGGGACAGCTACGAGAGCGAGCTCGTATGGCGGGATTATGCGCAGAATGTCATCTGCCAGTTCCCCGCCTATCCGCGCGAGAATTACCGCGACCAGTTCGACAAGCTCAAATGGCGCGATCCGGATAGTGACAAGGACGCCGCAAGCGACCTCAAGGCGTGGCAGAAAGGCATGACCGGCTATCCGATCGTCGATGCCGGGATGCGCCAGCTGTGGCAGACCGGCTGGATGCACAACCGCGTGCGGATGATCGCGGCGAGCTTCCTCATCAAGCACCTGCTGATCCACTGGACCAAGGGCGAGGAATGGTTCTGGGACACGCTGGTCGATGCGGACTACGGATCGAACGGGACCAACTGGCAGTGGGTTTCCGGCACCGGGGTCGATTCCAACATGTTCCCGCGCATCATGGCGCCGCTCTCGCAATCGGAAAAATTCGGCGCGGCGGACTACATCCGCGAATATGTGCCCGAACTCACTGGTCTTTCGGACGAGGAAATCCACGATCCTGCCGATGAGAAACGCGGCGAATATCCGTGCAAGATCATCGGCCACAAAGAGGCCCGCGAACGCGCGCTCGCCGCATACCGCGCGATGAAGGGCGAGTGACCGCTGATCCCCGCTTGCTGAACGCGCATCGCTTCGCCACATAGGGGGCATGAGCGTGCAGGGGATGAGAGGCGAGCCATTGCTCAGCGGCGGCGCGAGGTTTGCGCCGCAACCGGGGTTTTTCTCGCGCCTTTTCGCGCCCGGCTTCGGCAAGGTGCTCGACCGGGTGGATGCAGGGTTGGAGCGCGGGTCGATCACCGCCCACCTTCCCGACGGAAACACTCGCGTGCTTGGCGGGCGCTGTGACGGTTTCAATGCCGAGGTATGGCTCAAGGATTGGCGGGCGCTGTTGCGGCTCGCGACGAACGGTTCGGTCGGCTGGTTTCAGGCCTATGAGGCCGGCGAGTGGGAGGCGGATTGCCACGCGCGGTTGTTCGCGGTGATGGGCGATAATGCGCGCACTCTAGGCAACACGGCGCGCAGTTCGGGTGCGTTCAAACGCGCTGCGCAAATCGCGCACAGCCTCAACCGCAACGACCGCGAAGGCTCGGCGCGCAACATCTCCGCGCATTACGACCTCGGCAACGATTTCTACGGGTCATGGCTCGATGAGAGCATGACCTATTCGAGTGCGCTCGGCATGGACGAAGGCGGGCTTGAGGCGGCGCAGCAACGCAAGCTCGCCGCCCTGTCAGAGCGGCTCGGGAATCCCCGCACCGTGCTCGAAATCGGCTGCGGATGGGGCGCTCTAGCGCAGGAATTGGCGCGCTCGGGTGCCGATGTGACCGCGATCAGCCTCTCCGACGAACAATTGCATTACGCGCGCGCGCACCGCTCTGCCGCAATCGACTTCCGCAAGCAGGACTACCGCGACGTCGACGAGCAATTCGATGCCATCGCCAGCTGCGAAATGGTCGAGGCGCTGGGCCGCGAATACTGGCCGACCTTCATGGACTGCGTTGCGCGAAACCTGAAACCCGGCGGTCGCGCGGCAATCCAGTACATCTCGATGGCTGACGACCTGTTTGAAGACTACGCCGGTTCGGCCGACTTCATCCAAGCTTATGTCTTTCCCGGCGGAATGCTGATCAAGTCGAGCGAGTTTCGCGCGCTTGCAGAAGAGCGAGGCCTCGAATGGCGCGACCAGGTCGATTTCGGGCAGGATTACGCCGCGACCTTGCGCGAATGGCGCGAACGGTTCGACCGCGCGCTTTCCGAAGGCCGCCTGCCGCAAGGATTCGATGATCGGTTCGTGCGGCTGTGGCGCTATTACCTGTCCTATTGCGAGGGCGGCTTCATGGCCGGGAATATCGATGTGCACCAGGTCACGCTGGTAAAGAGGGGAGAGTGAGAATGGTGATCCGCAAGGCTTTGGTTTCGAGCATCGTGGCATTGGCGCTGGCGGGGTGTGCGGGCGGTTATTCGGATACGAACACGGCGACTGCGGAGCCTGTGCTCTCACAGGTCAAGCTCGTCACTCCGCCCGAGCGCGATCTGTCCGATTTGCAGGTGCTTTTCTGGAACGACGAGCAACGTTCGGCGCGCTTCCGCGACATGGAAAGCTGGTTTGCCGGACACGAAGTCCCCGCCGCAAGCGCGACACGGTCTTTTGCCGAAGGCGAACCATTCAGCGAAGGATTGCAGTCCGAATTGCGAGCCATGATGGAAGAGACGAACACTGCCGGTCTCATGATTGTCGAAGACGGTGCCGTGCGGTTCGAAGAATACCGCCTCGGACTAGGTCCGAACGATCGCTGGACCAGTTTCTCGGTAGCGAAAAGCTTCACCTCGACCCTTCTCGGTGCGGCGGTGAAAGATGGTTTCATCGAAAGCCTCGACGATCCGATCATCAAATATATTCCTGAGCTCAAGGGCTCGGCCTACGACCCTGTCACAGTGCGCCAGATCGCAACCATGACGAGCGGCGTTGCGTGGAACGAGGATTACACCGATCCGAACAGCGACGTGGCGCAGATGAACCGTTTCGTGGTCGAATACGGCCCCGACGCGATCGTGGCCCAGATGAAGACGCTGGAGCGCGAAGCTCCTCCGGGCGAGAAGTGGGTCTACAAAACCGGCGAGACCAACCTAATCGGCCTGCTGGTCGAGAATGCAGTGGGTATGCCGCTCGCCGAATATGCGCAGACGAAGATCGTCGAACCGGCTGGTTTTGCCGGATCGATGTTCTGGATGACCGACCCGCGCGGCGGAAATATCGGCGGGTGTTGCCTGTCGCTGCGGCTATCGGAATATGCCCGGATGGGACAGTTTGCGCTCGAAGGCGGAAAGGGGGCCGTACCCGATGGCTGGTTCGACGAGGCGGGGGACTCGCTCGTCGATTTCGGCGACAGCGGCTTTGGCTATGGCTACCAGTGGTGGACCTATCCCGGAAACACCTTCGGCGCGCAGGGCATCTTTGGGCAGGGCATCACGCTCGTACCCGACAAGGGGCTCGTCTTCGCCTATATCGGCAACTGGTCGCGGGCGAGTGGCGGACCCGAGCGAGAGAAGATGTTCATGACCGCGATGAAAGTCGTCGCAGAGGCCGACTAGGCACGAACGAAACCCGGCAGCTCAGATCGCGGTACGATAGATCCCGGTATTGCTGTAACGCTGCAGGATATTGTCGTGGACGATCGGGCTCAGCAATTCGCTGAACGCGCAGCCGACGATGCAATTGTCCCACCAGACAACCTCGGCCTGGAGCGATTCGAGCCCCGGAAGCGTCAACCAGCAGACCTGGCCTTCATGCATCCGGTTGATCGACGCGGCCGAAAAGCCGGAGATCGACAGGTCGTGAACCACGCTCTGGAAAGCGCGCCCACCAGATGCCCGAAGAGTGGCAGGGATGGTGAGCTTGGTGCGCGGTGAGCAGCGGTCTTCCTGCGCGGCAACTCTGTAAGTGTCGTATTCGGTAGGCATAGCCGTGCAAAGCCTCATTCAATCAGCGGTGGGTCTCTTCGCCGAATGGTCTTCTCGAGTTGGTCGAATCGCACATTGTACGCCCAGCCTTTCCGGCCGATTGCGAAGCAGAGTTAATGGAGGAGTTACCAGAATTTCGAAGCGTTGGGCCGGGCCTGAAATCAGCCTTTCACGCGCTCGCGGTGGCCAGTCTCGAAATCTTCCTGGAGCAGCTGGACGATTCGTGACGCCACGACTTCCGGTGGCTTAACAGATTCCGGCTTCTCACCCGGATAAGCGCGGGCACGCATTTCGGTTCGGGTTGCGCCCGGATCGACGATTGCGACGCGCAACGGGCTTAGCTTTTCGACCTCCGCCGCATAGCTTTCGAGCAAGTTGTCGAACGCGGCCTTAGTCGATCCGTACGCAGACCAGAAGGCACGCGGGCTCGCTCCGACCGAACTCGTCAGCCCGATCACCCGCCCGTTCTTCGCCTTACGCAACATCGGGTCGAAAGCAGACAGCAGCGCCTGCGTTGAGACGACGTTGGTCAGAAGCGCCTGATTGAACTGCTTGGGGTCGATCTGCGAAAGCGGTGTGAGCTCTGGCAAATAAGCTGCGGATAATACGAGGATATCGAGCGCATCCCAGCGCCCCCTGATTGCCGCGGCCAGGCGCGCGACCGAATCCGGTTCGGTAAGGTCCAGCGGCGCGATTGTCGATGTTCCGCCGGCGGCGTGAATCTCGTCTTCGACCGCCTCCAGCGCCTTCACCTTGCGCGCGACGAGTATGACATGGGCTCCGGCCTTAGCCAATGCAATCGCGGTGGCAGCGCCAATGCCCCGGCTCGCGCCGGTGACGAGAGCTGTCTGCCCTTCAAGCGGTTTCGTGTCTGTCATGGTTTATGCTGCTTTCGGGTCAGCAAAGGGCAGTTCGGCGGGCTTTTGCTCGCTATGGTCGGTGAGCGACGTCGGATACTCGCCGGTGAAGCACGCATCGCAGAATTGCGGACACTTCTTGTCGCGCCCTTTGGAGCCAACAGCGCGATACAGTCCATCGATCGAGATGAAGGCGAGGCTGTCCGCCTTGATGAATTCGCACATCGGTTCGAGCTCCATGCGAGCGGCGAGCAGCTTGGAGCGTTCGGGCGTGTCGACCCCGTAGAAACAGCTGTGCGCTGTGGGCGGGCTGGCGACGCGGAAATGCACCTCGCTCGCGCCTGCCTCGCGCATCATTTCGACGATCTTGAGGCTGGTGGTGCCGCGCACGATGGAATCGTCGATCAGCACGATCTTCTTGCCGGCAACAAGCCCGCGATTGGCGTTGTGCTTGCGCTTTACGCCCGAATGGCGCGCGCTGTCCGATGGCTGGATGAAGGTGCGCCCGACATAGTGCGAGCGGATGATACCGAGTTCGAACGGCACGCCCGATTGTTGGGCATAGCCGATGGCGGCGGGAACGCCGCTGTCGGGCACCGGCACGACGAGGTCGACATCGCACGGAGCCTCGATCGCGAGTTCGGTGCCTATCGCCTTGCGCGCTTCGTAAACACTTTGCCCAGCAAATATGCTGTCGGGGCGGCTGAAATAAACGTGCTCGAAGATGCACGGTCGGGGCGAGGGATTGCCGAAGGGATGGACGCTCTTGATCTCGCCCGAGAAATCGACCTGCAGCATCTCGCCGGGCTCTACTTCGCGGATCAGCTCTGCGCCGACCACATCGAACGCCACGCTTTCGCTGGCGAAAACGACCGCGTCGCCCATCCGGCCCATCACCAGCGGGCGGATGCCGAGCGGGTCGCGGCAGGCGATCATGCCCTCGGGCGTCATCACGATCAGCGCATAGGCACCTTCGACGAGACGCAAAGCGTCGACCAGACGGTCGGCGACGGTGGGATAGCGGCTGGTCGCGACCAGGTGGATGATGACCTCGGTGTCGGAAGTCGACTGGAAGATCGAACCCTTGGCGACAAGATCGCTGCGCAATGCCTGCGCGTTCGAGATGTTACCGTTATGCGCGACTGCAAATCCGCCGCTCGCAAGTTCAGCGTAAAGCGGCTGCACATTGCGAAGGCCCGCGCCGCCTGTGGTCGAATAGCGCACATGGCCCGCCGCCATATGGCCCGGCAGCTCTGCAATCGCGTCCGAGGAGGAGAAATTCTCGGCCACATGGCCGAGGCCGCGCCGGGAATAGAAATCGGTGCCGTCATAGCTGGTGATGCCGACCGCTTCCTGGCCACGATGCTGGAGAGCGTGGAGGCCCAGCGCCGTCGCGGCCGAAGCGTCGGCAGCGTTTATCGCGCCGAAAACGCCGCATTCCTCGCGCAACTTGTCGCCATCGGCATCCAGGTAGGGATGCGTGAGATTGGTGAAGGAGTTGGACATCGCCAGTTCTGTCCGCTGCGCTGGTGACGGGATGGCCCGCTCAATGGCGATGTTACGGCTCGATTACAAGGGGCGAAGGCACCGCAGTGCCCCTCTTTTTGATAAGGCGTGGCCCGCCTTGGGCGCTTTACGCACAAGCGCGCTGCTTATCCACATTGTGCCAATCGGTGCGCGCGCTTAAAGCCTGCGTTCAGCAGCAACCGGTAAGCGCCTCATTTCCATGCTTTCACCTTTCGAACTGATGATTGCCAAGCGGTATCTCTGGCCGGGCAAAGGCGAGGGGTTCATCGCGCTCGTGGCGGGAATCTCGGTCGGGGTCGTGATGCTCTCGGTCGCGATGCTTGTGCTTGTGATGAGCGTCATGGGCGGTTTTCGCGGCGAGATGCTCGACAAATTCGCCGGGCTCAACGGGCATGCGGTGATCCAGGCCTATGGCGGCAAGCTCGACAATTGGGAGCAAACGCTCGAGCAGGTTCGCGAAACACCGGGGGTGATCGACGCCTCGCCGCTGATCGAGCAGCCGCTGCTTGCAAGCTATAATGGCCGCGCGGTCGCGATTTTCGTCCGCGGCAACACCGCAGAGGACATCGCCGACCTTTCGGACAAGGTGCTGATGGGCGATATCAATTCGATCACGCCCGGTAGCGGAAAGGTCGCGATCGGATCGCGGCTCGCTGCCAATATCGGCGCGCGGGTGGGCGACACGATCACGATCATCAATCCGCAGGGCCGCGTCACGCCGTTCGGCACCTCCATCCGGCAAGTCGGATACGAGGTCGGCGCAATCTTTGAGATCGGGCTTTACGATTTCGACGAAACCTTCGTCATAATGCCGATGGAGGATGCGCAGACGCTGCTGTTGCTCGGCGACACGGTCGGGCTGATCGAGATCACCGTGACCGATCCCGACAATGTCGGCGAGATACTCGCGCCGGTCGAACAATCGCTGACGGGACGCGCCCAGATCGCCGACTGGAAAACGATCAATTCGACCCTGTTCGAGGCTCTCGAAGTAGAGCGTGTTGCGATGTTCTTCGTCCTCAGTTTCATGGTGCTGGTGGCGTCTTTTAACATCCTTTCGAGCCTCGTGATGCTGGTCCGCGCCAAGACGCGCGATATCGCGATCATGCGCACGATGGGGGCGACGCGGCGAAGCCTGCTCAAGATCTTCGTGACCACCGGCACCACGATCGGCACGATCGGTACGGTCGCCGGCCTCATCCTTGGCTTCCTGTTGCTCTATTTCCGCAATCCCATCGTCGATGGCATCGCTTTCGTGACCGGGGTGGAGATATGGGATCCTTCAGTGCGGTTCCTCACATCGTTGCCGGTACGGGTCGATCCGTGGGAAATCATCGGGATCACCGCGCTCGGGCTCGGCCTGTCCTTCCTCGCCACGCTCTATCCCGCGTTCAAGGCTTCGAATACCGACCCGGTACAGGTGCTGCGCTATGAATAACCTGGCACCTATCGTCTCGCTGCGCGGACTTCGACGCAGTTTCGAGCAGGGCGGCGAGCGCATCGACGTGTTGCGCGGCGTCGATCTCGATATCATGCCGGGCGAGATCGTCGCGCTGCTGGGGCCTTCGGGTTCGGGCAAGTCAACCATGTTGCAGGCGGTTGGCCTACTTGAAGGGGGATTTGCTGGTTCGATCGCGATCGCAGGAGAGCAGGCCGAGCAACTGCCGCCCGACCAGCGCACGCGTCTGCGGCGCGAGCATCTGGGCTTCGTCTACCAGTTCCACCATCTGCTCCCGGATTTCGACGCGACCGAGAACGTTGTCATGCCTCAAATGATCCTTGGCACGCCGCACGATGAGGCGGTTGCGCGCTCCGAAAGCCTGCTCACCAGCCTCGGTCTCGGCCACCGGCTCACCCATCGGCCGAGCCAGCTTTCGGGCGGCGAGCAGCAGCGCGTAGCAGTCGCCCGCGCACTCGCGAACCAGCCGACCCTGGTGCTGGCTGACGAGCCGACCGGCAATCTCGACGAGCACACCTCCGACACCGTGCTGGGCCAGTTCCTCGAACTGGTGCGGGGCGAGGGCAGCGCGGCACTGGTCGCGACACATAACGAACGCCTCGCCGAACGGATGGACCGGGTGGTTCGCCTGCACGACGGTGTTCTCAGCTAACCCGGACCCATCCTCCGCCTCGCACGTTGATGAGGCAAAAGGAGGAATTCGATGTCAGACCACCCCAGCACTTTCAAAGGCACCCCGCTCGAAACCGGTAAGCACGCTTGGGATGACCGCGCAGCGCTCCACCGTGCCGACGATGGCGACGGTGTGCTAGACGGGATGAAGGCGCTGCGCCGCGGCACCTTCGCAGAAATGATCCGGCATATCGCGTTGCTGCCCGAGGAAGAGCGCGGCAAATACGTGATCGAGAAGGCGGGAGATCGCGAATATTCGGCCGAGGAAGCGGTGGCGCTCTCGCAGCGCGACGACTTTCCTCTTGCGGAGTGATCGCGCGCGTTCGCAGAAAAGGCGTTCTAAGACTTCGCCCTCCCGTTTAGTTTCTGCCGGATTCGCAACGGGAGGGCTTTTTCATGTTTATCACGCCATTCGTGCTTGCCTTGCAATCGACTTCGCAAGCACCTGCCGCACCGCCTTCGACGCCCGGATGCGACAGTGAAGCGCACGCCGGCTTCGATTTCTGGGTCGGCGAGTGGGACGTCTATCCCAACGGCCAGGACAGCAAGGTCGCCGACAGTCGGATCGAGCGCAAGCATAATGGCTGCGCGGTGATCGAGAGCTGGATGCCGCTGAACGGCCGGGGCGGGACGAGCCTGAACCACTATGACGGGACAACGGGGCAATGGCAGCAGAAATGGGTCGGCTCGTCCCCCGGCGCCGTGGAATTCGCAGGCGGCGTGACAGGAGACAGAATGGTGCTGACCGGCAATTGGCCCAGCGCGCAGGCTCCGCATACGCTCGTTCGTATGACCTACACCAAAAACGAGGATGGAAGCGTCCGACAGTTTGGAGAGGCCTCGACGGATCACGGTGTTTCGTGGCAGACGAGCTTCGACTTTATCTATCGCCCCAAACAGGACGTATCCGAATGACAACAATCGCCGATTTCACCGTCACCACCAATCGCGGGGAGGAACTCGATCTCGCCGCAAAGAAGGGCAAGGTTCTGCTGGTGGTGAACACCGCGAGCAAGTGCGGCTTTACCCCTCAATATGACGGCCTCGAGAAACTCTACCAGAAGTTCAAGGACAAGGATTTCGAGGTGCTTGGCTTCCCCTGCAACCAGTTTGGCGGGCAAGAGCCGGGCGACGCCGACGAGATTGCCGAATTCTGCAAGGTCAATTTCGGTGTTACCTTTCCGCTGATGGAAAAGGTGGAGGTGAACGGCCCCAATGCCTCGCCGCTGTTCGATTGGCTCAAGAACGAGAAAAAGGGGTTGATGGGTTCGTCCTCGATCAAGTGGAACTTCACCAAGTTCCTCATCGACCGCGAAGGCAATGTCGTGAAGCGTTACGGCCCGCAGGACACGCCCGAGCGGATCGCGAAGGATATCGAAAAGCTGCTCTGAGGCTCGCTATTTCCAGTGCCAGCGGAGCGGCTTGGTCGGCTCGCGCACCAGCTCGCCCTTGGCCTCGAGGTCAAGTTGAACGGTCTTTGCCCACCATCCGCTGGTGCTACCTCCGGGAAACAGGTCTTCGGGAAGGTGGGGTTTGACCGCTTCCCGGGCTTCACCTTGCGTCAGCCCCGGCGAACTTTTCGGCAGCGCCTTTTCCAAAGCGGAGCGCATGGCCGTATACTTGGCAGTATTGACCCGGCTGGTTTTCCCGGGAGTGTTGACGTTTTCGACTTCGATCATGTCCGTCATTGCTTCTCTCTCAACCGGCTCGATTATTCCCCCGGCTTATCCCCAATCGCCGCCGGCTCCAACTTGAATGCACGAAGTCACGGCGTAACTGTTAGGCATGCCGTTTTCGCCCTTCGTTCCCTTGCGCGTGCTTTCGTCCTATTCGATGCTCGAGGGAGCCATCGATCCCAAGGCGATTGCCAAGCTTGCGAAGGAGCGCGGCTTTCCGGCCATCGCGATTTGCGACCGCAACGGGCTTTATGGCGCGGTCATGTTTGCGGGCGGCTGCAAGGGCGAGGGCGTGCAACCCATCATCGGGACGCTGCTAGGTGTGGCACGCGACGAAGAGGGCAAGCAAGTCGACTACCTGCCGCTCTACGCGCAGGACGAGGCGGGCTACGACAATTTGTGTCATCTCGTCTCCAAGGCGCACCTCGAACGCCCTCTGGAGCTCGAACCCCATGTGCAACTGGCCGATCTTGAAGGACACACCGAAGGCCTGATCGCGCTGACGGGGGCGGGCGAAGGCGCGCTCACGCGGCTGCTGGCCGAGGGGCAAGCCCCTGCGGCGGAGGCAATGTGCGACCGGCTCCAATCGCTGTTTCCGAACCGGCTATACGTTGAGCTGGCGCGCGGCGGCGATCCGGTATGCGAGCGCGCTGAAGAGGCGTTGATCGACCTGGCATATGTGCGCGACCTGCCGATGGTCGCGACCAATCCGGCCAACTTCGCCGAGCCGCACATGCACAAGGCGCATGACGCCATGCTGTGCATCGCCAACTCGACCTATATCGAGAACGAGGACCGCCCGCGCACCAACCGGCAGAGCTACGTCAAATCGGCGAGCATGATGGAGGAGCTGTTCGCGGACATTCCCGAGGCGATCCGGAACACGCTCGTCATCGCTCAACGCTGCGCCTACGCGCCGCCCTATCGCGATCCGATCCTGCCGAGCCTTGCAGGCGATCTCGAGGGCGAGGCGAAGATGCTGGCCGAATTGTCGCGCAAGGGCCTGGAGGCCCGGCTCGAGCCGTACGAAGATCTCACCGAGGAGCAGCGCAAGGAATATTTCGACCGGCTCGATTACGAAATCGAGATCATCGTCAATATGGGGTTCCCCGGCTACTTCCTGATCGTTGCCGACTTCATCCAGTGGGCCAAGGAACAGGGCATCCCGGTGGGGCCGGGGCGCGGCTCGGGCGCAGGCTCGATCGTCGCCTGGGCGCTGACGATCACCGATCTCGATCCGATCAAGCTGGGATTGCTGTTCGAGCGTTTCCTCAATCCCGAGCGCGTTTCCATGCCCGACTTCGATATCGATTTCTGCGAAACGCGGCGCGGCGAGGTGATCCGCTATGTACAGCAGAAATACGGCGCCGATCACGTCGCGCAGATCATCACCTTCGGAAAGATGAAAGCGCGCGCGGTGCTGCGCGATTGCGGTCGGATCCTGCAGATGCGCTACGGACAGGTCGATCGCCTGTGCAAGATGGTGCCGAACCACCCGACCGATCCGTGGACGCTGCCGCGTGCGCTCAATGGCGCAGCCGATTTCAAGAACGAATACGACAACGACAACGAGGTGAAGCGGCTCGTCGATCTCGCAATGGAGCTCGAAGGACTGCCGCGGAATTCTTCGACCCATGCGGCGGGCGTGGTGATCGGTGACCGGCCGCTGTCGCAGCTCGTCCCGCTCTACCGCGATCCGCGTTCGGACATGCCGGTGACGCAATACGACATGAAGAATGTCGAAAGCTCCGGCCTCGTCAAATTCGACTTCCTCGGCCTCAAGACGCTGTCGGTGTTGCGCAAGGCGGTCGACCTTCTGGAACTGCGCGGGATCGGAATCGACCTCGGCGCGCTGCCGCTCGACGACAAGGCGGTCTATGACCTTATGCAGGATGGTAACACGGTCGGCGTGTTCCAGCTGGAATCGGAAGGCATGCGGCGCACGCTCAAGGCGGTGAAGCCGAGCAATTTCGGCGACATCATCGCGCTCGTCTCGCTCTACCGCCCGGGTCCGATGGACAACATCCCGCTGTTCGGCCAGCGCAAGGCGGGCGAAGTGCCGATCGAATATCCGCACCCCAAGCTCGAAGGCATCCTGGCCGAGACCTACGGCATCTTCGTCTACCAGGAACAGGTGATGCAGGCGGCGCAGATCCTCGCCGGATATTCGCTCGGCGATGCAGACCTGTTGCGCCGCGCTATGGGCAAGAAGGTGCAGGCGGAAATGGACGCGCAGCGCCAGCGCTTCGTCGACGGGTGCCGTGAAGTCTCGGGGATCGAAGCCAAGCAGGCGAACGAGCTGTTCGACTTGATCGACAAGTTTGCAGGCTACGGCTTCAACAAGTCGCACGCAGCCGCCTATGCGCTGCTCGCCTACCAGACCGCATGGCTCAAGGCGCACTACCCGGAAGAGTTCTACGCCGCCTCGATGTGTTTCGACCTCCACCAGTCGGAAAAACTGAGCGTCTTCGTCGACGATGCGCGGCGCTACAAACCGCCTAGCGCCAAGGAGAGCGAAGGCGGGATTGAGGTGCTCCCGCCCGACGTCAACGCCTCCGAAGCGCGCTTCACCGTCGAACAGACCGATCACGGCTATGCGGTGCGATACGCGCTCGCAGGAATCCGCAATGTCGGAGAAAAGGCGATGGAGGCGATCGTCGCCGAGCGCGAGGCGAACGGGCCGTTCGAAAGCCTCAAGGACTTCTTCGAGCGCTTGCCGCAAGGTTCGATGAACCGGCGGCAATTGGATGGTCTGATTTGTGCGGGCGCGCTTGACGGGCTTGAACCCGACAGGGCTCTTCTGTTTGCCAATGCAGATCTCTTGCTCGCCACTGCCGACGCCGCGATGCGCGAACGTTCGAGCGGGCAGGGCGGTCTGTTCGGAGGCGAGGATGCGCCCGAGGACTCGCTCCGGCTCCAACCGACCGAGCCGTGGTCTCGCACCGAGCAGATGGCAAAGGAACGCGAGAATTTCGGGTTCTATTTCTCGGCCCATCCGGTCCAGCAATACCGCGATGTCGCATCCGCACGCGGGGCGCGGACCTATCAGAGCCTGATGGAGGCGGGCGCGCCTGCCGGGGGGCGGGGCAGCGCGGTCATGGCGGTGATGGTCGAAGGCATGAGCAAGGCGCGAACAAGGCGTGGCGGCGAATTCGTGCGGGCGGATTTCTCCGATGCCTCGGGCCAGTTCTCGGCGGCGTGCTTCGAGGAATCGCTCGTTGGCGAATTCGAGCGCTGGGCGGCGGAGGGCACCTGCCTACTGCTCAATGTCGAACTCGATTCGCCCAACCCGGGCGAGCCTCCGCGGCTGACAGTTCGCGGGGCGACCCCGCTTGCCTCCGTCAGCGGCAGCACTCCGATGCTCCTGCGTGCCGATATCCTCAGCATTCAGGCACTCAAGGAAATGAAGCTCGAACTCGCAACCGGTGAAGACGCGCCGGGCGAGGTTATGGTTCGCCTGATACTCGGCACGGACGAGGAGGCGATGGTCCGCCTTGGTCGCAATTTCATCCTTGACGGTGACCTGGCCGAAAGGATCGCCGATATAGAGGGCATCGAGCGCGTCGAACTCGTACCGGTCCGTGGCCGCGCTAGCCTGCGCCTCGTCGCCTGACAGGCGACTCCATTCTCCCCATTACTAGCGATTGCAAAGCAATCCTTAGGGCGGCATGAATGCGTTCGAGAATAAAACCGATTGGGAGAGAAACAGAATGACCGCAGGCAAGCTCGGCGCGATGCAGGAATTTTCGATGCGCATTACCAGCGTGATCGATCACGCGGCGCGCGAATCAGGCCCGCGCGAGATCGTGACGCGCTGGGCCGATGGCAGCGAGACGCGCACCAACTGGGCGGGCATCAGAGCCGATGCGCTGAAGATGGCGCAGGCATTGCAAAAGCTTGGGGTGAAGCCGGGCGAACGCGTCGCCAGCCTGGCGATGAACCACTCGCGCCACCTCGTGAGCTGGTACGGCGTTGCCGGGATGGGCGGGGTGCTGCACACGGTGAACCCGCGCCTGTTCGACGACCAGCTCGAATATATCGTCAACCACGCCGAGGATAAGGTGCTGCTTTACGATGCGGCCTTCCAGCCGATCGTCGACAAGATGAAAGCCCGCTGGAACACGGTGGAGCATTACATCTGCTATGACAGCGGCGAGTATTCGCCCGCCTTCGAAGACTGGATCGGCGCGGAAGACGGCGATTTCGAATGGGTGACCGGGCCGGAAACCGATCCTTGCATGATCTGCTACACCTCCGGCACCACGGGCAATCCCAAGGGCGTGCAATACGAACACCGCTCGACGGTGCTCCACGCGCTCGCGGGCCTGCAGCCTGCCGCGTTCAACTTCTCGAGCGCATCGGTAATGCTGCCGGTGGTCCCGATGTTCCACGCGGCAAGCTGGGGGCTGCCCTATGCGGGCGCGATGGCGGGGATCAAGTTCGTGTTTTCCGCGGTCAACGATCCTGCCGTGCTGCATGAATTGATGCTGCGCGAAAAGGTGACCGACAGCGCGGGCGTCCCGACCGTGTGGC